>NZ_JBJJLC010000064.1:0-66803 GCF_045449855.1 Marinobacter alkalisoli | reverse complement strand
ACAGGGACGTATTTACAGCGTGTCCTGGCAGGCCGTTCCACCCCGCACGCTCGACGACTCCGAAGCCAAAGGAAGACCAAGTGCGCGCCTACGCCGACAACGACTACCCCGCTGACCACAAACCGGACTGGAAGGTAATAGCCGGTCTCTGGCCCTATTTGGCGGAATTCCGTGGCCGTGTATTCCTGGCCCTGGGCTTTCTGGTGATCTCCAAGCTGGCCACCGTGGCGACGCCGGTGGCACTGAAATACATTGTCGATTACCTGGACCAGAACCGGGGCGGCGAATTGCTGTTGTGGATTCCGGTCCTGCTGGTGGTGGCTTACGGCCTGCTCCGCTTTGGCAGCACCCTGTTCAGTGAACTGCGGGACGCCGTCTTCGCGCGAGTGGCGGAGCGGGCCATGCGGCGGGTGTCCTTGCGGGTTTTTGAACATCTGCACAATCGGGAACTGGCCTTTCATCTGGACCGCAAGACCGGTGGCCTGGCCCGGGATATCGAGCGCGGCACCAACGGTATCAGTTTCCTGCTGCGTTTCACCCTGTTCAACATAGTGCCCACCATTCTGGAAATCCTGCTGGTCGCAGGGATTCTGCTGGTGGTGTTCAATGTGGGCTACGTGCTGGCGATTCTGGTGTCGGTGGTCGTTTACGTGGTCTTCTCCATCAAAATTACCGAGTGGCGGACCAAGTTCGTACGGGAAGCCAATGCCCGCGACAACCAGTCCAATTCCCGTGCAGTGGACAGTCTGCTTAACTACGAGACGGTGAAGTATTTCAATAACGAGAACTTTGAGGCTCAACTGTATGACCGGGATCTGGAAGACTGGGAAAAGGCCCGTCTGAAAAACCGGTTGTCACTGGCGGCCCTGAACTCGGGTCAGGCGCTGATCATCGGCCTGGCAATGATCGTGATTATGGCCATGGCGGTGCGGGAAGTGGCCAGCGGCGAGATCACCCTGGGTGACTTCACCATGATCAACGCCTACCTGTTGCAACTGTTTATCCCCCTAAACGCTCTGGGGTTTGTCTACCGGGAAATCCGTCAGGCGCTGGTGAATGTGGAGCGTCTGTTCGGGCTGCTGGGTAACCAGCCGGGCATTGAGGACGCTCCGGATGCCAGGGCGCTGGCTGTGGATAACGGAGAGGTTCGCTTCCGCCACGTCCATTTTGCTTATCGCCCGGACCGACCGATTCTGCAGGACGTGGATTTTTCCATTCCGGCGGGCCATACCGTGGCCGTGGTCGGCGCCAGCGGTGCCGGCAAGTCTACCCTCGCCCGGTTGCTGTTCCGTTTCTTTGATGTGGATAAGGGCGCTATTACCATCGATGGTCAGGACATCCGCAACGTCACCCAGGACAGCCTGCGCGCCGCCATCGGCGTGGTGCCCCAGGATACGGTGCTGTTCAACGATACGCTTTATCGCAACCTGGCCTATGGCCGACCGGAGGCCAGCGAGGAAGAGGTGTACCAAGCGGCGCGTATGGCGCATCTGGAAGACTTTATCCACAGCCTGCCCGATGGCTACGAGACCCGGGTCGGTGAACGCGGGCTGAAACTGTCCGGTGGCGAAAAGCAGCGGGTGGCCATTGCCCGGGTGATTCTGAAGAACCCGCCGCTGCTGATTCTGGACGAGGCCACGTCGTCACTGGATTCGCTGTCCGAGCAGGCCATTCTGGGGGCGTTGAAGGAAGTCAGCCAGCAGCGGACGACGCTGGTCATCGCCCACCGCCTTTCCACGGTGCGGGATGCCGACGCCATTCTGGTAATGGATGGCGGCCGGATTGTGGAAAGCGGCCACCACAACGACCTGTTGGCCCGGGGTGGCCGCTATGCACATCTGTGGGAGCAGCAGCATCGGAGCGATGATAACTCCCAGTTGAGCCAGTAAGCGGAGGGCCCTGCCAAAACCGTGCGGAGCCAGGGATGGCGGAGCCCGAGCGTCACATGGATGTGCCGAAGGAGCGTGTTTTGGCAGGGCCCTCCGCTTACTGGCGTCCCGGGGGCTCGTTATCAGCAAGCCTCAGCGCCAGCCCGGAGGCCCGGACCACCTGCTGCCCCACACTGTCCTTCAGCACCTGGGCATCGCCGGTAATCAGGCTGAACCAGTTTCTGGCGCGGGTAATGCCAGTGTAGATCAGCTCCTTGGTCATTACCGGGCTGAGCCGGTCCGGCAGTACCAGGCAGGTATGGTTGAACTCCGAGCCCTGGGACTTGTGCACGGTCATGGCGTACACGGTTTCCAGTTGCTGCAGCCGGCTGGGAGAGATCCAGCGAATGCCGCCGCTGCTGTCTCCACTGGGGAAGGCGACCCGCAGGGTGTATTTGGGCTCACCGGATTCGGTTCGGTCCCAGGGCACGTTGAAGGCAATGCCGATATCCCCGTTCATCAGGCCCAGGTTGTAGTCGTTACCGGTGATGAGCACCGGCCGGCCGGGGTACCAGCCTTCGGCCCGGGGAATCAGTTTCTCGGCCAGCAGGTGCCGGGCGATCCGGTCGTTGAGCCCTTCCACACCCCAGGGGCCCTTGCGCAGGGCGCAGAGTACCTGGAAATCATTGAAGGCCTCCAGGACATCAACCGCCAGGGCGTCCCAGTCTTCGCGAGAACTGCTGTCGGTCAGGCCGTGATGGTTCATCCTTTCCAGATAACACCGGTAACCGACCGGGGGCGGCAGCGGCTGATCCTTCACTACTCGACCCTGACCGGCATTGCGGAACGCCTCCGGCGTGCCGGATACGGCATGGCGGCAGATCAGCGCCAGGGACTCTTCCAGTTCCGGTTTCGGTTGGTGACCGTTGAGCCAGATAACGTCGTCGAACACGCCATCGCGGCTCTGCCGTAACACGCTGGCATCCAGGGTGCTGGTGTTCACCGCTTCGGCAAGCCGGCGAATGCCGCTGTCTTCCTGGAACCGGTAACTCTTGCGCAGCATGGCCACGGCCTGGTCCAGGGCCTGGCCGTCCGGGTCGATCAGCGCGTGCGGGACCGGATCTGCGGTTATCGCCTGCAACCACTGGCCGGTTTCCTCGGTGTAGTGGGCGTCCAGAGCCCGCTGGCACAACTCCCCGAGCACCGCACCGGCATCCACCGAGGCCAGTTGGTCCTTGTCCCCCAGCAGGATCAGCTGGGCGTTGGCGGGCAGGGCGTCAATCACCGAGGCCATCAGGTCCACGTCCACCATGGAGGCTTCGTCGATCACCAGAATATCTACCAGCAGCGGGTTGTCCCGGTTATGGCGGAACTTGCGGGTATCCGGCCGGCTGCCGAGCAGGCGGTGCAGGGTGGTGACTTTGGCGGGAATGTCTTCGAGTTGCACGTTGCCCGGCAACTGGTCCAGTGGTAAACGACTGACCGCGCCGCCAATGGATTCATTCAGGCGCGCAGCAGCCTTGCCCGTGGGCGCCGCCAGACGGATACGGTATTTGCGGCCGCCCCGCTCCGGAGATTCTCCCGCTACGGCCTGCAACGCTGCCAGCAGGTTGACCACGGTAGTGGTCTTGCCGGTACCGGGGCCACCGGTAATAACCGCAAAGCGGTTACGGGCAGCGAGGGCGCAGGCGAGTTTCTGGTAATCCACCGCTTCCGCTGACCGGAACAGTTGGCCAAGGGCTTTGGACAGAGTTCGGGCCGGGCCGGCGTCGGGGTTTGTCAGGGGCGACGGCAGGGCAAGGCGCTGCAAAATGCCTTCAGCAATACGCTGTTCGTATCGCCAGAAACGGCGCAGGTACAGCCGGGTTCCGTTCAAGACCAATGGCGGTGTAAGTGAGCCATCACTAACGGCATTAGAGGCGTTCAGAGCTGACTGACATTCGGAAAGGGTGATGCGAGCCAGCACATCCGCGGGTTTCAGATGGTTGAGTTCCGCTGCTTCGGATTCAGTGAGCGTGTCGCGAACCGGCTCTTCCGGTGGCAGCGACAGGGTGTTGCCGGCATCGGCCAGCAGGTTGGCCAGATCTATGCAAACATGGCCCCGGCCCACCTGATGGGAGGTCAGGGCCGCCAGCAGCAGGATCAGTGGATTCGGGCACTCGCCCTGCTCTTCCGAGAGTTCGCGGATCAGTCGGGCAAAACCCACATCCAGGGGGCGAATCCATTCCGCCTGTTGCCACTGGTCCAGCAGGGCTTCGGTTTGCTCCAGGCTCGCCAACAGGCCGGCAGTATCGACGGCCGGTGTAGGGCTTTGCTGCTGCGGGGCTGACGTCGGCAGGTCATCCCCCAGGTCCAGGGCGATCTGGTTTTCGGATTTGCGGGTCCGGCTCATGCGGCCACCTCCCCTGATACGGACTCGCCATCAAACAGGGCATCCAGTTGTTCGATCAGTGCCCTCGGTGGTTTGTCGGTGAAGGCGCCTCCAGTCGCTGAATTTACCCCGCGCAGGAACAGATAGACGGCACCGCCGATATGGCGGTCGTAATCGTAATCCGGCAGCCGCGCTTTCAGCAGGCGGTGCAGGGCCAGCAGGTAGAGTACGTATTGCAGGTCGTAACGTTTGTCGAGAATGGCGTCGCCCATGGCCTGATCGGTGTAGGCGTTGTCGTTCTCGCCCAGGGTATTGGATTTGTAGTCCAGCACGTAATACTGCCCGTTGTGTTCGAACACCAGATCAATAAAGCCTTTGAGCATGCCGTTGAAGTGGTTCTCCTCCACCCGGGGCCGGTCAGCGCAATTCAGGGTGTTCCGGGTAACCAGCTGATCGAGCTTTGTGATACTGACGTTGCGGCTTTCGAACCAGAACTCCAGCTCCGGGCGCAGGGTAGCCAGCTCACCCAGGCTGACGGATTCGCTGCCGGAGCGATCCAGCCGCAGGGGCCGGGTGATCAGCGCCAGCAGCCATTGCTCCAGTGGTGCTACCCAGTCATTCCAGCCCCGGGTGCTGCACCGGCGGGTGAGTTGTTCCCGCAGCATGGTGGGGTTATCCACAACCCGCTGGAAGCCCTGTTGGCTGCACCATTCCAGCAAATCGTGCAGGAAGGTGCCGGGGCCGGCGCCTTTGGGAAAGTTGTGGTGGTTGCGGGTGTCCAGCGTTGGCACGGTTTCTTCCCCTTCATCCTGGGCGCTTTCTTCCAGCAGGTTCTGGGTCTGGGCGTCTTCCACTTCGCCCGTGAAGGCGATTCCGGTGCCGGTCATGCCGGTGTATTCGATGGAGGAGTAGCTGGCAATCCACCAATCCTCTTTTGCCTCCCGGGTAGAAACCAGCGCCGGGCCAAGGGCTTCGGGAGCCTGCTCGGTGTATTGGGTCTGGTCCGCTTCCGGCAGCGGGGTCACGGTGATTTCCGGTCCGCCTTCGGCGAGCCTGCTCAGGCAATCCGGGATTAGGCTCTCCGCTTCGCCGGTGACCAGGTACCCCAGGCCGCTTTGTTGCCAGTTGTCGATGGCGGCAGCACCCACCCAGGTGGCGAAGCGGGCTCGAGTCAGGGCCACGTAAAGTTTGCGGATGTCTTCACCCAGTCGTTCCTGATCGGCTTTGGCGACGTCTTCGGGGGTCGGGTCGAACACAGTGATCAGTGAGCCCTGATCATCGTGGTAGCGCACAAAGGCCTGCTTTTCACTCTGGGCGCGGTAAGCGGTGCCGAAAGGCAGGAACACCAGCGGGTATTCCAGACCCTTGGATTTGTGCACGGTAATCACTTTTACCAGCCCGGCATCGCTTTCCAGGCGCAGGGTGCGGTGTTCGTCTTCCTCGTCCGCCGCCCGCAGGACCTGGGTGTAGTGATGGACCAGGGCGTGTTCACCGTCCAGTTGCAGGCTGTCCTGCTGCAGCAGTTCGGCGATGTGCAGAATGTCGGTCAGCCGCCGTTCACCATCGGCCCGTTGTAGCAACCGGCCGGGCACCTGGAAATCCATCAGGAAGCTGCGCAGCATCGGCAGCACACCCTGTTTCTGCCACTGCTGTTGGTAACCCATAAAGCGTTCGATTTCCCGCTCCAGGGCGATCTCATCGGTGAGTAACAGATTCATGGCCTGCCAGGACTGCCCCAGTGTCGGTGTGGCCAGGGCCGCGCGGATGTAGGCCAACTGCCGGGGCTCGGCAAAGGCCCGCAGCCAGCACAGCATTTCTTTGGCTTCCTGAGACGTCAGTACCGAATCCCGGTCCGACAGGTACACGCTCTTGATACGACGGCGACCGAGCGCGTCCCGCACCGCGCCGGCTTCGTTGCGGTTGTTGACCAGAATGGCGATGTCTTTTGGCGTGACCGGATCCAGATCATCCGGGGTGTCCGTTAGGGAAAAACCGGCTTGTCCGGCCTGACCCTGGGTCAGCAGGCGGGCGATTTCGCTGGCGCAGGTCTCGGCCACATCGACCGTAGCCGCGCCTTTGGCCAGGCCTTTCGGGTTGCCGTCTTTGCCCTCTTCATCGGATTCGTGGGTCCAGAACACCAGGCTGGGCTGCCGTTCGCCGTTGACTGACCACAGTCGTTTGGTGCCGTTGGCATCCACCCCCTGGAACGGCAGCGGCGAGCTGTTGCCCTTGCCAAACAGGAAGGCGCCGTCGCGGCTGTGCTGGTCGCTGTGTTCGAACACCCGGTTTACCGCAGCCACCATGGGTTTGGCGGAACGGAAGTTCCTGCCCAGGGTGTAGGTGCTTTGTTGTACGCCCTGGCGGGCCTGCAGATAGGTGTGGATATCCGCGCCGCGGAAGCCGTAGATGGCCTGTTTCGGGTCACCGATCATCAGCAGGCAGGTGTCCGGGTCGCTGCCGGCCACGTTATAGACCCGGTTGAAGATGCGGTACTGCACCGGGTCGGTGTCCTGGAATTCGTCAATCAGCGCCACCGGGAACTGGCGGCGGATGGTGGCGGCCAGCTGGTCGCCCCGGGGGCCGTGCAGGGCGTCGTCCAGGCGGGTGAGCAGGTCATCAAAGCCCATTTCCGAGCGCTTCTGTTTTTCCGATTCCAGCCGTTCGGCGATCCAGTGGCTGGCGTGGCGCAGGATGTCGGATTTGGCGCTGGGCGGGTTCTGGCTGAATGCCATCAGCTCTTCGATAGCCTCGAAGGCCGGGTGATGGGGGGCGGAGTCATCCCCTTTCAGAATATTGTCCAGGCCCTCGGGGGTCTGGTTCCTGAACCCGGCCTTATCGAGGCCTTCCGGCAGCAGGTCCTCGGATTCGGTCCAGGCAATCAGAGTGTCCCAGGTTTTCACCATGGCGTTCTTGCTGCCGCCATGGAGCCGTTTGCTCTTGTTCAGCTCGTTCAGCAGGTCGATCACTTCCCCCTGCCACTGAGCCCAGGGGTTCGCCTTCAGTTCCTGCGATCGTTCCAGGCGCTCGCTCACCACCTGGTTGATGGCCTGGTGCACGTTTTCCGGCGGTGTGCCCAGGCTCTCCGGGTCATCAATCAGGTTGCGCACGGCCTTGCGCAGGTCAGCCGGGGTTTTCCAGTGGCTCAGAGCTTCGTCCATCAGTGCCGGTGGCAGCGGGTAAACAAACGTGCGCCAGTAATCCCGGGCCACTTCATCCAGTAGCTCGCTCTGGTCGGTTTCCAGGGTGAGCTTGAACAGGCTGCCGCTGTCGAACGCGTGCTCGCTGAGCATGCGGTTACACCAGGCGTGGATGGTGGAGACGGCGGCCTCGTCCATCCATTCCGCGGCCAGCAGGAGTTTCTTGCGGCATTCCGGCCAGGTGGCCGGGTCCGGATAGCTTTCGTTGCGTAGCTGGTAGATCAGCGCCGTTTCCGCCGGTGGATCGGCTTCGTCCGGGGTATCGGAAAACACCTCGGCGGCCTGGGTCAGGCGGGTACGGATCCGGTCCCGCAGTTCCTTGGTGGCGGCATCGGTAAAGGTCACCACCAGCAGGTTGGGCGGCAGCAGGTTTTGCAGCGGGCTGTCGGATGGCTGGCCATGGCCCAGCACCAGGCGCACATAGAGGATGGCGATGGTGAAGGTTTTGCCGGTACCGGCACTGGCTTCGATCAGGGCGCTGCCGTTCAGGGGCAGGGTTAACGGGTTCAGATTCGGATTGCGGTTGTTCATCTGGTCAGTCATTCCATGCTCCCGATCTGCTCTGCGGCAGACTTGCCCTGCTCTGCCTCCCACAGGGGGACATAGAGTTCATGCAAGAGGGCTTCGAATTCACCGCTGGCAAGCAGTAATTCTGCATTCTCGAACGCCCCCCGCAGGTAGCCCGTGTCCCTTTCCAGGGCTGTGCTGTAGGCCTGCTCCGCATCACTGATCGCCCGTTCGTGGTCGCCCAGGAATTTCTTGCTCTGGTAGAAGCTGGTGATCCAGGCAAAGCCGGCTTCGCAGTGAATCGGCAGTGCCCGGGTGGTGGCGTCCATCCAGCGGCTGAGGATCGCATGGAAATGCTGCTTCGCCTGTTCCGGCGCCATCGGGGTAAAGCGGAACTTGCGGCCTTCTTCCTTGCCCAGAATCAGGGTTTCGAAGGGCTGACCGCTGAGCTGACCGGCCAGGTGAGTCACCCAGTCCCGCATCAGGTTGGCGTAGCGTACTTTCTTGCTGTAACCGGAACCGGTCAGCAGGCCGGAACTGGCGACCACCAGACGGCACAACTGGCCCTCGGGGTTGCAGCGCAGGCTGTCGATCAGGTCCACCACTTCCACCGAACCCATGGCATTTTCAAACCGGTAATCTAAGGCCAATGGCTCGGCCACCGCCTCTGGCCATTCGGCCAGAGCGTTCCGGTAACGTTCGAACAGATCCGGCAAACGTCCGGACAGCTCGGAGCGCAGCCGGTGTTCGGTCACGCCCATACCCAGATCGCCCCGACGGGCCATGCGGTTCAGGGTGGTTTCCAGCCGTTCGTACAGTTCTTCCTCGGTGCCGGCTTTCAGCAGGCTTTCCTGAATCAGTTCGTTGTCCAGGCGCCAGCGCTCCAGGCCGTTCAGGTCGAAGTTTTCGTTGTCGGTGTCTTCGTCTTCCACATCGTCAAAACGCACCTGCAGGCGGCGCTGGTAGAAGGTGTCGATGGGCTTTTTCAGGAAGCTGACCAGATCGTTCAGGGTGATGGGTTCTTCCGGGACCTGGTACTGCAGCGCATCCTGCGCCTGTTCTGCCGCCTCAACGCCATGGGCGCTGCGCCATTCCCGTTCGTAGGTGAACAGGTTGCGGGCCCGAAGCACCTCGGCCAGCGGCTTCGGCGGGCTGCCCTCGCCTTCCTCCAGACCATTGGCTTGCGGGAAGTAGTCCCGGCTAAAGGGTTGCAGCGGGTGCTGGGTGGTCAGGGCTTTGGTGACTTTTGCATCGGGGGCGCCTGCCACTGTCCACAGGCTATCGAGATGGTCCTGAAGCTGTCCCACCAGCACCGACGGTGGCCGCTCGGAATCGTCCTTGATGCTGCGCCCCACCCAGCTGATGTACAGCTGTTCCCGGGCCGACAATAGCGCTTCCAGGAACAGGTAGCGGTCGTCTTCCCGGCGGGAGCGGTCCCCTGGCCGATAATCCTGGGCCATCAGGTCGAAATCCACCGGCGGCCGGGAGCGGGGATAGTCGCCATCGTTCATGCCCAGCAGGCACACCTTGCGGAAGGGAATGGCCCGCATCGGCATCAGGGTGGCGAAGTTCACCTTGCCGGCCAGGAAGCGCTGGTTCAGGCTGCCTTCGTCCAGGCCTTCCAGCAGCACATCCTTGACGATGTTCAGGGGCAGCTGCTGATCTTGCAGCCCCGCTGCCAGCGCGTCGTCCAGCCACTGTTCCAGCTGGCGGCGGAAGCGGTTGAGTAATAACAGGTCGCTGCCCTCGACCTTGTGGAAAAACTGCCCCAGCATGTCCGAGAACAGGGTTTCCCATTCGTCTGGGGTACGGATGGTTTGCAGCGCCTGCCACAGGCTTTCCAACTGATGCACGAATTCACTCAGTCGCCCGGCTAGGCTCGCCTGCAGGCCGCCGATCTCGCCATACGGTTCCACCCCGGCCCAGGGTTCGTCCTCGCCCATACCGTAACCCAGCAGCATGGCCCGCAGGCCGGATTGCCAGGTGTTGCGCTCCAGGTCCGCTGGCAGGTCCAGGCTTTCCCGGTGCCTGCCGTGCAGGCCCCAGCGGATGTTGGCGCCTTCCACCCAGCGCCGGGCCAGGGGAATCTCGTCTTCGCTGATGGCAAAACGGTCACGGATGCCGGGCACTTCCAGCAGGCTGATGATCTCACTCACGCCGAAGCGGCTGCGGGGCAGCGACATCAGGGTTTCCAGGGCAATCAGCACCGGTTCGTGGTGACGCTGGCCCTGATCGGAAATGGTAAAGGGTATATGGCGCTTGCGGCCGGGCTGGTAACGGCCGAACACGGCCTGGATATGGGCCGCATAGACGTTGATATCCGGCACCATCACGATGACATCCCGGGGTCGCAGGTCGGGATCAGCATTGAATGCAGCCAACAGCTGGTCGTGCAGGATTTCCACTTCCCGCTGGGGGCCGTGGGCATCGTGGAACACCAGGGAATGGTCGTGGGTCAGATCCAGCTGCCGCTGCTGCTCGCGGATTTCCTGCAGCGGGGTCAGGTTGTGGATATCGTTCTGCAACTGGTGCAGCAGGCGGGGCTTCTCGCCGGCACCGTGTTCCGAAAAAATATCGATCTTCTGGTCCGGGGTCTGGAAGCTGCCGCGGTAGTCGTCCGGGTTGTCGAATTCATCCAGCAGACGGATATAGTCCCGGCCCTGCTTGCCCCAGGCTGCCAATAGCGGGTTGGCGTGCTGGTGCAGCTGATCCGGATCGTCAATCTGTGACAACACCGGGTGGGCCGCGCCCCGCTTGCGTTCGGCTTTCAGCAGTTCCCGGTCGCTGATGATATCCGCCCAGTAGAACTGGCAGGGATTGTGAACGCACAGCACCACCTGGCTGAAGCGACTGAGAACGTACAGGGCTTCCAGCGCCTGTCGGGGCAGTGACGACACGCCGAACACCACAATGCGTCTGGGCAGCCGGACCGGATTGGCCGGGGTGTGAATGTGCTGGCCCTGTTCCATAAACCGGGTATGGATTTGCGAGCGGCTGGTATCGGAGGCTTCGCCCACGTCTTCCACCAGCTTGCGCCAGAGTAACGGTTGCCAGCGGGTTTCCGGGTCCAGGGCTTTTTCTTCGCCCCGGGCGGTGATGATCACATCTTTGCCCTGCTCCCAGGCGGCCAGCCAGTCGGCGCGGAACACCTGGTATTGGTCGAACAGGTCCGCCACTTTTTCGGCCAGCTGGAAATTCCGCAGATCCGGGTCGGTGCCTTCCAGAAACCGGGCCAGCGGGGTGAACGCCTCATCCTGCCCCACCAGTTCCGGCAGCAGCCGGTACAGCCGCCATACCAGCCGGCGTTTGTCGAAAGGAGACTGCTCCGGCACTTCCCCGTCTGGCAGTACCGCCCGGTAGGCCTGCCAGATGAAACGGGCCGGGAACAGGAAGTCCATGCCGGCGGCAATGCCGAGCCCGCCCTCGACACCGTCATCCGTGCGCTTCTCCGCCAGCGCCAGCTTCAGCCACTGGGCAATACCGTTACTCTGTACCAGAAAGGTTTCGCTCTGCAGCGGCGGCATGGGGTTCTGCCGGCAGATGTACACCACGGCACGGCGCAGGTCTTCCAGATGGTTGGCGTGGATGGCGTGAAAGCCGGGTTCGATGGCGTTTGTCTCGGGCATACCTGCTCTTTTGGGGTCCGGGTAAACGTGGCGACTACAGAGTAGCGCAAACCCGGGTGAAATTTCTCGAAAACCCATCCGCCAACCAAAGAATGGCGTAAGCTGGTAGTAGGGTTCCCTTTGAAGGACGCCGCTTATGATCTCGTCCATGATTCGTGCCCGGTCCGGACCTCCGG
Organism: Marinobacter alkalisoli; assembly: GCF_045449855.1. Lineage (NCBI taxonomy): Bacteria > Pseudomonadati > Pseudomonadota > Gammaproteobacteria > Pseudomonadales > Marinobacteraceae > Marinobacter > Marinobacter alkalisoli. The sequence goes on along the minus strand of NZ_JBJJLC010000064.1, from coordinate 55,058 downwards.
CGTTGTTGTTGATTGCAGTGCTGGTTTTTATGGTACCGGTTTCGCCCCATGCGGATGACAAGGATTCCGCCATCCAGGCCACCATATTGAAGCAGATAGAAGCGTTCGCCAACGACGATGATGAAGCAGCCTGGAGGGTGGCGTCGGATGGCATAAAACGTCGCTTCGGCAGCTCCGATGTGTTTATGGCGATGGTGAAGCAGGCGTACCCTGCGGTTCACCGGGCAAACGCCATTGAATTTATGAGACGGGTGCCGCATGGTGATTTCGAGATTCAGGTGGTGCGTCTGAAAGGACCGGAAGGCAAGCGCTGGGATGTTTTTTACCGGATGGTACAGGTCGAAGACGAATGGAAAATCGGTGGTGTACAGATGCAGCCGGCGGATCTGGGGATTTGAGGCTTGTTCTTGGTCATCGTAGAGTTGGGTGGACTGCGACCGAGCGGGTAAGATCTTCCAAAATACGCTGTGAATACGTCCCTGTACGCTCGGCTCCGCCATCCATGGCTCCGCACGATTTTGGAAGATCTTACCCGCTCGATCGCGTGCAGGCTAAGGTAGTTGCGGTCCCTCAATAAGGTTCCCTGGAACAGTATGACCACCGAATTAAAAGGCCAACGCCCCCAGACGGCGGACCTTGAAGATCCCCTGTATTACTTGAGGAACATGGACACAGTCGTGTCGTGGGTGACCAGTCACCACGGGGATCTACTGACCGCCGATGAGCAATCCCGTTTAGGTAATTTCTTCGAGCTATCTACCGCCGCGCGGGGACTGCTGACGCGCATGGTGATGCGTACTGGCGAGTTGTTTCGGGTAGATAAGCTGAACTATCCGGAACTACCGGGATCCGTGGCTGACGCCTTGGTCGAACTGAGCGACAGCAACTGGCTGGAGTTGTCCCCTCTGCTTGGCATTGATGACCTGTTTCGGCTGTTTACCCTGGCGGAGCTCCGACCAGTGTTTGCCGAGTGGCTGGTTGAGCGGAATCTACCGAGAACCCTGCCTAAAGCCCGAATGCGTGAAGTGCTGGCTGAACATTTCCCGGACCCGCAACGTCCGGAGGAATGGGTTGGTGATGAGGTTCCGGCAGTGGTTCGGCTACAGGATATGCCTCTGTTTGACCGCATCCGTTTGATGTTCTTCGGCAACCTTCGCCAGAGCTGGACTGATTTCGTGCTGGTGGAACTGGGTTATCAACAATATGAGCAGGTGACCTTCTCCACCGATTCCCGGGCCTTTCATCAGCGGGCGGATGTGGATTGCTACCTGCAGATGCACCACTGCCGTGAGCGCTTGGACGAGGGCGTGCCCGCCATCGAGGTGTGGCCGGATGTACCGGGCACCACCGATAATCCCTGGCTGACCAGTCGGCGGGAGCGGTTGCTGCTGGAGCTGGGCCGGCAGGCGGAGCAGCAGGGCGAGCGGGAACTGGCGCTGGAAGTGCTGGCGGCCAGTCACCACCGGGAGGCGCGGCTGAAACAGTTGCGGTTGCTGGAGCGCCTGAAACGTTTCGGGGAAGCCTGGGACATTGCCCGCCAGTGGCACACCCGGGATCTCAGCGATGCCGAGGCCCAGGGGCTGGCGCGTATCCTGAAACGGCTGGCGCCGAAAATGGGTGAGGCACCGCCGGTGGTGGATACACCGCCGCCAATCCGCGAATTTACCGTGACCGTGCCAAAACCCGATACCGGTCCGGTGGAACTGGCCGCCCTGGAATATCTGGGAACCGATGAGGCTCCGGTGTTCTATGTGGAAAACACCCTGATCAATGGGCTGTTCGGGCTGCTGTGCTGGGACACCATTTTCGCGGCCATTCCCGGCGCGTTCTTCCATCCTTTTCACGTGGGCCCGGCGGATCTGACGCGGGAAGACTTCGTGGTCCGGCGTCAGCATGACTTCGACCGGTGTTTTGCGCGGTTGCGGGAGGGCGATTACCGGCAACGCATCCTCGAGGCTTGGCAGGAGAAGCAGGGTATTGCCAATCCTTTCGTGGTCTGGCCGGTAATGTCGGAAGACCTGCTAATCATGGCCATGGACTGTATTCCGGCGCCTCACCTGGAGCGGTTGTTTGAGCGCCTGTTGCACAACCTGAAGGAGCATCGCAGCGGCTTCCCGGACCTGATACGGTTTCGCCCCGAGGCCGCCGGTGCGGAGCTGTGTTACGAGATGATCGAAGTGAAGGGGCCCGGCGACCGGCTGCAGGATCACCAGCGGCGCTGGCTGGCTTTCTTTGCCCGGGAGGGCATGCCCGCCAGTGTCTGTTACGTGCGCTGGCAGGCAGATGAGGACAGCGGATGAAGGTTGCTGTCCGTACCCTTTGTGAGTTCGCTGCTCGCCACGGTGATCTGGATTTCCGCTACACGCCGGCACCCAGTGCCGAAGAGGGCATTGCCGGCCATCAGGCCATTCAGTCCCGGCGGGGCTATGGCTACAAAAGCGAGTACTTACTGACCGGGGAGTGTCTGGGATTAGTGCTCTCTGGGCGAGCGGATGTTTACAATCCGCACAAGGGCCGGCTGGAGGAGATCAAGACCCACCGGGGCGATTTGTCCCGTATTCGCGAGCACCAGCGCGCGCTCCACCGCGCCCAGCTCAGAGCCTACGGTGCCCTGCTGTGCCGGCAGGAGAACCGCAAGAAACTGGAACTGGCGTTGATCTACTACGACACCGGCAAGGACAAGGAAACCCCGGTGATGGAAACCGCCACAGCGGATGAGCTCTGGCAGGAGCTTGAAGGTCTGTGCCGGCAGTACAAGGCCTGGGCCGAGCAGGAAGCCCATCATCGGGCGCTGCGGGATGCCCTGTTATCCGAATTGACGTTTCCCTTTGCCGAATTCAGGCCCCGGCAACGCCAGTTGGCGGAAACGGTGTACAAGAATTCGGTAAAGTCCGGCACTTTATTGCTGGAGGCTCCCACTGGTCTGGGAAAAACCCTCGGCACCCTGTTTCCGGCCCTGATGGCCATGCCGGCGGCGCAACAGGACCGACTGGTTTACCTTACCTGTCGCAATACCGCCCGCCAGTTGGCCATGGATGCGGTGGCCCGCCTGCGGACCGCTCAGAATCTGCCACGTTGGCCGCTGCGAACTCTGGAGCTGGTATCGAAAGACGATGCCTGCGAGCACCCGGACAAGGCCTGCCACGGCGATTCCTGCCCGCTGGCGAAAGGCTTTTTCGACCGCCTGCCGGATGCCCGGGCCGAGGCTGCACAGACCACCGGTACGCTCGATCAGGCAACTTTGGCGAAGATCGCCGCAGGTCACGGCATTTGCCCCTATTTTCTCGCCCAGGAGATGGCGCGCTGGTGTGATGTGGTGATTGGCGATGTGAACCGGCTGTTTGACCAGTCCGCCCTGCTCCACGGCCTGATTCGCCAGAACAACTGGAAGACCAGCGTGCTGGTGGATGAAGCCCACAACCTGGTGGACCGGGGCCGGGGCATGTATTCCGTGCGGCTGGAACAGCAACGATTGCTGAAGGTCAAAAAGATCGCCCCGAGACCGTTGAAGGCGGCAATTGATCGGACTGGCCGGGCCTGGCAGAGCCTGATCCGGGATCATCAGACCGACGACGACACCTCGATGTTTCTGGAAACCCTGCCTTCGCAACTGCTGGGGGCGCTGCAAGCCTTGGTCTCCAACCTCACTGATTACCTGACGGACAATCCGCCGGACCTCGCCCTGCAGGAACTGCTGTTTGAAAGCGTGGCCTTCATGAAGCTGGCGGAGTCCTTCGGTGATCATTCCCTGTGCGAATTCCAGCGCACTGGCCGGGGCCGGGCGAGCCTCACCATCCAGAACCTGATACCGGCGGATTTTCTGCGGGAGCGGTTCGAGGCGGCGCAATCGGTCCTGTTGTTCTCTGCCACATTGAGTCCTGGCGTCTATTATCGGGACCTGCTGGGTATGCCAGAGGATGCCCGCTTCACGTCCCTGCCCAGCCCGTTCAGCGCTGACCAGTTACAGGTGCATTTCACGCCGGGCATCAGCACCCGTCAGAATCACCGGGAGGCCTCCCTACAGCCCATCGCGGACCTTATCGCCCGGCAATTCCGCGAACGGCCTGGTCACTACCTGGCGTTTTTCAGCAGCTTCAAGTATGCACGGGCGGTCAGTGAGACCCTTGCCAAAGAGGCGCCGGACATTCCCCAGCGTACCCAGCAGCCCGGGATGAGTCCGCAGCAGCGGGCGGAGTTCCTGGCGGGCTTTCAGGAGCCTGAGGGGCGTGTTGCTTTTGCGGTTCTGGGCGGCGTGTTCAGCGAGGGCATCGACCTGCCTGGCGATCAATTGATCGGCGCCTTTGTGGCCACTCTCGGCCTGCCGCCCTTCGATGCCTGGCATGAAATCCTCAAGGCCCGTCTCGAGCAGCGATTCGGTGCCGGCTACGACTATACCTATCAGATTCCCGGCCTGCAGAAAGTCGCCCAGGCGGCCGGGCGAGTGATTCGTACCCCGGAGGACCGGGGCGTGATCTGGCTGATTGATGACCGGTTTCTGCAACCGGCAATCACCCGGCTTTTGCCTCGCTGGTGGTTCCCGTAAAGCTCCGATTCGGGAAGCTGGCCGGCGGGTTGTGTTGGCAATCGAACAGACTCGATGCGGGGGGCAGCGTTAACCTTGAGAGTGCCCGGTCAGCCAACCACCGGGGCATGGCCCGGCCAGGGCCACACGATGTCTGGTGTTGGCGAGAACAGGAGCGCAAGATATGGAAAGAATAATGGGATTGGTCCCGATGCTGGCGATAGCGGTGCTGCTGGCCTTGTTCGTCGGGTGCGCCTCTACCGAATCCCGTTCGGGCACCGGTGAGTATATCGACGATACGGTGATCACCACCAAGGTTAAGGCCGCGATTTTCAATGAATCAACGCTGAAGAGTGCCGAAATCAACGTTGAGACGTATAAGGGTGTCGTACAGCTGTCGGGCTTCGTAAGCTCGCAGGCCGACATTGATACTGCCGTCAGAGTGACCCGTGGAGTGAAAGGCGTTAAATCGGTCAGCAATGATATGGAGCTGAAATAGATTATAGCGAGCCACTCAGGGATCTTGTGGAAGAGCCCGGCCTGGCCACCCGGTCAGGCCTCGGGTTTCTTCCGTAAGGAGGATTCCAGTTTCTTGGTCGCGGTGATATCCACCAGGGTGATGACGACCCCGTCAATCACATTATCCAACCTCCGGTAGGGTATGATCCTGACCGAAAACCAGCGGTCATCGTCGGTGGTAATCTGCTTCTCGCTGACCGCCAGGGTCGTCAGGGTTTGCCGGGCGTCGTCCTGAAGCTCCGGGTAACGGAGGCTGGTGGTCAGGTCGCTGAGCGGGCGGCCGATGTCGCTTTCCCGCAGGCTGATAATGGCTGCGGCCCGCTCGGTATAGCGCCGCACATTCAGGTCCTGATCCAGGAACAGAACCGCGATTTCGATGCTGTTGAGCACGTTCTGCATATCGCTCTGGGCGAGCGCGAGGTCATCCAGCTTGGTTTGCAGCTCCGTGTTAATGGTTTGCAGTTCCTCGTTCATTGACTGCATTTCTTCCTTGGACGTTGTCAATTCTTCATTGGCGGACTGCAGCTCTTCGTTGGTGGACTGAAGCTCTTCGTTGGACGCCTGCAGTTCCTCCCGCGTCCGCTTTGCCTGTTGTCGCAGGCTTTCAATTTCCTTCTGATACCGCTGGATTTCCGCAGCGTGGTCCGAGTCGGCCGCCGAAGCAGGTTTGCTGCGCCGGGAGGCCGCCAGTGCGGGTGCATCGCGGAACACCACCATGGTCATGCCCTTCAGGGCATCGGGTTCACGGATGGCCTGAAGGGTCACGTCAACGGCCTGAGTGCCAGCGTCGGTCTGTACCAATAATCCTGTGAGCTCCACCGGTTCTGTTTCGCCAGGCGTTTGTTTCAATGCGGTATACAGGGGTTCGCGCAGCCCTTCCCGGGCCATGGCATGGATGTTCCAGTTGGCCTTGCCGGCTGCGGGTTCCAGATACTTGCCGGTACGCCCGCTGATATAAACGATATCGGCGTCCGCATTGAGCACCACAGCGGCCGGTGAATAGACCTGCAGCAGCAGATAATCCGCGGCGGATTGCAGGGTGGTGGCAACCTCTTGTGAGGGAACCTGGTTGGATGGCACGGGATGCTCCTTGGGCAGGGTGGACATCGGAGGAAACGATTTTAGCAGGAAGTCAGAGTGGCGGACGGATTGGAAGGGCTTGCATCGGTACAGGCGCATTTTCGGCTTCAGCGGTGCGAACAGATGATTCAGCCGGCCAATGGTTTCCGAGCTGCCGAGCATCAACAATCCGTTGGGACGAAGGCTGTAGTGGAACAACGGCAGTATCCGCCGTTGCAGCGCGAGGTCGAAATAAATCAGCAGGTTGCGGCAGGCAATCAGATCCAGCTTGGTGAAAGGTGGATCCAGAATGACATCGTGCCGGGCAAACAATACCTTGTCCCGTATCGATGGCCGTATCTGGTAATGGTTGTCGTGTTTGGTGAAAAAGCGCGACAGCCGGGTTTCCGACACGGAGTCTGCAATATTCAGTGGGTATTGCCCTCGTCGCGCCACGGTAATGGCTTCCGGGCTGATATCAGAGGCAAAGATCTGCAGGTCCAGTTTCCTGCCTGGTCCGATGTGTTCCTGAGCTTCGGTGAACGCAATGGCCAGGGAATAGGCCTCCTCCCCGGTTGAGCAGCCCACTACCCAGACGCGCAGGGTGTGTTCCGGTGGCTGCCGGGAAAGAAGTTCTGGCAGCCCCGTATCGACCAGGTAGTCCCAGGTTTCGGGATCCCGGAAAAACTGGGTAACACCGATCAGCAATTCCCGGAACAACAGCTCTACTTCCTGGTTGTTTTCGCTCAGGAAGCGGGTGTAATCGGTCAGATCCGAGATAGCATGAATGGCCATGCGGCGCTCAATCCGACGGTTCAGAGTCGTCGGCTTGTAAAGGGAAAAATCGTGCCGGGTGTACTGTCGCAACAAGCGGAGAATGGGGTCCAGCCGCGTCAGCGAAGTGTGGGCCTTGGGGGTGTGTTCCGGGCTACGGCCCGGTTCGGGAACGCGTCGGACATAAGCCAGTATGCGATCCGGTAATTCATCGGCTGGCGCCACAATGTCGGCACATCCCGCGGCTATGGCGCTTTGGGGCATGGCATCGAATTGCGCCGAGTCAGGAGTCTGCACCACCGACAGCCCGCCAGTGGCTTTGATGGCCTGCAGGCCCAGAGTGCCATCAGAGCCCATGCCGGAGAGTACAACAGCAATGGCCCGCTCACTCTGTGCGCTGGCCAGGGATGAGAACAGCACATTGATGGGTAGGCGCAGCCCTCGGGGTTGCGCTGGCTGATCCAGTTTCAGGGTGTCATCAACCACCCGCAGCTCCCGGTTCGGTGGGATGACATAGACCGAATCCGCACGAACCGGCATGTTCTGCTCCGCTTCATACACCGGCATTTCGGTATAGCGCTGCAGGAGTTCCGGCAGCATTGCCTTCTGGGTCGGGTCCAGATGCTGCACCACCAGAAACGCCATGCCGGTATCGCACGGCGTATTGCGAAAAAAGTCCTCAAGGGAAGCCAGGCCGCCGGCGGACGCGCCAATACCAACAATACGCATCAGGACCTGGCGGAGCCTGTCGTGGCTTCAGTCAGGATCATCAAAACACAGTCGCCGGAGAGGGCAGAATTTGCGGTAATCGTCAGCCTCCTGAGATCCGGGAGCTCAACCGATACGCTTGCAGCGCCCTGTTTACCTGAGTCTTGTTCTTTCGTCTTTCTGAGCAGTGCGTTCACTGCACTTTCCTGGCCGGGGGCCAGAAGCGCGTACAGGGCCTTGCCGGTCAGTGGCTGTGCGGATTCATCGAAAAGCACGCCTGCGGCCTGGTTGCCTTCAATAATCTCACCGTCGTTAGCGACGATCAGATAGGCGGCGGGAGCCAGCTCATAGAGCGACTTATAGTATGCCAGTTCTTCGCTGATTTCGTGTTCGTTAGCCTGAAGCTGCTCATGCAGAAGATCCAGCTCCACCTGATAGGTCTGAAGCTCATGGAGTAGCTTGAGGGCGTCGGCGGCGGATTCGGGTTTGCTCGCGCGCTGGTAAAGCAGTTGCAGCGCCTCCACGCTGAGCGTACCGCTATGGTTGGGCGGCGGCACACCGTGGTCGATCAGGTCCCTGGCGCTGCGGCGCAGCCGTTCATGGCTTTCGGCATTCGGGTTTTCGTGGGTGTCGTCCATAGTGCCTCCCAAAACTGTGCCTCCCAAATCCGGTGTCTGAGTTACGTCAATTGAGTCTACTCCACCTTGAGGCCCCGGAATAGCGAGTGTTGGGGTTTCCGCCCAGAGGAATCCTCCTGTGTGCGTTAGCGAACGGACGATGTGTGGCCTGAGCCCCTAGTGTTAGAAACGAGAAGCGTTGCCGAACCGTGAAGCTGCGGAAATATCGAAAACTGGGAGTAAACCATGCTGCGATATCGAGATTTCTTCCCGATGGCGGCGGACACACAGGCCAACGCCGGCCTGGAAAAAAGCATTCCACTCAGTGATGCCCTGCCATTGGGCATTTTGGTGACGGACCAATATGGCAAATGCCTCTATAGCAATGCGGCCTATCAGAAACTCTGTGGCTGGACCGGCGACGAGCTGATCGGATCGCACTGGAGTTCGGTTGTCCATCCGCTGGATCATGACCGGATCCTCCGCCAATGGAACGCGGCGGTGCAGGGACATAAGTCGTTCCTGTGTGAAACGCGGTTAAAGCGTGCAAACGGAGAGGTTATCTGGGCCCGCCACAACGCGGCGATGTTGACCGACAACGCGCCCGGCGACGGCTATGTACATACGATAGAGGATATCAGCACCTATAAAGCCCGTGAGAAGGCTGGGCGAAAGGCCGAGGAGGAGCTGTTCGAGGAGAAGGAAAGGGCCCAGGTCACCCTCGACTCCATAGGTGATGCGGTGTTGAGCACCGATATTGACGGGCGGGTATCCTACATGAATCTGGTGGCAGAGACGCTGACCGGCTTCAGCCGCTACGAAGCCATCGGGCGGCCCTTGAGTGACATTTTTCGTGTGGTGGATGCGAGCACCCACAAACCGAAAGCCGATCCGGCCCGGCGCGCCATTCAGTCAGACTGCATTGTGGCACTGGAAGCGAACGCACTGTTGGTAGCCAAAGACGGTGTGGAGCTTGCGATCGAAGACTCGGCGGCGCCTATCCACAACCGCTTCGGTGTCGTTGTCGGAGCGGTGATTGTATTCCATGACGCCCGCTTTTCCCGGGAAACCACCGCCCGCATGGCGTATCTTGCCCAGCATGATGAGCTGACCGGCCTGCACAACCGCAACGCGTTCTATGAGCGATTCGAGCAGTCCCTTGCGTTGGCCCGGCGACACGGCAAACAGATGGGCCTGCTGTTCATTGATCTTGATAATTTCAAGGATATCAATGACGTTCTCGGCCATGACAGCGGTGACATTATCCTGGCGGCACTGGCCGGAAAACTGCAGAGTTGTGTAAGGGCGACGGATACAATCTGCCGCTATGGCGGCGATGAGTTTGTGGTGTTATTGAGCGAGATCGCCCAGCCCGACCACGCCTTTGCCGTGGCTGACAAAATACGTGAAGCCGTTGCTGTCCCAATAGATATCGAAGGGCATGATGTGGCGCTTGAGCTCAGTATCGGGGTGAGTGTCTATCCCGACAACGGGGAGACCGCCAACGAGCTTCTGAAACAAGCGGATACAGCCATGTACCGGGTCAAGATATTGAACCGGCGGCCCGTGATCGGGGGGCTGAACCCTGTCCTGGAAAGCCACCAATCAACCTAGTGCCCCGCAGTAGGTTAACGAATTAGCCAGACGGGACACTAGTACTTCAGGTTGTCGGAAGCCAGGCGGTCGGTTTCCCGCTTCACTACGGCGTAGCATTCACAGGAGAGCGCTTCGAGGCGTGACCGGTCAATGACCGTTATGTGGCCGCGATGATACTCGATGACGCCCAGTTTCTGCAGCTTGCCAGCGGCCTCGGTGACCCCTTCCCGGCGGACGCCCAGCATGTTGGCGATCAGCTCCTGAGTCATTGTCAGCCGGTTGTCCGGGAGACGATCAAGAGATAACAGCAGCCAGCGACACAGTTGCTGATCGATCGAATGGTGGCGGTTACATACGGCGGTCTGGGACATCTGGGTGATCAGCGCCTGGGTATAACGCAGCATCAGAACCCGCACGTCGGCGTCGTTGTTGAACTCAACTTTGAGTTCCGTCGAAGGCATCCGGTAAGCAAAGCCTCTGCTTTGCACAATGGAACGGCTGGGGGTGCTGTTTCCCCCCATGAATACTGCAATACCGGCCATACCTTCGTTACCCACCACCGAGATTTCGGCGGAAGCGCCGCTGAGCATAACGTAAAGCAGTGAAATGATGCAGTTGGTCGGGAAATAGACAGACTCGATGGATTGGCCGGATTCGTAAATCACCTCACCCAGCTCCATTTCAACCAGCTTGAGCTGTGGAAAAATCCGCGCTTTGGCGCTGTTCGGCAAGGCCGCCAGCAGATGATTCTGCTCGGGGACGATTGGTACGTCAGCCATTGTCACCTCCCTGGCAGAGTGGTCGTTGATGAGAGCATGCCCCGTGCTGGTGCACGCTAGTACGCACACGAAGCTAACACAAAGTCATCACTCTTGCTGCAACATTATATCTTAATGGTTTCTCCTGGCGACTGGTCGATTTTTGAGCGTTCGGTTAATGGTGACAGTTTTAACCGCGCTCTCACGTCCAATAGCGGCCATCGCCTGTGCCAGGGTCGCATTGGCAATGGCCTCATGGTTCTGGGGCAGGGAGTTCACCGCAAGCGGCAGAAAATCCAGCAGGCGGTCATCGCCGAAGGTGGCCAGGCGCAAGTCGTGCGGCAGTCCCCCGGGTTGTTCCAGCAGTACATCCAGCACCCCCTGCAGCAGGGTGTAGGAGGCGGTTACCAGGGCGTCTGGAAGGCCTCGCTCCCGGAGGATCCGCTGCATCATCTCGGCACCGGTGGCTCGGTCATAATGGGGGCCACTTTCTACGATAGTTGTGACACCGGGGTGATCGGCGGCGGCCAGAAAGCCCTCGCGGCGCTCCCGCGTCATGGCAATCCCGGGAACGGCTTCAAGCCAGGCGATGGTCCTGGTATCACTGTCCAGCACGGACCGGGTCAGGGCCTCCGCCGCTGTCCGGTTATCACTGACCACACAACGGATGATTTCCGGCGACTGGGCCCGGTCCACCGCTATCACTGGCAGCCCCTCCTTCTGTAATCCGGGGTAGAAAGGATCGTTCCGGGCCAGGGCACTGGCGACGATCAGGGCGTCGCAGCGCCGCGCCTTGAGGGCTTGGGCCAAGGCCTTTTCAGTCTCCGGATTATCGTCCGAACCGGCAATCAGCAACTGGTAGCCCTGCGCGCGCGCGCCTTGCTCCAGCAGTTTGGCGAGCCGGGCGTAACTGGTGTTCTCCAGGTCCGGCAGGATGAATCCCAGCGTTCGGCTCGCGCCTCCCCGCAGGGCGGCGGCCTGGGTATCTGGCTGGAAGTTGTGTTCGCGGGCCACCGCCAGAACCTTATCGATGGTGTCTGGCTTGATCCGCCGTGCCGCTCCCTGGCCATTGATGACATAGCTGGCGGTGGTTCTTGATACACCGGCCAGGCGGGCTAGTTCGGCGAGTGTCATGAACGGCTACTCCCTCGGCTTGTTATCGGTATCCAGAGATTGCTTGATTTCTGATCATATCTGTTTCATTATCGATTCTAAGCATGCTGACACGATTCAGCAATGAAAATATGATACCTCCGTATCACAACAACAAAGCGAGGCAACGATCATGCTGACGCTGACCGCCAACGACGTTCGACTCGGCGCAACCGCCACTGACTGGCAGGATGCACTGCAGCAGGCTGCCCGGGATCTGGAATCCGCCGGCCGCACTTCTCCGGATTACCTGGCCGGCATGATGGCCCGGGAACGGCAGTCTTCCACCGTTCTGGGGAATGGCATTGCCATTCCCCACGGTACCCCTGAAAGTCGTGACGCGGTGCTGGAGACCGGTATCCGCATTCTGCAGTTCCCACAAGGTATAAGCTGGCACGATGGCGCTCGCGTTCATGTGCTGGTGGCCATTGCCGCCCAGTCCGATGAGCACCTGGATATCCTGCGGCATCTGACCCGCGTGCTGGACAAGCCGGGCCTCGCCGACCAGTTGGCGAAGACGGCGGATGCCTCCGAGTTGGTGGCACTGCTGTCCCGGGCGCCGGTGGTGCCGAAATGCGATGGTGACACCCTGTGCCTGGGGGTGGAGGCCCGAACAGCCAATGAGCTGGCGTTGATCGCGGCGGCCCGTCTGCAGAGTCTCCAGTGCGTGGGCACGGACTTTCTCAGCGAGATCGTTGGCCAGCCGCCGGTGGCGCTTGGGCAGGGGTTCTGGCTGACCCATCATACGGTCGGTGCCAAACGTCCCACCCTGTCACTGGCGACCCCGAAAAAGCCAACGGCGGAACTCAAGGGGGTGTTCTGTCTCGCCGGTCAGGGGGATGAATGCCATGACCTGCTGGATCGAATTGATAACTTCCTCGCCCGCAACGAATCCATCGAAGGGCTGGGGGCTGATGCTTTGCTGGCCCGGTTGTCCGGCGAGGCGGCGAATGCGGTCACCGCGAAAGTGACCTTGCTCAATGCCCACGGGCTGCATGCCCGACCGGCGAAACAGCTGGTGCAGGAAGCCCGGCGTCACAATGCCAGTATCCGGGTGCGATTGCTGGACGGCGATGGTAGCGCGGTGTCCGCCACCAGCCTGACCCGGGTGATCAGTCTGGGTGCACGCCGTGGTCAGGTGCTGTTGCTGTCAGCCACGGGGGATGAGGCTGAACAGGCCGTTGCAGACCTCTCCCGGGCGATTACCGAAGGGCTGGGAGAAGAAGTAGCCCCGTTGCGGTCCAGTGAACAGCACGCGCCGGAGCAATCCCGGGCCGCGCCCGAGCCGCTGGTGAATGACCAGCCATTGAAAGCCGTTGCCGCCTCCCCCGGCCTGGCCCTGGCACCGGCGTTCGTCCTGCGCCAGCCGACCCTGGATTACCCCGCCACCGCTGACGACAGTGAACAGCAGGTCCAGCGGCTGAATCGGGCCGTTGATGACGCCGATGGCCAGTTACGGACGCTGATTCGTTACGCCGAAGGGGGCGAGGCGGCACCGATCCTGTCGGTGCATGTGGAGATGCTGCAGGACGATGACCTCTACCAGGCGGCAGTGGAAGCCATCAACGAAGGCGGGTCCGCCGAGGCGGGCTGGTGGAAAGCCATCGATACCGCCGCCAGGGCCCAGGAAGCGCTGGCCGACCGCCTGCTGGCAGAGCGTGCTGCCGATTTGCGGGACGTCGGCCGGCGCGTATTGGCCAATCTCTGTGGCGTGGCCATGCCGACGCCGCCGGAGGCGCCCTACATACTGGTGGCGGATGATCTCGGACCTTCCGATGTCGCCCGCCTGGATACCTCCCGCGTTCGGGGTCTGGTGACCGCCCGTGGCGGCGCCACGTCCCACAGCGCCATTCTCGCCCGTGCCCTGGGTTTGCCGGCGGTGGTGGGCGCCGGGGAACAGGTGCTGACCATCGCCGATGGCGCCGACCTGGTGGTGGATGGCGAGCGTGGCTGCCTGGTGCCCAATCCCGGCGCGGAGCGTTGCGAACGTATCCGTCGCCGGCTGGAACAACTGGAAACCCTGCAGGCGCAAGCCCATGAACACCGCCACCAACCCGCCACTACCCGCGACGGCCACACCCTCGAGGTCTGCGCCAATCTCGGCAATACTGCCCACACACCGGATGCCGTGGAGCGGGGAGCGGACGGCATTGGTCTGCTGCGCACCGAATTCATCTTCATGGCGCACCCGGAAGCACCGGATCTCGACACCCAGGTGCGGGAGTACCGCCATGCCTTCGACGCCCTGAATGGCCTGCCCCTGGTGGCTCGTACCCTGGATGTCGGCGGTGACAAACCGCTGGATTACTGGCCCCTGCCCAAGGAAGACAATCCGTTTCTGGGCATGCGCGGCATCCGCCTGTCGCTGACCCGGCCGGAGATACTTGAAACCCAGGTGCGCGCGCTGTTAACCGCTGCCGGCGACCGTCCCCTGCGCATCATGTTTCCCATGGTCAAGGACCTGGAGGAGTTCCGTGCCGCCCGGGCGATTGTGTCAAAGGTGCAGGCCGAGGTGCCCGCCAGCGATGTCCAGGTGGGGGTGATGATCGAAATCCCCTCCTGTGCCCTGCTGGCACGGACCCTGGCGCCGGAAGTGGATTTCTTTTCCATCGGAACCAATGACCTGACCCAGTACACCCTGGCCATCGATCGCGGCCACGGTCAGTTGTCCGCCGACTCCGATGGCCTGCACCCGGCGGTGTTGCGCCTGATCCAGCTGACGGTGGAAGCCGCCCATGCCCATCATCGCTGGGTGGGGGTGTGCGGCGAACTGGCTTCCGATCCCCAGGCGATTCCCGTGCTGGTGGGGCTGGACGTGGATGAGCTGTCGGTGACCAGCCGCCGGGTGCCGCTGGTCAAGGCCTGCATCCGTGGTCTGACCCTGGACGGCGCCCGTCAGCAGGCGGAACTGGCCCTTGGCAAGGCCAGCGCAGTCGAGGTCCGCGATGCCCTGGAGGCCCTGTAATGGCCAGGATTCTCTGCCTCACGCTCAATCCCGCCCTGGATCTGACCGCCGGGGTTTCCACGATCACCCTGGGCAGTGTGAACCGGGCCGATGGCACCCGTCTGGATGCCGCCGGCAAGGGCATTAACGTGGCGCGGGTGCTGGCGCAACTGGGCCACTCGGTGACGGTCAGCGGATTTTTAGGGGACGCTAACGCCGCGCCCTTCGAACGGCTGTTTGAGGATGAAGGTCTGCAGGATGAATTCGTCCGCATTCCGGGCCAGAACCGCATCAATATCAAGATTGCAGAACAGAATGGCCGGGTGACGGACCTGAATGGTCCGGGCTTTGAGGTAACGGAAACCGCAATAACACAACTTGAGCGGCGGCTGGCGTCGCTGATCCCTCGATGCGATGCGGTGGTAATCGGCGGCAGTCTGCCGGCCAGTTTTTCTGAAGCCTCCCTGGTTACATTGATCACAGGGATTAACGATGCAGCAAAACCGGTATGGCTGGATACCAGTGGTGAAGCATTGAAAGCCGGTGTGAAGGCTACGCCTACTGCCGTTAAACCCAACATTGATGAGCTCGCGGATTGGGCCGGTGAGCCCCAGGGATCCCTGGCAGAGGTGGCCGATACCGCAACCAGACTGCAGTCATCCGGGATATCCCAGGTCATTGTCTCCATGGGCCCGGGCGGCGTGCTCTGGCTCCGTCCCGGCGGGAGTCTGCGGTCGGTACCCCCGACGGTGTCTGTGGTCAGTACCGTTGGTGCGGGTGACACCCTGCTGGCGGGCATGGTGCATGGTGACCTCAGTGGCCACGGGGCGGAGCAGGTACTGGCCTTCGCCACCGCCCTGTCCGTTGAATGCGTCCAACATGTCGGTGTTGGCAACCCCGTCGCACCGACATTCCAGAAACTGCTTGCACAAACCCGGGTTCAGCCCTGGCCGGGTGAGAACAACAATGGGGAGATGCCGTTATGAATGTGATTCTTGTGACTTCCTGCCCCCAGGGCGTGGCCACCAGCTTTCTGGCGGCCCGGGCTCTGGAGCGGGCCGCCAGGCAACGCGGGTGGCATGTGACCACCGATATCCGTGGTCCCGGAGGGAAGGTGTCGTCGGCCCCGGATGAGACCGCCATCCGCGATGCGGATCTGGTCATCGCTGCCCTTGGCGCACCGGTGGATCTGACCGCCTACGCCGGCAAGTCCCTGTATCAGTTGACGGTAACCGCTGCCCTGCCGGATCCCGCAGCGGTGCTGGACAGCGCGGAACGGGAAGCCACGCCCTGGGACCCGGCGACGGATGACGTTCCGGAAACCGCTTCGCCGGCTTCCACGGGCGGTGGCCGGACCATCGTTGCCGTCACGGCCTGTCCCACCGGTGTCGCCCACACCTTTATGGCAGCCGAGGCTTTGACGGCGGCGGCGCAGGAGGCCGGGCACCACATCCGGGTGGAAACCCAGGGATCGGTGGGCGCCCAGGATCCCCTGACCGACGAAGAAATCCAGGCTGCGGACGTGGTCATCCTTGCCTGCGATATCGAGGTCGACCCCAGCCGTTTTGCCGGTAAACCGGTGTGGCGTACCTCGACCGGTGCGGCCCTGAAGAAACCGGCGGACACCGTGCGCGCTGCCCTGTCGGATGCTGTCGTCCTGGACGCGGGCCAGCAGAAGGCGACCACCAGTGCCGGCAGTGGCGAGAAACGCGGCCCTTATAAACACCTGCTGACCGGGGTGTCGTTCATGCTGCCAATGGTGGTTGCCGGCGGCCTGTTGATTGCCCTGTCCTTTGTGTTCGGTATCGAGGCATTCCAGGAAGAAGGCACCCTGGCGGCCGCGCTGATGCAGATCGGCGGCGGTACCGCCTTCAAGCTGATGATTCCGTTGCTGGCCGGTTACATTGCCTGGTCCATCGCCGACCGTCCCGGGCTGGCGCCGGGCATGATTGGTGGCTTCCTGGCGGGCGAACTCGGCGCCGGCTTTCTCGGCGGTATCGCCGCCGGTTTCCTGGCGGGTTACGTGGCGCGCTTTATCAGCCAGAAACTGCCCATGCCGGAGAGCATTGAGTCTCTCAAGCCGATTCTGATCATTCCGTTGCTGGCCAGCCTAGTGACCGGTCTGGGCATGATCTACGTGTTGGGTGAACCCATGGCCGCCATCATGGCTGGATTGACCGGTTTTCTGGAGAGCATGGGCACCACCAACGCCATTGTGTTGGGCGGTATCCTGGGCGCGATGATGTGTTTCGATCTGGGCGGACCGGTCAACAAGGCGGCCTATACCTTCGGCGTCGGCCTACTGTCCGAGGGCAGTGGCGGTTCCGCGCCCATGGCCGCCATTATGGCGGCGGGCATGGTGCCGGCCATCGGCATGGGTGTGGCCTCATTTGTGGCACGCCGCAAGTTTGCGGAAGCCGAGCGCCAGGCCGGTAGGGCGTCGTTCGTGCTGGGACTTTGCTTCATTTCCGAGGGCGCCATTCCGTTCATGGCCAAGGATCCGTTGCGGGTGATCCCGGTATGCATGATTGGCGGCGCGATTACCGGTGCCCTGTCGATGCTGTTCACGGTCAAGCTGATGGCGCCCCATGGCGGGCTGTTCGTGCTGGCGATACCCAATGCCGTCAGCGTGGTGTTGCCCTATCTCCTTGCCATCGCAGTCGGTTCGCTGGTGATCGGGTTCGGGTATGCGCTGATAAAAACCGGCAAGGCAGAAGTGGCGGCCACAGCAAGCTGATCAACGAACATTGAGGTTCCAGCAATAGCCCTCATCAGAGGGCTATTGCATTAACCGAAGTGAAAGAATGCCAGCTTGTTGCCATCCGGGTCTTTCACGTAGGCACCGTAGAACTGATTCGGAATGCGCTGCCCCGGCTCACCGTCACAGGTGGCACCCAAATCAATCGCCTTGTGGTAGTGGGCATCCACCGCCTCCTTCGACCCTGGATGAATGGCGACCATGTTGCCATTACCCGGGTGATTCGGTTCACCGTTATACGGTTTGCAAACCGCCAGCATGGATGAACCCATACTCTTGCCAATAAAGGCAATGCGTTCCATATCCAGCAGCACTTTCGCACCCAGATCTCCGAGAAGATCTGCGTAGAACTGCTTGGCCTTGTTCATATCGCTGACGCCAATGGTTACGTATCCGATCATTGCTGTTCTCCGGTGTTGGTCCTGACTTCGTTTGTTGACGCTTGAGGTAAATCAAAGTCTACCAAACAAAATGGTCTAACTAGCGACTACCGGCCACCAGCCAGAGACAGGTACTTTATCTGGTGCCGATACCGGTCCAGAGAATATTCTCGAAAAGAGATTGGGGGAAGATACGGAGACTACTGAAAAGACGGGAAAGTGGTCGGCGTGGCAGGATTCGAACCTGCGACCCCTTCGTCCCGAACGAAGTGCGCTACCAAGCTGCGCCACACGCCGATCAACGGCCGGTATTATACGGATTCGCTCTGGTTTTACCAGCCCCGCTCGTGGGTCGGGTGTAAAAAAACCGGCCGGAATTTATGCGTCGCGGCATGGGAAATCACCGGTAAAGGGTGTATAAAACTTCCTCCAAGCGCGGTGTAGTCCGGTTAGTGTGGCGCACCCCTCCTGCTAACGGTCAATCAGGGTTCTGCTTGCTGTGAATATCCTGCCAATTGTTCAGATTCTGGGCTTCCTTCTGATCCTGCTCAGCTTTCTGATGACGTTACCTGTAAACCTGCTGATGTTCGGTGAGACGCCGGACTGGCTGGCGTTTGTGAAATCCGCCGCCGTTTGCTTTGCGATTGGCCTGACCGCATTGTTGCTCGCGGGACGGGAAAAACACGCGCTCCGACAGCGCCAGATGTTCATGTTGACGGTATCCGCCTGGGTCATTATTCCGCTGTTCTCCAGTTTGCCGCTGTTGTTGAGCGACATGAAGCTGACAGTGACCGATGCCTTTTTTGAGAGTATCTCCGGGGTGACCACAACAGGTTCAACGGTTTTAAGCGGGCTGGACCATCTGCCCGACGATATCCTGTTGTGGCGTTCAATCATGCAGTGGATGGGGGGTATCGGTATCATCGGCATGGCAGTCGCCATCCTGCCATTCCTGCGAATTGGCGGCATGCGGTTGTTTGCCACGGAATCTTCCGAATGGAGTGAAAAAGTAGTCCCCCGGACCAACAGCCTGGCCAGGAGCCTGGTGGTTATATACCTGGGGCTGACGTTCAGCTGTATCCTCACCTACTGGCTGCTTGGCATGGATCTGTTCGGCGCACTGAACCATGCCCTTACCACCGTCTCCACTGGCGGATATTCAACATCTGACAATTCCATGGGCCAGTTCGATTCGCCCTTTATCCTGCTTGCGTCCACCCTGTTCATGGCCACCGGGGCGATGCCATTTTTCCTCTTTGTCCGGTTTATCCACGGCCAGCGCCAACCTCTTCTCAGGGATCAGCAAGTGCGCTTTTTCCTCGGATTGTTGGTGGTGATTGCATTGATGTTAACGATCTACCGGGTTCTGAACGAGTCCGCCAATCCCCTCGATGCATTCGTCCACGCTTTGTTCAACGTCACCTCCGTGGTGACAACCACCGGATACGCCTCGGCAGACTATTCTCTCTGGGGGCCGTTCGCAGTGGTGGTTTTCCTGTTTATTACCTTTGTGGGCGGGTGTTCAGGATCGACTTCCGGAGGGATGAAAATTTTCCGTTTCCAGCTGTCCATGCTACTGCTTCGTGAACAGGTTCGGCGCCTGCTCCATCCCCGTGCGGTATTTGCCCGGCATTATAATGGCAGGGTCATTGGTGACGATATCGTTGCATCCAGTGTGGCATTTTCATTCATTTTTCTCGCCACCCTGGCCGTTGTTACTGCCATTCTCGGGGCGCTCGGTCTGGACCTGATCACCAGCCTTTCCGGTGCTGCTACGGCGCTGACCAATGTCGGGCCCGGTCTTGGCAATATCATCGGGCCGGCGGGTAATTTTCAGCCCCTGCCTGACACCGCCAAATGGGTGCTGATGGTTGCCATGGTGTTGGGGCGGTTGGAGCTGTTGAGCGTTTTTGTCATGCTCTCACCGGACTTCTGGCGAAGCTGAGCCGCCAGACGGGTCAGGGATTGGTCTTGATCACCCAGTCAGTGAAGGTGGCCAGGTTGTCGAACTGACGGACACCCGGGAGTGGCCGGGTTTCAAGGTGGTGTGCGGTATCCATGCCATTGCCGGTCATCACCAGTACCGGCTGACAACCGGCTTTCAGCCCGGCTTTAAGATCCTTACGGCTGTCGCCAACCATAATGGCCCCTTGCAGGCTGTCCAGATGAAAGTGATCGCGGATCTGCTCCAGCAAACCGGTCAGTGGTTTGCGGCAGGCGCAGTGGTCAGTGGGGTGGTGCGGGCAATAGGCAATGATATCGATGCAACCGCCTTGCGCTTCAACCAGCTGTTCCAGCTTGTCGTGCATGGCGTCCAGTTCATCGATGCCATAGTAGCCCCGGGCGATACCGGACTGATTGGTGGCGATGGCGAGGCGGTGCCCGGCGTTGCAGAGCCGGGCTATCGCCTCAATGCTGCCGGGAATGGGGATCCACTCATCCGCTGAGCAGATGTAGTTGCCATCGTATTCGTTGATGACCCCATCCCGGTCCAGAATGATCAGCATTGTGCCTTTACGCTTGCCTCTGCTTAGCTCGCTGTTGGCAGCAGGGAAATGTCTGCCACCCGCAGGAACAGGTTACGGAGCTGATTGAGCATGGCCAGACGGTTGTTGCGAATGGCTTCGTCGTCCGCCATCACCATGACTTCGTCAAAGAAATTATCCACCGGCTCGCGCAGGCTGGCCAGTGAAGTCAGCGCGGCAGCGTAGTCACCTTTCTCGAACAGCGGCAGAACCGTGTCTGCCTGCTGGCCGATCTGCTCGGCCAGGGCCTGCTCGGCCTGATCCTGCAGCAGGCTCTTGTCCACGCTTTCACCGATGGCATCGCCACCCTGCTTGGTGAGAATGTTGGACACCCGCTTGTTGGCGCCGGCCAGGGCCAGGGCTTCCGGCAACTGGCGGAAGGCCTCCACGGCTTTCACCCGACGGTCAAAGTCCAGCGGTTTGGTGGGTCGACGGGCGAGTACTGCCAGGTAGACTTCCGCACCAATGCCCTGCTCTTCGTAATGGGCCCGGAAACGTTCCAGCATGTAGTCCACTACGGTGGCGGCGGTGTCCTTCTCGGTGAGGACCGTGAAGTTCTCTTCCGCCCACTGGCAGCAGGTTTGCAGGTCCAGCGGCAGTTCGCGCTCAATGATGATACGCAGTACGCCCAGGGAGGCGCGGCGCAGGGCGAACGGATCGCGGGTGCCGGACGGCGGCTGGTTGATGCCGAACAGGCCGACCAGGGAATCCAGACGGTCGGCGATGGCGACGGCACAGCCGGTCAGCGTGGTGGGCAGGTCGTCACCGGCGAAGCGCGGCATGTACTGTTCGTTCAGGGCCTTGGCAACGTCTTCCGGCTCACTGTCGTTGGCGGCGTAGTACTGGCCCATGATGCCCTGGAGATCGGTGAACTCCAGAACCATCTCGGTGACCAGGTCGGTCTTGGCGAGCATGGCGGCACGCTCGGCGAGAGCCGGATCAGAGCCAATGGCGTCGGCAATCTTCTTTGCCAACGCGGCAACCCGCACGGATTTGTCGTAGATGCTGCCAAGCTTTTCCTGGAACACGATCGGTTTGAGCTGTTCGATACGGTCTTCCAGCCGCGTCTTGCGGTCGGTCTGGTAGAAGAAGGCGGCATCCGCCAGGCGTGGACGGATCACCTTTTCGTTGCCGGAGATGACCTGGCCCGGATCCTTGCTTTCCAGGTTGGCCACGGTGATGAACAGGGGCAGCATGTCGCCATTGGCAGTCACCACGTGGAAGTATTTCTGGTGTTCCTTCATCGAGGAGATCAGGGCTTCTGCGGGAACCTCCAGGAAACGTTCCTCGAACCGACCGATCAGCGGCACCGGCCACTCATTCAGGGCGGTCACCTCGTCCAGCAGGTCTTCGTCAATCACCGCCTTGCCGCCGGCTTCCTTCTCTGCCAGGGCAGCGACACCGGCACGGATCTGTTCCCGGCGCTCGGCGAAATCGGCGATCACATAGCCTTCCTGCTTCAGCACCACCTCGTAATCGCTCGGTGTCGGCACGATCAGGGATTTCGGGCAGTGGAAACGGTGGCCGCGGGTCTTGTTACCGGGAGTCAGCCCCATGATCGGCGCATCAATCACCTTGTTGCCGAACAGCATGATGGCCCAGTGCACCGGCCGAACAAACTCGGTGCGGTGGGCGCCCCAGCGCATGCGTTTGGGAATAGGCAGCCCGGCCAGGGACTGTTCCACCAGTTCCGGCATCAGCTCGACGGTGGGGCGGCCCTTCTCGACGGTACGGTAGACCACCCAGGCGCCCTTGTCGGTTTCCAGGGTGTCCAACTGGTCCGGGGTGACGCCCAGCGAGGTGGCGAAACCGGTCAGTGCCCGGGTCGGGTTACCGGCGTCGTCAAAGGCGGCTTTCACCGCCGGGCCGCGCTTTTCCACGGACTTGTCCGGCTGGGCATCGGCCAGATCACGGACCCGCACCGCCAGACGGCGCGGCGCGGCAAAGCATTCCGCTTTGCCAAAGGCAATGCCGGCGTCTTCCAGACCTTTGGTAATGCCGGCGGTAAAGGCGTCAGAAAGCGGCTTGAGGGCCTTGGGGGGCAGCTCTTCGGTGCCCAGTTCGACCAGAAAATCCTGTGTTGCCATGATTATGCGTTCCCCTGTTCCTGCTGAGCTTTCTTCGCTTGCTTACCCTTTTTGCCTTTGGCCTTTTCATCGGCAGCTTCGGCCGCAGCCAGCACTTCCTTGCGCAGCGCATCAGACGCCAGCGGGAAGCCGAGCCTGCGGCGGCTGTCGAAGTAGGCCTGGGCAACAGCACGGGCGAGGGTACGAACGCGCAGGATGAAGCGCTGACGCTCGGTCACGGAAATGGCGTGGCGGGCATCCAGCAAGTTGAAGGTGTGGGACGCTTTCAGCACCTGCTCATAGGCGGGCAGTGCCAGGCCGGCTTCGATCAGCCGCGCGCTCTCACGCTCATGGACATCGAAACTGTGAAACAGGAACTCGGTGTCGGCATGCTCGAAGTTGTAGGTGGACATCTCCACTTCCTGCTGGTGGAACACGTCACCGTAGGTGACCACGCCGTCCGGACCTTCGGTCCAAATCAGGTCGTACACGCTGTCCACACCCTGCAGGTACATGGCGATGCGCTCAAGACCGTAGGTCAGCTCGCCGGTGACCGGGTAGCATTCCAGGCCGCCGACCTGCTGGAAGTAGGTGAACTGGGTCACTTCCATGCCGTTGAGCCAGATTTCCCAGCCCAGGCCCCAGGCACCGAGGGTGGGTGATTCCCAGTTGTCTTCCACAAAGCGGATGTCGTGAACCAGTGGGTCCAGCCCCAGGGCCTTCAGGGAATCCAGGTACAGCTCCTGGATGTTATCGGGCGAAGGCTTCAGTACCACCTGGAACTGGTAGTAATGCTGCAGTCGGTTGGGGTTCTCGCCATAGCGCCCGTCGGTGGGACGGCGGCTGGGCTGAACGTAGGCGGCATGCCAGGTTTCCGGGCCAATGGAGCGCAGGAAGGTCGCCGGGTGAAAGGTGCCCGCACCCACCTCCATATCCAGTGGCTGGAGTACCACGCAGCCGTGCTGCGCCCAGAAGTTCTGCAGAGCCAGAATCAGACCCTGGAAGGTTTTGACGTCCGGGGTATTGTGAGAAGTTGCCTTGTCTGTCACGACGATTGCCTGCTGATCGGTCTGTGTGTGGTGTCCCGTTGAACAGATCGGGGTACTCTGAAAAAAGGCGCATTATACGCTGGCCAAACGTGTATTTCTAAGTGGCGTTCACAGCCTTGTTTTTGCTCCGTTTCCCTAGAAGAACGTGAGGCCCACCTGGAACAGCTTTTCCACGTCCCGTATCCGGGTTTTGTCCACCAGGAACAGGATGACGTGGTCGTCCGGTTGCACCCGCAGGTGGTCGTGGGCTATGAGCACTTCGTTGTGGCGCACGATGGCGCCGATGGTTGTGCCTTCGGGCAGTGCAATCTCGTCCAGGCGCTTGCCGACCACCTTGGAGGAGCGGTGATCGCCGTGGGCAATGGCTTCGATGGCCTCCGCCGCGCCCCGGCGCAATGAGTGAACGTTCACCACGTCCCCGCGACGCACGTGGGTCAGCAGGCTGCCGATGGTGGTTTGCTGGGGGGAAATGGCCACGTCAATGTCGCCGCCCTGGATCAGGTCGACATAATCCGGGTTATTGATCAGGGTCAGTACCTTGCGGGCGCCGAGGCGCTTGGCCAGCAGCGACGCCATGATGTTGGCTTCGTCGTCGTTGGTGACCGCGCAGAACACATCGGTACTCTCGATGTTCTCTTCCAGCAGGATGTCCTTGTTGGCGGCGTTGCCCTCCAGCACCACCGTCTTGCGCAGGTTCTCCGACAGCATTACGCAGCGTTCGCGGTCCCGCTCCAGCAGCTTGACCTGATAGCGGCTTTCCAGGGTGTGGGCCAGGCGCTGGCCGATGTTGCCGCCGCCGCAGATAAAGATGCGCTTGTAGGGTTTCTCCAGGGGCTGGAGTTCACTCATCACCGAGCGTATATGGTCGGAGGCGGCAATGAAGAACACCTCGTCGCCGTCTTCAATCACCGTGTCGCCCTGGGGCATAATCGCCCGGCTTTTGCGGAAGATGGCCGCCACCCGGGTGTCGATCTTGGGCATGTGGGTACGCAGGTAAGACAACTCGTGACCCACCAGCGGCCCCCCCTTGGTGGCGCGAATGGCGACCAGCCGGGTCAGGCCTTTCGAGAATTCCAGTACCTGCAGTGCGCCGGGGTATTCGATCAGCCGTGTAATGTGTTTGGTGACCAGGTGTTCCGGACTGATCAGAACGTCGATGGGAAAGCCGCGCAGGCTGTCCAGGTCCTTTTTCTGTTCTCGCTGGTAAAACAGCTCTGATTTTGCCAGGTAGGCATTGGCCCTTACCCGGCAGATCGTCGTTGGTGTTTTGTACAGCAACTTGGCCACCTGGCAGGCCACCATGTTGGTCTCGTCGCTGTTGGTGACGGCGATGACCATGTCGCCATCCTCCGCACCGGCCTGTCTCAGTACCGTAGGATAGGACGCCTTGCCCTGCACCGTACGAATGTCGAGGCGATCCTGCAGCTCCCGCAAGCGGGTGCTGTCGCTGTCGATTACGGTGATGTCGTTGGCTTCGTTGGCCAGGTTTTCCGCCAGTGTGCCGCCGACCTGGCCGGCGCCGAGAATCAGGATTTTCATAGGTCAGGTTTCTCCAGCACGGCGTAGAAAAAGCCGTCATGGCTGTCGGGGTTCGGTAACAGTTGTCTGCCTGCGGCCATGTCACGACCCCAGGGAACGTTCGGCTCCAGCAGCCTGGCTCCGGACTGCTGTTTGAGGAATCGTTGAATTATACGGTGGTTTTCCTGGGGGAACACGGAACAGGTGGCATAAACCAGCCGACCGCCGGGCTTGAGGATGTCCCACATGGCATCCAGCAAGCCGAGCTGAATTGATGCCAGAGGCACAATATCCGACTCCCGTCGTAGCAGCTTGATGTCCGGGTGACGGCGAATGACACCGCTGGCGCTGCAGGGCACATCCAGCAGGATGCGGTCAAACGGCTGGCCATCCCACCATTGACCGATGGCGGCGGCGTCTGCTTCCAGAAGGTTTGCCCGCAGATCAAGGCGGTCCAGGTTTTCCTGTACCCGCGGCAGGCGTTCGGCGGATTCGTCGATGGCCACCACTTCCCCGAGTTCACCGCACGCTTCGAGAATGGCGCAGGTTTTGCCGCCCGGGGCTGCACACGCGTCCAGCACCCGCTGACCGGGAGCGAGGTCCAGCAGCGTGGTGCACAGCTGGGCGGCTTCGTCCTGCACGCTGACGGCGCCGTCGGCAAACCAGGGCAGGTGATCCACCGGCACCGGCGTCTCCAGTTGAATGCCGTGGGGCGCAAACGCGGTGGCTTGCCCCTGGATGCCGGCTTCGGCGAGATGGCCAAGGTACTCTTCGCGGGAAAATCGCAGGGCGTTGACCCGCAGGGTCATGGGGGCCTGGGCGTTGTTGGCAGCGAGAATGGCCGGCCAGTCATCGGGCCAGTTGTGACGCAGTTTTTCCACCATCCACAGCGGGTGGCTGAAGCGGGCGGCATCGTTTGCGGGCTCAGGGGCACCGTCCCTTTCCGCGCTGCGTAACACACCATTAACCAGACCGGTCAGGTTGGGTTTGCCGAGGGCGCGACAAGCTTCCACCGTTTCATTCAGCACGGCGTAGGTGGCCTGCTGGCTGTAGCGGAGCTGAAACAGCGCCACCAGCATCAGATGGTGAACCACCCGGTCCTGTTTGCGCAGGGGCTTCTTCAGGCGCTGATCCAGTTCGTCGTCAAGACGGTGGAACCAGCGGCAGGTACCGTAGCAGATGGCCTGCAGTTCCGGGCGTTCGTTGGGCGCCAGCTGGTTCAGTGCCGGCGGCAGGCACTGGGTCAGTGACTGGCCATTTTCCACCGATTGCAGCACGCGGGCGGCCAGGGCGCGCATGGGCTGGCTGCGGTCGTTCATTCAGTGCAGCTCCTGGCCGGGCAGCAACAGGTCCTTGCCGCCGTTGATCAGGTCGCTGGCACTCTGGGCGCGGGCGCCGGGCAGTTGCAGGCTGGTGATTCTCAGCATGCCGCTACCGCAGGCCACGTCGATGCCGTCCCGTTCCCGTCGCAGCACGGTGCCAGGCGTCTTGTCGGACGATTCGTTCAGGACCAGGGCACGGTGGATGCGAATACGCTGATCGTTGAGATCGGTATAGGTGCCGGGCCAGGGATTGAAGGCGCGAATCAGCCGCTCAATGGTCGCCGCTTCGGCGGACCAGTCAATGTGGCCTTCATTCTTGGACAGCTTGTGGGCGTAGCAGGCCTGATCGTCGTTCTGGGACTCGCCCTGCAGTTCGCCTTGTTTCAGCAGCGCCAGTGCCTTGACGATGGCCTGTCCGCCCATGTCCGCGAGGCGGTCGTGGAGGCTGCCGCCGGTATCGTCGGCTTCGATGGCGGTCACCGCTTTCAGCAGCATGGCACCGGTATCCAGACCCTCATCCATCTGCATGATGGTGATACCGGTTTCCCTGTCCCCGGCGGCAATGGCCCGGTGAATGGGCGCGGCGCCGCGCCAGCGTGGCAGCAATGAGGCGTGGATGTTGAGGCAGCCGTGGGTCGGAATCTCCAGCACCGCTTTGGGCAGGATCAAGCCATAGGCGGCGACAATCATCACATCCGCCTCAAGGCTGCGGAGTTCATTCTGGGCTTCCGCCGTTTTCAGGTTTTCAGGCTGAAACACGGGGATGTCGGCGTCCAGCGCTACCTGTTTCACCGGGCTAGGGGTCAGCTTGCGGCCGCGACCGGCAGGACGATCGGGCTGGGAATACACACCCACCACATTATGGCGGTCGGCAAGGAGAGCTTTGAGGGCGGTAGCTGCAAAATCCGGGGTGCCGGCAAACACGATTCGCACGGTGATAGTGTCTCTGTTCCGTTGAATACGAAAAGACCGGGTATCCACCCGGTCCGTTAATTCTGGCTGTTGTGGCTGAGATCCGAGTGCTGAGAAAGTGCTGGGAAACAGTACCGGGAAAGATTACTGGTGATCAGGCACTCTTCTTGTGGAGCTTTTCCAGCTTCTTGCGAATCCGGTTACGCTTCAGGGCGCTCAGGTAATCCACGAACAGCTTACCGTTGAGGTGGTCCATCTCGTGTTGGATACACACGGCGAGCAGCCCCCGGGCTTCGAGTTCATAGGGCTTGCCGTCACGGTCGAGGGCGCGAATCATGCAATGCTCGATACGGGACACGTCCTCGTAGAAGCCGGGCACCGACAGGCAGCCTTCCTGCATGTCTTCCAGTTCGCCGTCCAGCACTTCCACTTCGGGGTTGATGAACACCCGTGGCTCGCTCTTGTCCTCGGACAGATCCATCACAATGATCTGCTTGTGCACATTGACCTGGGTCGCCGCCAGGCCAATGCCGGGCGCATCGTACATGGTCTCGAACATGTCGTCGATGAGCTTGCGGTCGGCGTCCGTCACCTTGTCCACCGGTTTGGCGATGGTGCGCAGACGGGGATCCGGGTATTCGAGAATCTCTAATATCATGTTGCTCGTACTTTTGGCCTGTTAACCTGAATGACACCGTTATGATTTGTAACAGTGTGACTGCTATCTCCGAAATGCGACAGCGTACTGCGCATTTTTCCACTCCGGGTCTATTATGACCGGATATTTCATATTATCCCCTATCTTGACGATTGAGTACAAACTGATCAGGTGATAGTTAAAATCTCTCGATGGCAAGGTAGAATTTACTGGAAGAACAAAAGATAACATCACAATTTGCGAGACATCTTCTATAGTATCGGAATCAGCAACGTAATAAGCTGCACCCGACTGGCTGCATATCAAGAACAGAATCTGTCGATTCAAGGCACGCGATCAAGGACTTACACAATGAGGAAACTGCTGTACGCTCTGGCAGCAAGCATGCTGCTGCTAACCTCCTGGGCCCATGCACAACCGGAGCTCAGGTCCGATCATCCCGAGCGTTACACTGTCGTGAAGGGTGACACCCTGTGGGATATTTCCGCCCGTTTTCTGCAAGACCCGTGGCAATGGCCGGAAATCTGGCACGTGAATCCCCAGGTGGAGAATCCTCATCTGATTTATCCGGGTGATCGCCTGGCCCTGGTCTATATCGATGGCAAGCCACGCCTGACCAAGGTGACGAGCAATGGTGTGGTGAAATTGTCACCGAAAGTGCGCTCTGAACCGATTGATACGCCGATCCCGGCGATCCCGCTGGATGCAATCAGCAGCTTCCTGTCCGAAACCCGTATCGTCTCTCCTGAGGAAATCAACGGAGCACCCTACGTACTGGAAGGTGAAGACGGCCGGATCATCACCGGCGCCGGCGACCGTATCTACGCCCGTGGTGACAAGCCGGCGGACAAGGTCGGCATTTTCCGCCGCAGCAAGGAATTTCGTGATCCGGAAACCGGTGAGTTCCTGGGGCTGGAAGCGCGCAGCATTGCCAGGGGCAATATCAACGCCGAAAACGGTGATGTGCTGACATTGAACCTCACTAAGTCCAGTGAGGAAGTGCGTATCGGTGACCGGTTGCTGGTGAGTGAAGATCGCCGCCTGACCACCAATTTCGTGCCCAGCTCACCGGACGAAGAGCTGGAAGGCGAAATGATCTCCGTGGAAGGTGGCGTCAACCAGATCGGCCAGTTCGATGTGGTGGCGATCAACCGTGGTGACCGTGAAGGCCTGGAGCCAGGTAACGTGATGGCGGTTCTGAAGAGCGGCAATATGGTTCGTGACCCGGTCACCAACGAAACCATCGAACTGCCGTCCGAGCGCGCTGGCCTGCTGATGGTATTTCAGACCTACGAAAAAATGAGCTACGGTCTGATCCTGCAGGCTACCCGTCCCTTGTCGGTCGGGGACAAGGTAACCAATCCCTGACCCCGCCTGACTTCAGAGCGCGGATCACTGCACGGGAGCCTGTCATCGGCTCCCGTTTTTTATGACATAATCATCATTGCCGGCGCCAGGAAGGCACATGCCGGAGTGCAGCTCTGTCCGCTGCCACATCCACTACCCAGGGAAGGAACCAATGTCTGATGCAGTCACAGCCCCGAGTCCCTCGGAGCTAACCACCGATCTCTTCCAAAGCGTCGCCGGTCCCTGGCTGATGCTTTCCCGTTTGCCGAAATTCGGCATACGCCGTCGCCAGGCGGCGCTGTCCGCAATGGCAGACCTGACTGCGGTTTTGGGCGCCAGCGTCGCCACACTGAAAGCCATCGGCCTGACCATGGAAACCATTGAGCCCGTGCAGGCGTGGCAACGACAGGACCGGAATCATCCGCTGGTGCGGCAGGTCCTTCAGACCTGGGAAACGTGCCGTGCCCAGGGTATCTGGCTGTTAACCCCCGGGGATGATGATTACCCCGATCCTTTGCGCCATATTCACGATGCCCCGATGGTGCTCTACTGCCTCGGTGACCGACAGCTGTTAACGCGGGACCAGATCGGCATTGTCGGCAGCCGTAACGCCACCCGGGCCGGCCTTGACCATGCACGGAATTTTGCGGCCGCCCTTGCCCGGGAGGGGTTCCTGGTGACCAGCGGTCTCGCGCTTGGTATTGATGGCGCCGCCCATGCCGGTGCCCTGGACGCGGGACACGACACCCTGGCGGTCATTGGCAGTGGTTTTGACCAGCTCTATCCCAGCCAGCATCGCAAGCTGGCGGATCGCATCATTCACCAGGGGTTACTGATGTCCGAGTACCCGCCCGGTACCCGCGCCCGCTCGGCCCATTTCCCGCAGCGCAACCGCATTATCAGCGGCATGAGTCGTGGCATACTGGTGGTGGAGGCCGGCCTCAAGAGCGGGTCGTTGATTACCGCCAGGCTGGCGCTGGAACAGGGGCGGGAGGTGTTCGCTATTCCCGGCTCGGTCCATAGCCCGGTGGCCCGGGGCTGCCATCACCTGATCAAGCAGGGTGCACGTCTGGTGGAAACCGTGGACGACGTGCTTGAGGAACTGGGAGCCTGGTGGTCGCCGCCCGTGGCGTCGCAGGCCACGTCTGCTGAGGCCTCCCCAGCAGCGAATCTGGAGCCGCGGGAAATCGCGGTGCTGGAGGCTTTAGGGTATGATCCGCAATCAACCGATCAACTGTGTTCAGAAACCGGATTACCCGCCGATCAGTTGATGCAGTCGCTGCTGTTGCTTGAACTTCAGGGACTGGTCAGCTCGGTTCCGGGAGGTTTCCAGAGGATAGCCTGAGCCATGCCGCATTCGCCCAATAATCCCCTCACTGACTGGCAACTGCACTGTGCCCGCCGCACCCTTCTGGGTGGTGGTGTCATCGCTTATCCGACTGAAGCGGTGTGGGGGTTGGGGTGCGATCCCTGGGATGCAGAGGCGGTAGACCGTATCCTCGACCTGAAGCGGCGTCCGATGGACAAAGGCGTGATCCTGGTGGCGTCCTCCGTCGACCAGGTGCGTTTCCTGCTGGATCCCCTGCCAGCTGCCCTGCAGCGGGAAGCGGAGCAGCACTGGCCTGGGCCGGTCACCTGCCTGTTGCCGGATGTGAAGCAGCAGATTCCCGAGTGGGTGCGCGGGCGTCACAGCTCCATTGCGGTGCGGGTGAGCAGCCACCCGGTGATCCGCGCCCTCTGTGAAACCGCCGGTATGCCGCTGGTGTCCACCTCTTGCAACCCGGCGGGGCGTCAGCCCGCGCGCTCCATCTGGCAGGTCCGCCGGTACTTCGGTAACGAGCTGGACTGGATCGTGCCCGGGGATCTGGGCGGTAATCGCCAGCCCAGCCGGATTCTGGATATCGTCAGCGGCCGTCAATTGCGTTAGGAGAATCAGATGTCGCAGCAACCCGACAGTCATGCCGTCAAACAGTACCTGCTGGCACTGCAGGAAAATATCACCCAGCGACTGGCGGCTGTGGATGGCAAGGCCGGCTTCGTCACCGATGCCTGGGACCGTCCGGAAGGCGGCGGCGGGATCAGCCGGGTGATCACCGACGGCGCGGTGTTCGAGAAAGGCGGGGTAAACTTCTCCCACGTCATGGGGGACACTATGCCGCCTTCTGCCACCGCGCATCGCCCGCACCTGGCGGGGGCGCCCTGGCAGGCCATGGGGGTATCACTGGTGATCCATCCCCACAACCCGATGGTGCCGACCTCCCACGCCAACGTGCGGTTTTTCATCGCCACGCCGAAAGACGCGGAACCGGTGTATTGGTTTGGCGGCGGCTATGACCTGACGCCCTACTACGGCTTCGAACAAGATTGCGTGCACTGGCATCGTACCGCCCGGGACGCCTGCCAGCCCTTCGGTGACGACATTTACCCGCGTTTCAAGCACTGGTGCGATGAGTATTTCTACCTCAAACACCGGGACGAGCCACGGGGCATTGGTGGTCTGTTTTTCGATGACCACAACACCGGCGACTTTGCCCGCGACTTCGGCCTGATGCAGGCGGTGGGCAGCAGTTATATCGAGGCCTATGAGCCCATCGTGCAGCGCCGCAAGGATCTGCCCTACACGGAACAGCAGCGGGATTTCCAGTTGTACCGTCGTGGCCGCTATGTGGAATTCAACCTGGTGTACGATCGTGGCACTCTGTTCGGGCTGCAGTCCGGCGGCCGCACCGAATCCATTCTGATGTCGCTGCCGCCGCTGGTGCGCTGGGACTACAACCGCAGCGCGGAGGCCGGCTCCGAGGAGGCGCGCCTGACCGATTACTTCCTCACGGATCGTGACTGGCTGGAGCTGAACCATGAACAATGATTTCTACGCCGTGATTGGCAACCCGATCAGCCACAGCAAGTCCCCCCGCATTCACAGCCTGTTTGCACGGCAGACCGGCGAGGCTGTGGAATACACGGCGATTCAGGCGCCCCTGGACGATTTCGCCGCCACTGTGCGGGATTTTTTCCGTCAGGGCGGCCAGGGCCTGAACGTCACCGTGCCCTTCAAGGAGCAGGCCTGGTCGCTGGCAGAGCGACGGACGCCGGAGGCTGAAAAAGCCGGGGCTGCCAATACCCTGTTTGTCGACGCTAACGGCTTGTTGACTGCTGATAACACCGACGGCAAGGGGTTGGTGACCGATCTGACCCGCAACCACCAAGTGGCACTCCATGGCAGGCGCATTCTGGTGCTGGGCGCCGGTGGCGCTGTGCGTGGTGTTCTGGGTCCGCTGATCGCCGCACAGCCGGCCGCCATCACCCTCGCTAACCGTACGGTGTCCAAAGCGCAGGCGCTGGCGGACCTGTTCCGCGCCGATGCCGGTGAGGTGGAGCTCTCGGCGTGTGGCTTCGAGGCGCCCAATGAGGCGTTCGACGTGATTATCAACGGCACCAGCGCCAGCCTGCAGGGAGATTTGCCGCCGCTGTCGCCAAATGTGATCGGTGCCGACACCGTGGTATACGACATGATGTATTCTCTGACCACAACCACCTTTAATCAGTGGGCGCTGGATCAGGGCGCCACCCGGGTTTTGGATGGTCTGGGAATGTTGGTGGAGCAGGCCGCCGAGTCTTTTCGTATCTGGCGGGGTATTCGCCCGGAAACGGCGGCGGTGATGGACGAATTACGTAACGACTGAGCCGGGCAGCCCGGGATGGGCTATGCTCAGGGTCAAAACACTGGAAAGGTCCCGGATGGATATTCTTACCCTTGTGGGTCTGGTGGCGGGCGTGTTGATCGTGGTGCTCGCCATGCTGGCCAACGCGTCCCTGCTGACATTCCTGAACCTGCCTGGTCTGGCCATTGTGCTGGGCGGCACCTTCGCGGTGACACTGATCAAGTTCCGCATGCCGTCGGTACTGGAGGCGTTCCGCCTGGCCTTCACGGCTGCCTTCACCGACCGGGTGCCGCGACCGACGGACCTGATCCGGGAAGTCGGCGACCTGGCCAAGGTGGTGCGCAAGGAAGGCATCCTCGGGCTCGAGAACCATCAAACCGACAACGTGTTCCTGAAGAAAGCCATCAACCTGTGTGTCGATGGGCATCCGCCGGAACTGGTGGAAGAGGCCCTGGCCCAGGAAACCCGCCAGACGGAAGAACGCTACGAAGTGGCGGAACGGGTATTCCGGGGCATCGGAGAGTCCGCGCCGGCCATCGGTATGCTGGGCACGCTCGTTGGTCTGGTGCAGATGCTCAATACCCTTGATGACCCTTCCTCCATTGGCCCGGCCATGGCCATCGCCCTGCTGACCACGCTCTATGGCGCCTTTCTGGCCCAGCTCATTGCCCTACCGCTGGCGGACAAGCTCCAGCTCAAGGCCGAGGATGAAAGTCGTAATCACCTGCTCATCATCACCTCCATCAAGAACATCATGCGCGGCGAAAACCCCCGGGTGATGACCGAGCTGCTGTCGTCGTTCGTCACGCCGGAGCATCGCACCGGTCTTGCCCCGGAGCGGGAGGTCTGAGGGTTTGGAACTGGTGAGGAAGAAGAACAAGCTGCGGCTGAAAAATCAGACGCCGGCCTGGATTGTGACCTTTGCCGACCTTGCCACCCTGCTGCTGACGTTCTTTATCCTGATGCTGTCGTTTGCCGAAATGGACGTCGAAAAATACCGGGCCATGGCCAACTCCATGGCGGTGGCGTTCGGTAGCAGCAATGTGGTGGCGGAAGATGTCGGAGGCTCGCCACTGACCCTGATCGAGTCGGACAGCGTTTCCCTGCCCGAGCCGAGCGATTCCATGGCCAGTGAGCCGGAGTTCATTGATGAGCGAACCGAAGGTGGCGGGAAAACCGGCATTCCCGCTGGCATTGTTGATCTGGCCACCCGCATGATCAGTGAGCTGGAGAACGAGGTGGCGTCAGAGGCCCTGAGCGTCAACTACGATGACAGCAAGGTGGTGATCCGTTTTTCCGAGGAGGCCACCTTTCGCTCAGGGGACGCCACCATCAAATCGGAGATGATCCCCATTATCGAGCGGGTGGTGGGGGTGCTGGCGGACTGCAGTGGTGATGTGCTGGTGTCCGGCTATACCGATGACCGTCCGATTTCCAGCAGCCGTTACCGGTCCAACTGGGACCTTTCCGCGGCCCGGGCGGTGTCTGTGGTCCATGAACTGGTCATGAACCGACAGGTGCCGGCGGAACGTGTGGTTGCCGCCGGCAGGGCGGAAACAAACCCGCTTGCCCCCAACAACAGCGAGGATAACCGGGCCAAAAACCGGCGTGTGGAAATCGCCATTCGTGAGCCCGAATGCACCGAATCCACCGCCACGGAAGCGCTACCCGTGGAAATACTGCCCTGACCGCCTTATGCTCCAGTGATAGCTTCTCATAGTCATTTCAACTAACTTCTTTGCTTTCATATCTTTATACTGTGCCCCCAAGTTTGAACCATCAGCCGGACAAAGACCGGGAGAGACTATGAGCGGACCAGACAAACCGAAAGTCATTGGCGAAGAATGGAGCGACGAGCGGGTCAGGAGCTTTCTCGCCATCGAGCCGGCGGACGCCGGCGAAAATGCAGATTTCCACGTGTTGCAGAAAGCCTACCGGGCGATGCGTGCGGAAGATTTCGAACGCTTCATCGGGTTTTTCGTGGAAGCCGGCAGAAATCTGGATGCCGTCGGAGAATCAGGGGAAACCATTCTCGACCATATCCTGCAACATCAGCGCAGCACGGCGTATGCCGATGCCCTCAAAGCTGCGGGTGCAAAGACAAAAGCAGAAGCCGGGAGCTGAAAGCCCCCGGCTCCGCAGCAGGCATCCGGACCGTTACTGAACTTCCACCTCGATGGCTTTGGGTTCAGCCGGTTCGGATTTCTGCAGGGTCAGTGACAGCACACCGTCCTTGAAGTTGGCCTTGATGCTGTCCTCATCCACATTTTCCGGCAGAGTGAAACGGCGCAGGAAACTGCCATAAACCCGTTCGATACGGTGGTGCTTCCTGTCTTGCGTTTCCTCCTCATGCTTGCGTTCACCCTGGATGCTGAGCACACCATCGTGGACGGTGACTTTGACATCTTCCCTGTTCATACCCGGCAGCTCCGCCTCAATGGTGAAGGCTTCCGGGCTTTCCTTGATATCAACGGCGGGCGCCCAGTCACTGCGACTGAACAGATCCTTGCCCTCCCGTTCACCGTTGCCACGGGTCAGGCCCAACAGCCGGTTGTAACGGCTCATCAGGTCATCAAATTCACTGACTGGATTCCAACGTGCAATGTTACTCATGATGAAACTCCTCCTTTACGAATCTGAAATCGTGAGACATCAGCTTCGCTCGCGGAACAGCTCCATACCGGTGGCGCCAGCCGGATGGGACTCCGTGAACTTCTGCTATTTTCGAATGTAGGATCACCGCAGAAGTTTTCAAGCCCCTGTTTGAGCAAATTTTGACCTGAATCAGATGCGAGAGGATCAATCCTGCCCGTTCAGGTATTCGTCCTTCAATTTGACGTAGTTGGCGGCGGTATATTTGAAGAACGTGCGCTCATTGTCGGTCAGGGCGCGCGCCTTCTTGCAGGGAGACCCGACATAAAGATGGCCAGATTCCAGGGTCTTGCCCGGAGGCACCAGGCACCCCGCCGCGACAATAACTTCATCCTCCACCACGGCCCCGTCCATGATGATGCAGCCCATGCCCACCAGCACCCGATTGCCCACGGTGCAACCATGAAGCAGTGCCTTGTGGCCAATGGTAACGTCGTCACCAATGATCAGCGGCCAGCCGCCGGGATTGAAGTCGCTGGCGTGGGTGATGTGCAGCACCGACCCATCCTGGACACTGCAGCGGTCACCAATGCGAATCTTGTGCATGTCACCACGAACAACCGTCATTGGCCAGATGGAGACATCGTTACCGATCTGAACGTCACCGATAACGACTGCGCTGGGATCAATCCAGGCGCGCTCGCCAAATTGTGGCGTGATACCCTTGTGTGAACGTACATTCGTCATTACATATACCCGTATAGCGTTTTCCCGGAGGTTCGGGGGTACCTGTGGGAGGGGGCTTTCCAAAACTGTGCGGAGCCATGGATGGCGGAGCCCAAGCGCCACATGGATGTGCCGCAAGGAGCGTGTTTTGGAAAGCCCCCTCCCACAGGTGCCGTTCCCCGAAGTCTGATACACCGAAGCTACCCTACAAATTGACAGCTGAGAAGGGGACTTATGAATAACCCATTATTGACCGACGACCTGTTGCCGAAGTTTGACCATGTGCGTACCGAACACATGGAAACGGCAATTGACCAGATTCTCAGCGAAAACCGCGTGAAAATCGCCGAACTGGCCCAGCAGGAAGATCCCACCTGGGACACCCTCGCCCAGCCCATGCAGGCAATGGAAGACAAGCTGAGCAACGCCTGGTCGGTGATTTCCCACCTCAATGGCGTGATGAACAGCGACGACCTGCGAAAGGTCTACAAGAACTGCCTGGAAAAGCTCACCGAATACAGCACCGAGCTGAGCCAGAACGAAACCCTGTGCAACGCCTACAAAAAACTGGCGGCGCGGGACGATTTCAGCGAGCTGAACGAAGCCCAGCGCAAGTCTATAGACAACACTCTGCGGGATTTCCACCTGGGCGGTGTCGACCTGCCGGCGGACCAGAAAAAGCAGTACGCCGACCTGTCCCGGGAGCTGGCGGAGCTCTCCAACCGCTTCAGCGACAACGTGCTGGACGCCACCCAGCACTGGTACAAGCACATCACCGATGTGGACGAGCTGTCCGGGTTACCGGAGAGTGCCATTGAGGGCGCGAAACAGGCGGCAAAGCAGAAAGACCTCGACGGCTATGTGATCACCCTCGACTTCCCCAGCTTCTTCCCGGTGATGACCTACGGGGACAACCGCGAGTTGCGTCGCGAAGTCTACGAAGCCTTTGTCACCCGCGCCTCGGACATGGGGCCGGACGCCGGCACCTGGGACAACACCCCGGTGATGGCGGAAATCCTCAAGCGTCGCCATGCCCTCGCCCAGTTGCTGGGCTTTGACAACTACGCCGAACGCTCGTTGGCCAAGAAGATGGCCCGCAGCACCGACGAGGTGCTGGATTTCCTGAACCAGCTGGCGGCCAAGTCTAAGCCGGTGGCGGAGAAAGAGTTTGCCGAGCTGACAGCCTTCGCCCGGGACAGCCACGGTGTGGAAGAGTTGGAAGCCTGGGATATCGGCTATTACAGCGAAAAACTGCGCCAGGAACGGTACGACATTTCCCCGGAAACCCTGCGACCCTGGTTCCCGGTGAACAAGGTGGTTCCGGGTCTGTTTGCCGTGGCGGAAAAGCTGTTCGATGTCCAGATCGAAGCCAGACCCGAGGTGGAAACCTGGCATGAAGATGCCACCGCCTACTGCATCAGCCGCAACGGCGAGCCGCTGGCCTGGTTCTACTTCGACCTGTTCGCCCGTCAGGGCAAGCGTGGTGGTGCCTGGATGGCCGATTGCCGGGTGCGCTGGCGCAATCAGCGCGGTCACCTGCAGCTGCCGGTGGCATTCCTGACCTGCAACTTCACCCCGCCGGTCAACGGCAAACCATCGCTGCTGACCCACGACGAGGTCACCACCCTGTTCCATGAGTTCGGCCATGGCCTGCATCACATGCTGACCCAGGTGGATGTACTGGAAGTATCCGGTATCAATGGCGTGGCCTGGGATGCGGTGGAACTGCCCAGCCAGTTCCTGGAAAACTGGTGCTGGAACCCGGAATCCCTGGCACTGATCGCCTCGCACCACGAAACCGGCGAGCCGTTGCCCGAGGACCTGCTGCAGAAGCTGCTGGCGGCCAAGAACTTCCAGTCCGGCATGGCCATGGTGCGCCAGCTGGAATTCTCCCTGTTCGACTTCCGCCTGCACGCGGAATTCACCAGCGAAGCCCCGACCAACCCACTGGATATGCACCGCAAGGTGAGGGAAGAAATCGCCGTGGTGCGAGCGCCGGAATTCAACCGCTTCCCCAACAGCTTCTCCCACATCTTCGCTGGCGGATACGCCGCAGGCTACTACAGCTACAAGTGGGCGGAAGTACTGGCAGCGGATGCGTTCTCGCTGTTCGAGGAACGCGGAATCTTCGATCCGGAAACCGGCAGGGCGTTCCTGAAGAATATCCTGGAAAAAGGCGGCTCCCAGGAGCCCATGGAACTGTTCAAGGCCTTCCGCGGTCGAGAACCGCAGGTGGATGCCCTGTTAAAGCAGAACGGCATCACGGATGACGCTGCCTGATGAAAACACTGTCGGATTACGGCCTGCGGCCTAATCCGACCTACAGCATTGGCTGCGTTTGCCTGGCTCTGTCCGACCTGCAAAACCGTAGGTCGGGTTAGGCCAAAGGCCGTAACCCGACAAGCCAATGTCCGAATTGACTGGAGCAATCTTATGGCGAGTCCAAAACGCTTTATCGCCGGCGCCGTCTGCCCCCGCTGCGCGGAGATGGACAAAATCATGATGTTCACCACCGACGATGACGATCAGGTGCGCGAATGCGTGGCCTGTGGCTTCACCGATGCGGTGTCCGATACCGAACAGCCGGCCAACCCCGAACTCGAAACACGAGTTAACAAGCGCGACAACGAAGACGATCATACCGTCAAGCAGGTGGTGTTTTTTAAGGCTGGCTCTGAGGATTGAACCTCGGAGGTGTGCCTTGTGGCCTGGTTGATTGGGGGATTGGCTGCGTAGCCTGGTTGTGCGGGGTTGAGAGGGTCTGGGGGAACATTCCAAAACGGAGAAACGTGGTTTCTTTGAATTTTTTGGAATGTTCCCCCAGACCCTCTCTTTTTTGACCACGCAGATATCGCCTGGGTGCGTTTATCCGGCAGAACCGCTGTTTGTTTCTTCGGTTCTCTCTAGCGATTTCTTTGATGCCTGACGTGAGGGTGGGGGTAACGGGGGTCAAAAAATTCAAAGAAACCACGTTTCTCCGTTTTGACCCCCGTTACCCCCACCCTCACAGCCCCCCAATCCAGCCAGGCTACAAAAGGAAGGCAGGCAACTCCCAACCCTAAAGCACCATAGCCGCCAACCACCCAAAGCCGAGCAACGGCAGGTTGTAGTGCAGGAACGTGGGAACAACGGTGTCCCAGATGTGGTTGTGCTGGCCGTCGACGTTGAGGCCTGCGGTGGGGCCGAGGGTGGAATCGGAGGCCGGGGAGCCGGCGTCACCCAGAGCGCCGGCGGTGCCGACCAGGGCCACGATGGCCAGGGGGCTGAAGCCCATTTCCAGGGCCAGGGGCACGTACAGGGCGGCGATGATGGGGATGGTGGAGAACGACGAGCCGATGCCCATGGTGATCAGCAGGCCCACCACCAGCATCAGGAAGGCGGCCATGGCCTTGTTGTCACCGATGGTAGCCACCGAGCTCTCCACCAGGGTGGCGATCTCGCCGGTTTCACGCATGACTTCGGCAAAGCCGGAGGCGGCGATCATGATGAAGCCGATCATCGCCAGCATTTTCATGCCTTCGGTGAACAGATCATCGGCTTCCTTCCACTTCACCACGCCGGACAGATTGAACAGCACGAAGCCGGCCAGCGCGCCGAGGATCATGGAGCCCAGCCAGAGCTGGACCACAAACGCGGTCACAATCGCAATCAGTGCCATGGACAGGGTGCGGCCGTTGTACTGGATGTCGACCCGTTCGGTTTTCTCGATGGTGTCCATGTTGTATTTGCGGTCGCCACGGTAGCTGAAGAACACCGCCACCAGCAGGCCGCAGAGCATGCCCAGGGCCGGCAGCGCCATGGCGGACATGACGTTCAGTTCGGAAGCATCCACGCCGTTGTCACCCACGTTGGCCAGCAGAATTTCGTTCAGATAGATGCCGCCGAAGCCGATCGGCAGGAACATGTACGGGGTGATCAGGCCGAAGGTCAGCACGCAGGCGACCAGGCGGCGGTCCATGTTCAGTTTGGCCATTACGTACAGCAGGGGCGGTACCACCAGCGGAATGAAGGCAATGTGGATCGGCAGGATGTTCTGTGAGGAGATGGCAATGGCCAGCAGCAGACCTACAATGAGAAAGCGGATGCCTCCAGCGGCCTTGCCCTCGTCCTGTTTGCCCACCAGTGCCAAGGCCTTGTCTGCCAGGGCGTGAGCGAGGCCGGACTTGCCGATGGCGACGGCAAACGCGCCGAGAGTTGCGTAGGACAGTGCGACGGTGGCTCCGCCGCCTAGACCATTATTGAAAGCCTCGATGGTGGCTTCCAGGGGCAGGCCGGCGATCAGTCCGCCGGCAACGGCGCCGATGATCAGGGCGACAACAACGTGGATGCGGCACAAACTCAGGACGAGCATGATGGCGACCGCGGCGACAACGGCATTCATGGCAAACTCCGGGTAGGAATTAACGGTTTATCCGACCCCTTGTGAGGGCAGGCATCGTAAAAAACGCGCTAATGTGCAGGAAATCACCGCCGCAGTCAAAAATCCGGGTGGAAGTCAGTCCTCACTGACCCAGGAAAAACGGGGTACCTGTTCGCCGGCAACTTCGACGGTTTCCTGGAACATGGACAGTGGCCTTACCCAGAGGCTGAAATCGCCATACAGGCACCGGTAAACCACCAGTTTCTCCTCGGTCTCGCTGTGGCGGGCAATATCGATGACCTGGTAGTCCTTGCCTTTGTAGTGGCGGTAGCGACCCGGCTTTATCTCCGTTTTTCTCTCGGTCATGTCTGGTCTCCGGGTGTTTTGTGCGGTTTATGTTACCGGCAGGAGAAGTTCTCCCGGTAACCGTCTAAACTTACCACCAATCTGGCAAGGATGCATAAGGGGGCTTACTACCCCGTTCTGTCGTGCGGATTCACTGAACCGGGTGCCGGATATCCGTTTATGAACCACCATGCATCTCATTTCTGTCAGTGGCTGATCCTGGTACTGGCACTGACAGGCTCCGGCGGCCTGAGAGCGGAGACTGCTGCATTTGCATGGCTGGAGGATGACAGTGCCGCTCTGACGGTGGATGAAGTGCGGACACTGCCTGCCGGACAGTGGCAACCGTTCACGCCCTCAGACATCCTCAATCTGGGGTTCAGCAGCGGCGGGTTCTGGCTAAAAGTCCACGTGCCGCCGAAGCCGGTAAACCGGCTGCTGGAAATCGGTTATCCCCTGCTTGATGACGTGTCGGTATTCTGGGAGCTGGACGGTCAGCTGATTGAGCAGCACCGCACCGGCGACCAATGGGCGTTTGACAGCCGCCCGATTCACCATCGCAACTTTGTGTTCCTGGTGCCTTCGAACACCGAGCCCGTAACAGCCTACGTCAGAATAAGAACCCAGGGATCGGTGCAGATTCCGGTCCGGATTGTTCCCTCGGGGCAGTTCCTGAAAGAGGAGCAGTTATCATACGGCTGGCAGGCCGTATTTCTGGGCATCATGGTGGCGATGGCGTTGTACAACCTGTTTGTCTTCGTGATTGTCCGGCACCCCACCTATCTCTGGTACGTACTCACGGTGGTGGCGGCAGCGATGGTGCAGCTTCATCTCCATGGTCTGATGTTCCAGTGGCTGTGGCCTGACTGGCCAGCCATGAACCGCTATTTCACTGCGCCGGTGATCTCCCTCAATATCGCCTTTGCCACCGTGTTCACCATAAGTTTCCTGGCGTTGAAGCGATACAGCCCGTTGTTGTTCCGTGCCTCACAGGTAGTGGTCGGGCTGGCGGTACTGGCGTTTGTCTATGGCCTTTTCGGCCCCTACCAGCACGGCATTGTGGTGGTCAGCGTGTTTGGCGCGGTGATCACGCCGGCAGCCTGGGTGC
The DNA here is from genome assembly GCF_045449855.1 of Marinobacter alkalisoli. Classification (NCBI taxonomy): domain Bacteria; kingdom Pseudomonadati; phylum Pseudomonadota; class Gammaproteobacteria; order Pseudomonadales; family Marinobacteraceae; genus Marinobacter; species Marinobacter alkalisoli. The sequence goes on along the minus strand of NZ_JBJJLC010000064.1, from coordinate 13,081 downwards.
TGGGGTTGTGGGTCTGGCGTAAGGGGCAGGTGCTGGCGGGGTTTTATGTCCTGGCCTGGACGCCCCTGTTAATGGGGCACCTGATTCTTGCTGTCAGCAAACTGGGGTATCTGCCCCGCAGTTTTGTGACTGAATTTGCCCCGCAGCTGGGGGTGGCGCTGGAGGTTATCCTGTTGTCCTTTGCCCTGGCCTACCGCATCAGCCTCGAGAGGCAGCGGCGGCAGCAGGCGCAGGAGCATGCACTGGCGGTTCAGCGCCAGGCCAACCAGACCCTGGAGGCGCGGGTGCAGGAGCGCACCGAGGCACTGGAGCAGGTGAACGAACAGCTCAAGGCCATCTCGCTCACCGATGGTCTCACCCAGGTGGCCAACCGGCGGCGTTTCGATGAAAAGCTGGCGGTGGAGTGGAGTCGTGCCGCTCGGCAAGGTCATCCATTGTCACTGTTATTGCTGGATATCGACCATTTCAAACTGGTCAACGACCAGCTTGGACACCTGGTGGGAGATGATTGCCTGATCCGTGTGGCCCAGCTGTGTGCGGATGAAATTCAGCGCTCGGGTGATCTGCTGGCCCGTTACGGTGGCGAGGAATTCAGTGTGTTGCTGCCGGCGACCCCCGAACAGGGTGCCCGGAGCGTGGCCGAGCGGTTACGGTTGATCATTGCACGGACGCCGGTCTATGCCGGTGACGGAGACAGCCCGGTCAGCCTGACCGTGAGTGTTGGGGTTGCCACCATGGCGCCAGACCCCGGCGTGGAGCCTGAGGCGCTCATCCGGCAAGCGGATGAAGCGCTCTATCAGGCCAAGGAATCCGGTCGCAACCGGGTGGTGCAGTGGTTCAGTTCTTCAGCTTGTAGCGACCCGGGCCGAGAAAAATCAGGGCAATCGCGGTAAACAGGAAGAAGCCCTGCAGCTCCAGCGCCCAGCCACCACTGCTACCGAGGGCCAGCAGTTCATGGCCATGCACCAGGGCAATGGCCACCAGCATGTTGAAGGCAATCAACAGGGCGCCGATGCGGGTCTGGTAGCCGAGAATCACCATCAGCGGCCCGAGCAGCTCACCGATAAACACGCCATAGGCGAACACCGCCGGAATTCCATGGCTGGCCAGCTGGCCTTCGATGAAACCGGTACCGTGAATCAGTTTCGAGATGCCGTGGAACAGCATCAGCCCGCCCAGGGTCAGGCGAATAATCAGTTTTCCAAGGTCAGCGTTATCCAGCAAGGGAACCTCCGTCAGGTAAGCATGGGGTAGGATTCAGGAAGGTGCTAGATTAACCGCAATCAGAGGCCGTTGCCCAGAGAGAAACGAATGTGGTTTCTTACCAGCAGGTTTTCCCAGTACTGCCGCATCCAGTCCCAGGCGGCGTTTTGTGCGTGCTCTACGAAAGGATCCAGGTTGAGTTCGTAGTAGTCTGGGGTGCCGGCAATCTGCAATACCGTCAGGGTAATGGCATCGTCCAGCTCGTTGGCGAAGGGCTCGCCAATCAGTTGATGAACCAGCAGGTTGGCTTGTGTTGCCTCGATATCCACCAGATCGCTGGCGCGGATAGAGCGGTTGTTTTCGTACATTTCTTCCATCAGGCGATGGCAGAGATAGGCCCGGATAAGCAACCCGTCCAGGCCGTCATAGCGAACAAGCAGCACCGAAGGCTGGGTAAAGTAACGGGTTGCGGCATCAATAAACGGGGCAAACAGGTCTGATTTTCCGGCTTCGCGGGCGCAGGCATCGACGCACTCGATCAGCCGCGGGGCCATCTCGATGTATTCCACGGCAAACTGAAACAGGCAGGTGGCCGGCTGATAGCCTTCAATGGTGATGGTCGCGGGCAGCGACGACGCCTTCTCTCCCAGTTGCCGGAGAAAAGTGCCGGAGTGGGCTTCCTGCCGTCGTGCCTGATCAATAATGTCTAGGACTGCCTGTGGTGTCATTTCAGGAGTTGCCGGTATCTGAACGAATTGAGGTCGCAAGGCGCCTCCCGTTATTCGCTTGGGGTCGCTGGAGGCAGGTAAGCAGGGGCTGGCTACCGCAACAAGCCTGCCGTTTACGACAATTGTAGTCGAGATTTTTTGACCTGCTTCCGGCCCATCATGAAAATCCGGGCATTTAATGTTTGCGCTGTGGGGGCGCTAGGATTTCTCGAACCAGCGGTCGTGCCGGGTATGGGACAGGAACAACCAGCCCATGGTCACGGCGCGGGCCAGCATCAGGCAGATCAGCGAGAACCACAGGCCATGATTGCCCCAGCCGGTGGTCAGCCACCACACCGGAAGGAACACCGCCAGAGCCGAAAACAGCATGGTGTTTTGCATATCCCGGGTGCGGGTAGCACCGATAAACACGCCATCCAGAAGGTAGCCCCAGATGGCGGCGAACGGCAGCATCCAGAGCCAGGGCAGATAGTGCCCCGCCGTGGTCCGGACCTCCTCAATGCCGGTCAGCAGGCTGATCAGCCAGCGCCCGCCCAACACGAATGCCATGGTGAACAGCAATGCTCCCCACAGGGACCAACGCAGCGCCGTCAGGAAAATCATCCGGAAGCGGCGCCGGCTTCCCTTGCCCACCGCTTCGCCAATCAGCGCCTCGGCGGCATTGGCAAAGCCGTCCAGGCCGTTGGAGATAATCAACAGAAAGGTAAGCAGCACCGCGTTGGCGGCCAGGATGGTATCGCCCTGGCGCGCCCCCTGGGCGGTGAAAAAGGCCAGCACCAGCAGCAGCGCTATGGTACGGACCATGATGTAGCGGTTGACCTGGAGTATGCGCAGATAGTCCGCCAACTGCCCTAGCAGGGCACGGCTGAACGACTGCCCCGCCGGCATCCTCAGCAGCACCAGGCGGATACCAATGAGAGTGGCGGAGTATTCGGCGAAGACCGTTGCTGCGGCGACCCCCTGGCTGTTCCAGCCCAGAACCGTCACGAACAGTATGTCGAGCACAATATTCAGGCTGTTTGCCACAATCAGCATGATCATTGGCGCCCGGGCAAACTGGGTACCGATCAGCCAGCCCACCAGGGTGTACTGGCACAATACCGCTGGTGCGCTCCAGATTCTGATGGCGGCATAATCGGCAGCCAGCTCCGCGACCCGCTCACTGGGATTCATCAGCGACAGGCCAATACTGATCAGGGGCTTGTGGAAGACGATAAGCAGCAGGCCAATGCCGACCGCGAGGATGATGGACCTGACCAGCAGTGCGATCTGGGCAAACTCATCGCGTTTGCCCCAGGCTTGCGCGGCAAGCCCGGTGGTGCCCATGCGCATGAAACCGAACGTCCAGTACAGAATGCTGAACAGGTTGGCGCCAATGGCAACGGCACCGAGGTATTCGGGGCTTTCCAGGTGGCCAAGCACGGCGGTATCCACCAGACCCAGGAGGGGAACGGTGAGATTGGTCAGCATCAGCGGCCAGGCCAGCGCCCATAAGCGCCGGTCCGTGGTGGATAGAAAACGACTTATATTCGATTTAATTATCAATATTCCAGGGTTATAACGTTTAGGTTTAGTCGGTGTTGAGCTTTTTCCGGATCTATGTCTATACTCAATCCTGAGTTATCCATAAGCAGACTTCCACTCTGGCCTGACAGGTGTGTGCGAGCTCCGTCAGAACAGAGGGATTGGACGCAAAAATCCGACAAGAATAACACTCTGTGGAGACACAGTATGCGCGTGCACGCTAAGCGGGCAGGTGCCCTTTTGGGCGGCCTTTTGTTCCCCGCCTGGTCCATGGCGGACTGGACATTGAACATGGCCCCGGGGGTTACCGGTACCAGTAACGAAATTTTCAGCCTTCACATGACCATCCTCTGGATATGCGTTGTCATTGGCATCGTGGTATTCGGGGTGATGTTCTGGTCCATCTTTGCCCACCGCAAGTCCCAGGGCTACAAGCCGGCCAACTTCCATGAAAACACCCTGGTGGAAATCCTCTGGACCATCATTCCGTTCGTGATCCTTGTTGTTATGGCCATTCCGGCGACGGCGACCCTGGTGGATATGTATGACACCACCGAGTCCGAGGTGGACATCAAGGTGACGGGATACCAGTGGCGCTGGAAGTATGACTACATCGAAGAAGACTTTGGTTTCTTCTCCAATATGTCGACCAGCAAGGACGAGATCTACAACCGCACCGCCAAGAGCGAGAATTATCTGCTGGACGTGGATAACCCGATGGTGGTTCCGGTAGGCGCCAAAGTACGCCTGCTGTTGACCGCCAATGATGTTATCCACTCATGGTGGGTGCCTGCATTTGGCGTCAAGAAAGATGCTATCCCCGGTTTTATCAACGAAACCTGGACCCGTGTGGACGAGCCGGGTATTTACCGTGGCCAGTGCACTGAATTGTGCGGCAAGGACCATGGCTTCATGCCGGTGGTGGTCAAGGCGGTACCCCAGGAAGAGTACGACGAATGGGTGGCGGAGCAACGCGAAGCCGCCGAGAGTGAGCGCGAACTGACTGAGAAAGACTGGACCCTGGAAGAGTTGATGGAGCGTGGCGAGACAGCCTACGCCAGTGCCTGTGCTTCCTGCCACCAGGCTGACGGCAGCGGCGCGCCTCCGGCCTTCCCGGCGCTGAAGGGCAATCAGGTAGTACTTGAAGACATGGACGCACACCTGGATATCGTGGTTAACGGTGTCTCCGGTACCGCCATGCAGGCTTTCGGCGGCCAGTTGAGCGAAGTGGATCTGGCCGCGGTGATTACCTACGAGCGAAATGCCTGGGGTAACAACACCGGCGAAATGATCACGCCGAAAGAAGTCTTTGAGTACAAGAATCAGGAATGATTCGCCAAATAACATCACCAGCCAGAATAACGAGGCGGTAACGGGGGTTTTTCATGAGTGCGGTTGCAGATACCCACGCCCAGGATCATCATCACCACGGCCCGGCCAAAGGCTTCAGCCGGTGGTTGCTGACGACCAACCACAAAGACATCGGGTCCATGTACCTGATCTTCAGTTTTGCCATGTTCCTGCTCGGCGGCACCATGGCCATGGTTATCCGCGCCGAGCTGTTCCAGCCCGGTCTGCAGATTGTCGAGCCGGAATTTTTTAACCAGATGACCACCATGCACGGCCTGATTATGGTGTTCGGCGCGGTCATGCCGGCCTTCGTGGGGCTGGCCAACTGGATGCTGCCACTGATGATCGGCGCACCCGACATGGCCCTGCCACGGATGAACAACTGGAGTTTCTGGTTGCTGCCGTGTGCCTTCCTGATCCTGGTATCCACCCTGTTCATGTCCGGTGGCGCGCCCGATTTCGGCTGGACCTTCTACGCACCGTTGTCGACGACCTATGGGCCGCCCAGTACGACCTTCTTTATCTTCGCGATCCACATCATGGGGATATCCTCCATCATGGGCGCGATTAACGTCATTGCCACTATCCTTAACCTGCGGGCGCCGGGCATGACCCTGATGAAGATGCCGCTGTTCGTCTGGACCTGGCTGATCACCGCTTTCCTGCTGATCGCCGTGATGCCGGTACTGGCGGGTGTGGTCACCATGATGCTGATGGATATCAACTTCGGCACCAGCTTCTTTGATGCCTCCGGTGGTGGCGATCCGGTACTGTTCCAGCATGTGTTCTGGTTCTTCGGGCACCCCGAAGTGTACATCATGATCCTGCCGGCCTTTGGTGCGGTATCCCACATCATTCCGGCGTTCTCCCGCAAGCCTCTGTTCGGTTACGCCTCCATGGTCTACGCGGTGGGCGCCATCGCCCTGCTGTCGTTCGTGGTCTGGGCGCACCACATGTTCACCGTGGGCATCCCCATCGCCGGTCAGTTGTTCTTTATGTACGCGACCATGCTGATCGCCGTACCCACCGGGGTGAAAGTGTTCAACTGGGTAGCCACCATGTTCCGCGGCGCCCTGAGTTTCGAGGCTCCGATGCTGTTTGCCGTGGCCTTCGTCATCCTGTTCACCATCGGTGGCTTCTCCGGCCTGATGCTGGCCATTGCCCCGGCGGACTTCCAGTACCATGACACCTACTTCGTGGTGGCTCACTTCCACTACGTACTGGTACCGGGTGCCATCTTTGGCATTTTCGCCTCGGCCTATTTCTGGCTGCCCAAGTGGACTGGCCATATGTACGATGAAACCCTGGCCAAGACCCACTTCTGGCTGTCGTTTATCGGTATGAATCTGGCGTTCTTCCCCATGCACTTCCTCGGGCTGGCGGGCATGCCGCGGCGGATTCCGGATTATGCCCTGCAGTTTGCCGACTTCAACATGGTGTCCAGTGTGGGGGCGTTCATGTTCGGCGCCACGCAGCTGCTGTTCCTGCTGATTGTGGTGAAGTGCGTCAAGGGCGGCGAGAAAGCCTCAGCCAGGCCCTGGGACGGAGCCGAAGGGCTGGAGTGGACAGTGCCTTCACCGGCGCCCTACCACACCTTCTCGACACCACCGGAAGTGAAGTAGGACAGAGCCGGTAGGCAATTATCGGATCAGGACAACAACAATCGATAACGGATAAGCCATCGGAGATTGTCATGGCGGAAAACCAGACCTATTACGTGCCCGAACAGAGTAAGTGGCCGATCATTGCAACGGTCGGCCTTGGGGTAACCCTGTACGGCGTTGCCGCAATCATGGTGAATGGCAAGCAGGGGGAATCGACCACCGGTTCCTGGGTCCTGTTTCTCATCGGTGCCCTGATCATGGCCTACATGCTGTTCGGCTGGTTCGGGAGTGTGATCAAGGAAAGCCGCTCGGGCCTGTACAGTCCGCAAATGGATCGTTCGTTTCGCTGGGGTATGAGCTGGTTCATCTTCTCGGAAGTCATGTTCTTCGCCGCCTTTTTCGGCGCCCTGTTCTATGCACGGGTGTTTGCGGTGCCCTGGCTGGGCGGGGAAGGTGACAGAGGCAGCAGTAACATGCTGTGGGAAGGTTTCCAGGCGACCTGGCCGCTGATCAATAACCCGGACCCCGAGGCCTTTCCCGGACCGAGGGAAGTGATTGGGCCCTGGGGCCTGCCGCTGATCAACACCATCCTGCTGGTTACCTCGTCCTTCACGGTCACGGTGGCGCATCACGCGCTGAAAGAAGGTCATCGCAAGAAGATCAAACTCTGGCTTGCGGCTACCATTGCCCTGGCTGCGGTGTTCATGTTTGTTCAGGGCTATGAGTACGCTCACGCCTATCAGGATCTGGACCTGACGCTGCAATCCGGCATATACGGCAGTACGTTCTTCATGCTGACCGGCTTCCATGGTGCGCACGTCATGCTCGGCACGCTGATGCTGGTCATCATGCTGATCCGCATTCACAAGGGACACTTCACTGCCGAGAAACATTTCGGATTTGAGGCGGCCGCGTGGTACTGGCACTTTGTGGATGTTGTCTGGCTGTGCCTGTTTGTCTTCGTGTACGTTATCTGAGGTGGCATCAGGGAGTCGGGTTCAGTACCAGGCTCCCTTGCCACAGGGAAATCACAATCACCAACAGCAGCAACACACTCAGCGCCACCCGCACCGCAAGTGAGTTCACCACCCGGTTGGTTTTACCGCCGTCCTTGAGCAAAAAGAACAGCCCGCTGAACAGACTAAAGATGACAGCCAGCATGAGTATGATTACAACCGCTTTCAGCATGGGGGGTCCCGTTTCTGATTGTGTTTATTCTGAGGCCACTATAGCAGAGCATGTCTGATACCGGTTCTTCCGAACGTCGCCAATGGCATTTTGACTGGCGGCTGCTGTTGTTTGCCGGGCTCTTTCTGCCGGTTCTGATTGGCCTGGGGATCTGGCAACTCGGGCGGGCGGAAGAAAAGCAGCTGCAGCTGAAACAGTGGGACCAGCAGGCAGAGGAGCTTGGCTGGTCCGAGCAGACATCCAGGGGGTTGACGCCGGGGCGCCCGGTGACACTGCAAGGGCAATACAGCGACACTACCTGGCTGCTGGACAACCGCACCCGGGATGGGGCTCCCGGGTATGAGGTGCTGACTCTGTTCTATCCGGACGACGGACCACCGGTGGTGGTCAACCGGGGCTGGATTCAGGCGCCGCGAACCCGGACAAGCCTGCCTGATGTAAGCATCCCGGTCGGGGAAGTGGAAATACGTGGTCGCATGGGCGCATTTCCCGTGCCTCCGGTGCTGGCCGACAGCAGTGAACAGAGTGACGGTTGGCCGCGGCGAGTCCAGGCCCTTCCGGAGTCACTTGCCAGTGAGCAGGAGCCGGATGTGGCATCGTTGGTGGTCAAGTTGTCGGGCCGGGAGCAGCCGGGTGCCTACCGGGCCGACTGGAAGCCGGACCTGATGGGACCACAAACCCATTACGGATATGCATTTCAGTGGTTTTCACTGGCCGTTGCACTGGTTATATTGACGGTGGTAGCGAGTTACCGAAAAACAGGAGCCAATAATGACAATGACAACGGCTAACCGGGTATCCGATCAGCAATCCGGCGGACCCACGCCCGAGCAGGTTCGCCGTGGCCGTCGTACAGCCATCCTGCTGTTTGCGATTGGCTTCGGCCCCATGGTGTTTGCCACTATCATGTACTACACCGGCTGGCTGAATCCCACCGGCCACACCAACAAAGGTGAACTGGTAAAGCCAGCGGTACCGGTCACCGAACTCCACATGCAAACCTCCGATGGCCAGCCGCTGGCTGAGTGGTTCGGCCCCGAACGGGCTGACGCCGAATGGATGATGATGGTGGTTGCCGGCAATTGCGCGGAAGACTGTGAAAATCTGCTTTACCTGGCCAGGCAGGTGAACATCGCTCTCGGTAAAAACGCTAATCGCATGTCCAGGGCGGCGTTTATCGGAACGGTGCCTGCGGAGCTGGAGCGTCGCTGGGCTGAAGAGTACAGCGCCATGGAGCGGCTGCAATCACAAGGTGACCGGGCCCCGGCCTGGCCTGCGGGTGTCCGGCCAGATCAGGAGCCGCGAATCCTGCTGCTGGACCCCTTCGGCAACGTCATGATGCATTACGGCAACGAACATTCAGGCAAAGACATGCTCAAGGATCTCAAGCATCTGATGAAGCTGTCCCAGATTGGTTAACCCGATGCCCGGAGGAAACTGACCTTGCCCAAGGCCAACTGGTCACCGCTGCCCTTATCAATCCGTGCCCGCATCATGGGGCGCTGGTCGTTGTTTGCCACGCTGCTTGCGGTGGTGGTTATCATGCTGGGGGCCTGGACCCGGCTGGTGGACGCCGGCCTCGGGTGTCCGGACTGGCCCGGCTGTTATGGCTTCCTGGCGGTGCCGCAGAGTGCCGAGAGCATCGCCATTGCCAATGCCCGTTTCCCGGAGACGCCGGTAGATGTGGCCAAGGGCTGGCCAGAGATGATCCACCGGTACGCTGCCGGCACCCTCGGATTGGTGGTCTTTGGGCTGGCGGGCTATGCCATTCGTCATCGCCGGGAAGGTCTGCCGGTGAAACTGCCGTTGTTTATTGCCGCCTTTATTGTACTGCAGGGCGCGTTCGGGATGTGGACCGTTACCCTGAAGCTGTGGCCACAAGTTGTAGCACTGCACCTGCTGGGTGGCTTTACCACACTCAGCGCCCTGACCCTGTTAACTCTCCGCTTGCGAGCGAGACATAAAGCAAGTTCGGACTCCGGCCCCTCACGACTGGCGCTTAACCGTTTCCGGCCGTGGTTATACGGTGGCCTTGCCCTGGTCATACTGCAGATTGCCCTTGGCGCCTGGACGGCGGCCAACTACGCTGCCGTGGCATGCCCGGAGCTGCCGACCTGCCAGGGAGAATGGTGGCCAGCGGACATGGATTTCCAGCACGGCTTTGACATTGCCCAGCACGTGGGCCCCAACTACCTGGGGGGGCAGCTGACAGCGGACGGCCGCGTGGCAATCCATTTCAGTCACCGTCTGGGCGCGATACTGGTGCTCGGCTACTTTGCCTTGCTGCTGGGCCTGATGTGGCGGCGAACCCGCAATACCGGCATGGCCTGGCACGTCCAGCTGGTCGCTATTGTGTTGGCGGCCCAGGTGACCCTTGGGCTTGCCAATGTGGCCTTCCATATTCCACTCTCTATTGCGGTTGCTCATAACGCAATGGGGGCGGGCTTGCTACTGGCGGTGATTAACCTGCTGTGGCGCCTGCACGAACACCCGCAAGCAAACGCTGAAAGCAGTCCACACACAACAACAATCAACCGAGAGGTGACGGCATGAGCGAGCATGTGAAACCACTGCCGGCCCATAGCGCAGAGACACAGACAGACGCATCCATTTCCTGGCGGGATTTCCTGGAGCTGACCAAGCCCCGGGTCGTCGCGCTGATGATTCTGACCTCGGTGATTGGCATGCTGCTGGCGGCGCCGGGCGTGCCTGGCTGGGAGGTCCTGCTATACGGCAACCTGGGCATTGCGCTGCTGGCGGGCGCCGCGGCAGTGGTCAACCATGTGGTAGACCAGAAGATCGACACGGTGATGGCGCGCACCCGCAAGCGTCCGGTAGCCACCGGTAAGATCAGTCCGGTGGACGCCATGGTTTTTGCGACCCTGCTGGCCGCCGCCGGCATGGGCATCCTGATGTGGCAGGTCAATGCCCTGACTGCCTGGCTGACCCTCGCTTCCCTGGTCGGGTACGCCGGTGTTTATACCCTGTTCCTCAAGCGGGCAACACCCCAGAACATCGTGATCGGCGGCCTCGCCGGCGCAATGCCGCCACTGCTGGGCTGGACAGCCGTGACCGGTCAGGTGGAAGGTCACGCCCTGTTGCTGGTGCTGATCATCTTCGCCTGGACACCACCGCATTTCTGGGCCCTGGCCATCCACCGCAAAGAGGAATACGCCAAGGCCGGCATTCCCATGCTGCCGGTGACCCATGGCAACAAGTACACCGAACTTCACATCGTGCTGTACACCCTGATGTTGCTGGCAGTCAGCCTGCTGCCGTTCGTAACCGGCATGTCCGGGGGTATCTACCTGATTGGCGCGCTGGCTCTCGGGCTGCGTTTCCTGCAGTATTCCGTTCGTTTGCTGAGAGGCGACGACCGCCGCGTTGCCCTCAATACCTTCAAATATTCCATCACCTATCTGATGGCCCTGTTTGTGGTATTGCTGGTAGACCACTTCGTATTCTTCTGATTCGCCTACACCGGAGACTGCATGAACCGCTCGATTCGCCTGACCCTGATTGCCCTGCTGCTGATTGTGGTGCTGATCTTCGGTCTGGTGGTCGCGCGGCAGGTATTTCTGGGCGGTGAGCAGGAACCGGCCCCCGCGCCCGAACTTGCCGAGTTGAATACCTACGTATACGACCAGGGCCGCCCCCTGCCCGAGTTCGAACTGCTGGATGAAAACGGTGACACAGTAACCCGTGACAGCCTGAAAGGACGCTGGACGTTCGCCTTTGTCGGCTACACCAATTGCCCCGACATCTGCCCGGCCGCCATGGCCAACCTGCGGCGGACCGACAGCCTGCTGGCGGATGACCTGCCTCAGCCGGAGTACCTGCTGATCAGCGCAGACCCCGAACACGACACCCCGGAGCAGCTGAAGAACTATGTCGGCTTCTTCGGCGACAACTTCCACGGACTGACCGGCGATCTGGACACCTTGCGGGCGCTTGCCAAGAGCCTCAATGCAGTGTTTGTTCACCGGGATGTAGACGGCGAACTGCTGGTTGATCACAGCGGCCATTTCGCCTTGCTGAATCCCGAAGGCGAAATGATCGCGGTCATTCAGCCGCCGCACGATCCCGAAGACCTGGCAGAGGCGTTCGAAAGGATCTACGAGTGGGCGAAGGCCAATCATCCCCGGGCGAGCTGACAGGCCTCGCCATCGGTCCACTGACTTCATTGCCCAAGTGGCTTAAACTGCCGCCCTGTTTTTTCAGGGATGTCTGCTATGTCTGTTTCTCGCCAGAGCTGCACTTCACCGCGGGAACTGTTTTCGGTACTGGCCGCTGGTGCGGTGGTTCTTCTGGTTGTTCATGGTCTGGGTCGGTTTATTTACACGCCGTTGCTCCCTTACCTGGTGGACGATGGCCAGTTCGGCGCCGTAGAAGGGGCCGCCGTCGCAACCTGGAACTACCTCGGCTACCTGATGGGCGCCATGGTGGCGATCCGCTGGCACCGCATAGACCAGATCCGCACCCTGCTGCCGGTCTCGCTGGCCGTGCACGTCGCCACCACCCTGATCGTCACCCAGACCGACCACCTCACTGTTATCTCCGGTGCCCGCTGGTTGAACGGCGTGGCCAACGGCATCGTCTTCGTACAGGCACCGGCACTGATCCTGGAATGGCTGGTGTTGCGCAATCGCGCATCCATGAGCGGACTGGTCTACATCGGCGTCGGCCTTGGTCTGCTGCTATCCAGTGGTGTGGTGACCGGCAGTGCCGACTGGCTTGAGGGCGCTCAGCGCTGGTGGCCCGCCGCCCTGTTATCGATTCCCCTGGCCTGGTGGGGCGCGGCACGCCTGATAAAACTGGACGTACCGGTTCGCCAGCGGGCAGACAACAACACCCGCGCCGTCACAACCAGCCCCCTGTTCGACCGCGCCAGCATCCCGCTGTTCCTGTCCTACGCAGGCGCTGGTCTGGGCTACATCCTGCCGATGACCTTCCTGCCCTTACTGGCGAAAATCGAGTTGGCCGCCGGCCATTGGCTGTTGAACGGAACCTGGCTGATTGTCGCGCTGACCACCATTCCCGGGCCCTGGATCTGGAACAAACTGGGAGCCAGTATCGGCGATCTGCCGGCCTTGAAACTGAACCTCCTGATCCAGCTGATCGGTGTCCTGGCGGCCGTGGTTCTGCCCGCCGAGATCGGCCTGATCCTCTGCGCCGCCCTGATTGGCGGTACCTTCCTCGGCGCCGTGCTGCTGACCCAGCGCATAGGTCGTGCGCTCCATCCCCACCAGGGGCCCCGACTCTCCGCGGCCATGGTGGCGCTATACGGTTTCACCCAGATGGTCGGCCCGTGGCTGACCAAGCAGTGGCTGGATGGCGGTGGCACCCTGGTCAGTGCGTTCGGCATTGGTGTGGCGGCTCTGCTCTTTGGGCTGGTTTTTGTGTTTTTTGTGCCTCGGTCGGAGTAGGGGTGTTTGTTGCTTTTCAGGACTGGTGGTTGTGGGGATTGATCGGGGTGGCGGGGGT
>NZ_JBJJLC010000063.1:0-5155 GCF_045449855.1 Marinobacter alkalisoli | reverse complement strand
CCCCCGCCACCCCGCTCTAGCTGACTACAACGATATCGCTGGTTAAAGACAAAACGAAAAGATCGTTCGGAGCGGCTGCAGACCAGGCTCTAAAAGCCTCTTGCGACCAAACCCAAGCCTAACCATGGTATGTTGAAAACGACAACTGGAATAACGGTTGGGTATGGGGGTGGTATCTATTTTTTGGCGGACAAAGGTGTCTGAGCGAAGCGAGTNAGTTCTTTTCCGCCAAAAAATAGATACCACCCCCGTGCCCTCCCCCAAACATCAAAGTCCTGTACAAAGCAGAAAGCATGCTCCCCATAGACCAAATCCTCCCAAAGCTAACCGAAACCCTGGCGAACTCCACCACCGCTCTGCTACAGGCTCCACCCGGTGCCGGTAAAACCACCCGTGTGCCCCTGGCCTTGCTGGAAGCACCCTGGCGCGAGGACCGCAGGATCCTGATGCTGGAACCCAGACGGCTGGCGGCACGGTCAGCGGCACGGTTCATGGCCGGACAGCTCGGGGAGAAACCGGGGCAGACGGTAGGGTATCGCACGCGGCTGGATACCCGGGTGTCGGCGCAAACCCGCATTGAAGTGGTCACCGAAGGCATCCTGACCCGGCTGATCCAGAACGACCCGATGCTGGAGGACTATGCCGCTGTCCTGTTCGATGAATTTCATGAACGCTCCTTGCAGGCAGATCTGGGGCTGGCGCTGGTGCGGGAATCCCAGCAGGCGTTGCGGGAGGACCTGCGGGTGCTGGTGATGTCGGCGACGCTGGATACCGCGCCCCTTGCCCGGGTACTGGGGGAGGTGCCTGTGATCACCAGCGAGGGGCGGGCGTTTGACGTTGATGTGCTGTATCGGCCATTGCCACGGAACGCCTGGATTGCGGATCAGGTCACCGCGGTGATCCATGAAGCCTTGCGGGATCAGGGCGGTTCGTTACTGGTGTTTCTGCCCGGTGCGGGTGAGATCCGGCGCGTGGAGCAGCAACTGCGGGGACAGGTGCCGGAGCACGTAGTAATTGCACCGCTGTACGGCAATCTCAAGTCCGACGAGCAGGATCGGGCCATTGCGCCGGCTGCGGAGGGACAACGCAAAGTGGTGCTGGCCACGGCCATTGCCGAAACCAGTCTGACCATTGATGGTATTCGTGTGGTGATCGACAGCGGCCAGCAGCGCCGTGCCGTGTTTGACCCCAATAGCGGTATGACCCGGCTGGTGACCGGTCGGGTTTCCAAGGCCTCTGCCGAGCAACGGAAGGGCCGCGCCGGGCGGCTCGAGCCCGGGGTGTGTTACCGGCTGTGGAGTGAATCCGGGCAATTCGGCCTGGCGGATTTCACGCCGCCGGAAATACAGGAAGCGGACCTGGCGCCGCTGGTACTGGAACTGGCCCAGTGGGGCGCACGCTCCCCGGACCAGCTGGAGTGGATTGATCTGCCGCCGGCAGCACACTGGCAGCAGGCGGTGGAACTGCTGCAATGGCTGGACATGCTGGATGCCGACAGCGCCATTACCGAACATGGCAAGGCCGCCCGGGACATGGGCGTTCATCCCCGGCTGGCTCACATGATTCTTCGCGGCCGCCATATCGGCCACGGCTACCTTGCGGCAGAGCTGGCGGCTTTGCTGGGAGAGCGGGATCTGGCTGGTCGGTCGGCGGGGGCGGATATGCAGGCGCGGGTCCGGATACTTCGGGGCCGTGGTCATGGTGTTGATGTGGCCAGGGTGAAAGCCATTGGCAAGTCAGTATCGCGGCTGGCGGGTGGTCTGGACCGGCCCGGCGTTATGCCCACCGATGACGAAGTGGGTCGCCTTCTGGCGCTGGCCTACCCGGACCGGGTGGCCCGTAAACGGCGTGGTGATGCCCCGCGTTACCAGCTCAGCAACGGTCGTGGCGCTGTCCTCCGGGACGACGACCCGCTGGCCCGTTACCCGTGGTTGGCCACGGCCGAGCTGGACGGCAAAGCCAGGGAAGCCACGATCTATCTTGCCGCTCCGGTTGATCCCGCGCTCCTGGAACAGGATCTGGCCACTCACATCCATGAGTTTGAGGAAGCGGTCTGGGACGACAGTCGCGGAACCGTGGTGGCCCGCCGTGTCAGAAAACTGGGGCAACTGGTACTGGAAGAGACGGCCTTGCCGGCCCCGTCCCCGGAACTGGTGCAACAAGGCCTGCTGGCGGCAGTCCGTAAAAAGGGGCTCAAAAGCCTGTCCTGGACGCCAGCGGTGGAACAGTGGCTTGCCCGGGTTGCCCTGCTGGCCCGTTGTTTTCCCGACGAGTGGCCGGACGTCAGCGAACGTTGGCTGCTGGAGAATCTGGACACCTGGCTGGGTCCGTTCCTGGCGGGAATGAACCGCTGGCGCGATCTGGAAAAGCTCAATCTGAAACAGGCCCTTGCCAGCCTGCTGGATTATCCGCAACAACAGGCGTTGGAGGATCTGGCGCCAACGCGCCTGACAATCCCCACCGGCCAATCGGTTTCACTGGACTACACAGCGGAGAGAGGGCCGGTGCTGGCGGCCAAGCTCCAGGCCCTGTTTGGCTGGACGGAAACCCCGAAAGTGGCCGGTGGCCGGGTGCCCGTGGTTATCCACCTGCTCTCCCCGGCGCAACGCCCGCTGGCCGTCACCGCGGATCTGGCCAGCTTCTGGCAAAACGCCTATCCGGAAGTTCGCAAGGACATGCGCGGACGCTACCCCAAACACCCCTGGCCGGAAGACCCGCTCACTGCTGAGGCGAGTCAGGGAACGAAAAAACGCCCTGCTCGCTGATTCCGCCCGTAACCAGAGACTCCGGAGCTACAGGCTTCGGCAGCGCAAGTGTCGGTTGTCCGCGAGGTTACTCAATCACCGTGCGGCTGGTTTCCAGATAGGCTTCACCATTGCTGGCAATGATTTCTGTCAGTTTTGGCTTGGTGCCGGGCAAGAAACGCTGTATAAAATGCGACCAACTCAACCATGCACCCAACCCACATGAAACTGGTTTCCTTCGATATATTCCGCACCCTGGGTTTCCCGGACACCAAAACTCTCAAGCCTGAACAGTTCCTGGCCCATAAGGAACTGCTCAGAGACGCAGACTGGGTTCTGTTCCCCGAATACTGGCAGTTGAATGCGCTGGTTCATGGCTTGAAATGCCGGGTATTCCCCAGTGTTGCCAGTTACCGCATCGGCCACGACAAGGTCGAAATGACCCGTGCCTTCCAGACGGTAGCTCCGGAGCACACGCCATGGACGTTGATTGAAGCCAATGGCTGCCATGAGCAGCAGGCGGTGTGGGATGCCATGGCGCTGCCGTTTGTGGCCAAGCTGCCAAAGGCCAGTATGGGCGAGGGGGTGTGGCTGATTGAAAACCGGGCGGACTGGCAGCGCTATTGCGAGCAGGCCCCTGTGTTGTATGCCCAGGAATACCTGCCGATCGACCGGGACGTACGGGTGGTGATTGTCGGAGACAGGGTGGTTTCCGCCTACTGGCGGACCCAGGCGGATCAAGGTTTTTACAACAATGTGTCACGGGGCGGGCGTATTGATAACGGCCCGGTCCCGTCCGTGGTGACTGATCTGGCCCTTCGGCTGGCGAGGGAACTGGATGTGGACCATGCCGGTTTCGATATTGCGCTTGTGGAGGGATATCCCTACGTACTTGAGTTCAACAGGTTATTTGGCAACCAGGGACTGGGTCCGGGGAGTGATCTGAAGGCTGCCATTCTGGACTACCTGCAACGTCACGCTGAACCCGAGGACCCTGACGGGCCCACCGGGCCAGCACCACTTTGGCCGATTGCGGTGTAGTTTCGGGGGTAGGCTTTTGCGTCGGCGGGGTGGCTGATCCCTATGGGTAGATATGCTCATATCCCGCCCATCAGAAAAGCCCGATGATCGCGTCAATTCCGGGGGGTTGCAGCCAGGCTGTAGCGCCCCTTTTTTATGCCTGTTTGCCCACTGGAGGGAAACACCATCCATGACCGAGTCTGCCAACGCTCATCTTGCCGATTACTACGATGCCGAGACCTTTGCCCGTATCAAGGCCTTTGCCGATACCAGGGAAACCCCGTTTGTGGTGATCGACACCGCCACTGTTGATCGTCAATACGACGAGCTGGTGGAAGGTTTCCCTTACGCCAGGGTCTACTACGCGGTGAAGGCCAACCCGGCCCCGCAGATTCTGACCATGCTGCGTGACAAAGGCGCGTGTTTCGACATCGCCTCGGTGTATGAGCTGGACAAGGTGATGGCACTGGGTGTGACCGGTGACCGCATCAGCTACGGCAACACCATCAAGAAGGCGAAGGACATTCGCACCTTCTACGAGAAAGGTGTGCGGCTGTTTGCTACCGACTCCGAAGCCGACCTGCGCAACATTGCCAAGGCCGCCCCGGGCTCGAAGGTATATGTGCGTATCCTCACCGAGGGCACGCTGACGGCGGATTGGCCGTTGTCTCGCAAGTTTGGCTGCCAGACCGACATGGCCATCGATCTGCTGATTCTGGCCCGCGATCTGGGACTCGTGCCCTATGGCGTGTCATTCCACGTGGGTTCCCAACAGCGTGAAATCGGCGCCTGGGACGCAGCTCTGGGTAAGGTAAAGGTGATTTTCGAGCGCCTGAAGGAAGAAGACGGCATCGAACTGAAGATGATCAACATGGGCGGTGGTTTCCCGGCCAACTACATTACCCGCACGAACGAGCTGAAAGTATACGCGGAAGAAATCGCCCGTTTTCTCCATGAAGACTTTGGTGACAATCTGCCGGAAATTATTATCGAGCCTGGCCGTTCGTTGATATCCAACGCCGGAGTGCTGGTGAGTGAAGTCGTGCTGATTTCCCGTAAATCACGTACCGCCCTGCACCGCTGGGTCTATACGGATGTGGGTAAGTTTTCGGGACTGATCGAGACCCTCGACGAGTCCATCAAGTTCCCGATCTGGACCGAGAAGGTGGGCGAAGGCGAAGACTGCGTAATCGCCGGCCCCACCTGCGACAGCGCGGATATCATGTATGAGCATCACAAGTATCCGTTGCCACTGAATCTGGCGATTGGCGACCGGATGTACTGGTTGTCTACGGGTGCCTACACAACGACCTACAGCGCTGTGGAATTCAACGGTTTCCCTCCGTTGAAGGACTATTACATCTGACCGGGAGTTTGGCCGCGGGGCGGGG
>NZ_JBJJLC010000062.1:0-20139 GCF_045449855.1 Marinobacter alkalisoli | reverse complement strand
CGCTCAGACATCTTTTTCCCGGCGGAAAGACACCCCGCCCCACGGCTTTTCGGCCATTGGTGATGGAGTCCTTTTGCAAGGATCAGCTTTCGGGCTGGTCCTTTTTTCGTGTCAGGTCCAGGGTGAAGGCCAGGGGGAGGACCAGGGCGCTGTAAGCGATGATGGTGAGGATGGCGTGTCGGGCGTCGCCGGTCCAGTCGGCCAGGACGCCGCCGAGCATGGGTACGGAGAAGGCCATGGTGTAACCGACAAGGAAGGTGCCGGCGGACAGACGGCCGGTTTCCTGTGACGAGGTGACCAGCGGTGGTACCGCGACCAGCAGGATCAGCAGGATGCCGGCGGTGAAGCTCATAAGGGTGGCGCTGGCGATGGACCACCAGCCGGTAAAGGTAATGGCGCCCAGGGTGCCGATGATGCTCAGGGAGGCAGTAACGATGATCGCGGAGCGGCGGCCTACCCAGGCTCTGGCCATCTTGAGCATGACCAGGGAGGCGAAGACCTGGGCGATGTTGTACCAGAACAGGGCGTCGGCGAGTTTGTTGAACTGGCCTTGCTGTTCCAGCAGGTTGCCCATGTAAGCGTTGAGGCCAAAGAACATGGAGCCGGAGAGGCCGAGGAGCAGGCCGATTTTCAGGGTGAGTGGGTTGTTCCAGTCCGGTAGCCAGGAGACTTTGCCCACCGGTTTTGCCCGGTCTCTGTTAGGCAGGTACAGGGCAGCGGCGACCAGTAGTGCCGGTAGCGACCAGGCCAGCATGGTCGCGCGCCAGCTGTTGTCCATCAGGGGCATGAGCACCGGCAGGGTGATGCCCGCACCTATGAATTCCCCCATCAACATGCCGTTCATATAGATGGCGGAGCCCAGGGCCAGGTGGTGAGGTTCCAGCCAGCGCGGCAGCAGGGCGGGCAGGGCCGGTTGCATCATGGCGACGCCGAGGCCCATGACGGCGCTGGCAAGCATCAGGGTGAAGGTGTCCGGCACCAAACCGCGCCCGGCGGAACCGATAACCATGATCACCATGGCCAGCGCCAGGGTATGACGTGGACCGATACGGGCGATGGCCAGGGAGCCGGGCATGGAGCCGATGGCCAGCATCAGGATAGGCAGGGTCGTCAGTGCGCCGGTCAGCGCCTGGGACAGGGCCAACTCGTCGCCAATGAAGGGTGCCAGCGGCGGTGCCACGAGTATCGGTACGCGCAGGTATACACCGGCGAGCCAAAGCAACACCGCCACCGGAAGCAGCTTTGCCTGCGGTGGCGGTGTGATTGCGGCTTGGGGATCAGCCACGAAAGGCGACTTAGTTTTCGCCGGTATCCGGCAGGTAGGCGCCGTCCTCGTCGTGCACTTCGCGACCGGTGACTGGCGGGTTGAAGGCGCAGATCAGGCGCATGTCTTCAGTGCCGCCACGGAGCGTATGCTGGTCGTTCTTGTCGAGTGCGTACAGCGTTCCGTCGGAGATGTCGTGGGTTTCACCGGTAGCCTTGTCCAGAATGGTGCCGTTACCGGCAACACAATAGACGGCTTCCAGGTGGTGCTTGTACCAGAGGTTGAGCTCAGCGCCGGCTGGGATGATGGTCTCGTGGAAGGAGAAGCCCATGCCGTCCTTCTTCAGCAGCATGCGACGGCTGGTCCAGCCCGGGCCGCTGACTTCGCGCTCGGTACCGATGATGTCTTGCACTCGTACGATTTTCATTCGCATTCCTCATTCTGTGATGGAATAGCTCTACAGTATAAACATCCCTGTCAGGTCCGGTTCAACCGCCAATCGTCGTAAACGGTCATCGCCTGTTCAACGGCGGCGGCTAAGGTAACCCGCAGGCGTTCGTCGGGCGTTCTGTGTTTACGAAACCGGTCGAAGGCTCTCTGGATGTCCTGTCGGCTTTTCCGGTCCAGGTTTTCCAGCCAGTGGCTATCGGCTGGTGCAAGGTCCAGCTGATCGCGCCCGGCATGGTTGCGGTGGCTGATATGCCACCAGTGATCCACAGCACGCCCTAATACAACATAGCCGAACTGGCTGTCCTGTACAGGGCCGAAGGTGGCGGTTTTCAGACCATCCCTCAGGGCGCCGATGTTCAGCGCGGGCAGGGCCAGCCGGTCGCCGTAGAAATAACTGCCGGCCGCGCCGAGAATACCCCCTACCAGGGCGACGGTACCCAGTGACGCTCCGAAGGTGAGCGCATCGATGCCGGCGCCGCCAACGGCGCCCGCGCCGAAGCCTGCGGTGGCCAGGTAGCGCCGGCTGACAGACCAGACGCGGCGGCTGTCTTCACTGAACAGGTCGTGATCGCTGTGCCATTCCAGCTCTGCTTCCTGGCGCTGAATGCGCTTGTGCTGGTACAGGTGTTCAATGGAGACCCGCAGGGTCTGCTCCCGCCGACGCTGGTGATGGTACCAACTACGCCTGAGGGTATCCGCCAGAGTCTGCTCGCTGGTTGCCGTGGCCTGATTTGTGGTCAGGGTGCGTTTTTCCTGGTGCGACATTATGTCTTCCAGGGCTTTGGCAATCAGCCTGGCGGCCTGGGTTTTACGCTGGCTGCGCTGATCCGCGAGAAAACCGGTGGCCTGTTCCAGGGGCGCCTCCCAGGCCGGTTCCAATTGGCCAAAGGCTCTCAAAAGGCTGAGATGCTGGTCGAATGGTGCGCGAACGGCGTCGAACTTGCGGACAACCTGAAAGAACTGACCCAGCGCTGCCTGCCAGGTATTGCTGTAATCGTCGGGGCCAATGCTGTTAATCAATGCCAGGCTGGGCCGGCCGGTCCAGCGCAGGATGCTCATTTCCGCTTCGTGCTCCGCGCTGTAGGGCACCGAACCGTCGACCACGTAGATAATACCGGCACCTTCTACCAGGGGTGTCAGTAGCTCGCACTCGTCGGTGAAGCGGGCGTCATCCCGGTGTTGGGTAACGAACGCGGCGACGGTTTCGGCCCGATCCGAGGCCGATACGCTGTGGGCATCCAGCCATTCCAGCACCCGCCGTGGGCGCTGGAACCCCGGGGTGTCCACCAGTGTGTAGAGAGTCCTGCCGTCCACGGTTAACGGATAGGCCTGACGCTGACGGGTGGTGCCTGGCTCCAGGGCAATGGCGATGGCGTCGTTCTGGGACAGTGTCGCCACCACGCTGGATTTGCCTTTGTTGGGGTGGCCGACCACCGCAAAAACCGGGGCATTGTCCATGGCTTACAACTCCCCCTGTTGGTACGGGTTCTGGAGCAGCGACGGCGGAAGGCTGACGACGGCAAAGTCGGTTCCCAGCCGTTCGGTAAATCGCAACCACTGCTGTAACTGGTGCGCGGGCGGTTTTTCCAGCCCGGAGGCGGTCAACGGAACCAGCGCCACGTGGCTGGCAGAGGGCCATTGCTCGCGGGCCTGCTGGAGAAAGTCCTGCAGCTCACCGGTGGGTGGCTCCCAGCTGCGGGTAACCACAATAACGGCGGGCCGGGTGATGTTCGCAAGGTGATCAGCTGCTTTCTCCAGGGTGTTCGTGTCGTCCTCGAGCGAGGCCCGGCCGCCGGCACGAAGCACCAGGGTATCGGGACCATTCAGGGCATCCGGAAGCTCCGGTTCTCCGGCGCCGGCCCAGCAGATAACGGTGTCGCTCTCCGGGAGTGGCTTCAACTGACTGTTTGTCGAGGTGTCCGGTTGGTGCTCGGCATCGTTATGGGCATTGCCAGTTTCCAGTGCCGGCGTTTCCATCCGGTACTGTAATGCGGTCAGCCCCGGGTGACGGTCAAGCAGCCGACGGGCCCTTAATCGCAGGTGGCCATCGGCGATGATGGCCAGTATCAGTCGCGGCAGCAGGACATAGCCTATCCACACCATGACGACGAATGGCCACCAGTCGCCCAGTCGGGCCGGATGGGTGGTGATACTGCCGGTTTGGGCACGGAAGAAACGGGTAGTCTCCACCAGGTTGGCGTCAGGCACCGCGACGGGCCAGAGCCACTGCCAGGGAGCGGCAATGGCCTGTACCAGGCCGAGGAACCTGTGGCTGTCAGTATTGAGCGTGGTGCTCCAGCCAAACGCCAGGTCCTGAACCACCACCATCACCAGCAACGTCAGCAAGCCACTGATGCCGAACGCCACGCCGCCAGTATGGGCGGCCCTTGCCATCAGCTGTGGCTGGAGCCTGCGCAGGGCCGTGGTTGGTTCCCCGGAGGAAAGCCGGGCCACCAGCGGGCGCCAGGGTTGCCATCCGGCAAAAGCCTGGAGCGTGGTAAAGGCGGCCAACAGGCACTGGAGAAAAACGAAGGCGAGAATAACGGTGACGTTGATCCGCTGGCCACCCTCGTAAAACAGCAATCCGAGCATGGTGATCACGCCCAGGAAGGCGCCCGCAAGGAGAAACCCCGCCATAATACGTCGCCAGATTCCGAGAGCCGCATCTGCGCCGGGCCCGCCTCCCGGCCCGCTCAAGCGCTTAACATGAGCCAGCCAGTCCCTCGGGGACGGGGTAACACCGCGCTGCTGGCAATTCAGGGCATATTTCCGGTCGCGCCGGTGCAGAAACGCCGGTGCCTGCTCCTGATCGCGGCGCACCCTGTCGTCAAATTCCAGCAACAGGCGGATGGCGGTGTCGGTCATTCAACGTCCTGGTGGCAAGTTCGGAAGGTCATCCTCATGGATGCTAGGATATAGGGATTCCGGCCATTGATACCAGACCAACCATGCCCCACCATCTGATGAATCTCCGCCACGTACCCGATGACGAGGCAGATGAAATCCGCGAATTGTTCGAGTTCCATGACGTTCGCTACTACGAAACCCCGCCTAGTCGCTGGGGAATCAGCATGGGGGGCTTCTGGGTTCACGACGATGACGAGGCGGCCCGGGCCCGCGCCTTGCTGGAAGAGTATCAGCGCCAGCGCCGGGTACGACAGCGCTCGGAATACGAGCATGAGCTTGCGGCGGGGCGTGTCGGTGGATTCTGGTTCCGGTTGCGGCAAAAACCCCTCACCACTTTGATGGCCTGCCTCGCCATTATCACCATTGCTGCCATTAGCCTGCTGCCGTTTATAAGAATTGGCTAGCGCTTCCCGATACATTTCAGGTCTTTGATTTTGCTCACATTTTGCTGAAGCCACTGGCGACATGTCGGAAATTGAATTTCTGAAAATCCAGTGAAACCAGCAGGTTGTCATATGTCGCATTTGTGATGACCCGGTTGCCATGGAATTCGAGGCTAGCCTGCCAATCTGAACCCGACATGGAGTGTATAGGGTTCCGCCCCACGAACGACTCGGGCATATCGCTCTGACAACCAATTCCCGCGTGTCTAAAGGAACTTAGCCATGTCGTACCTGCTCCACAGATCCGTGCTTTTGTCCCGCCTTGTTATCGCCACCAGCCTGGCCGGCCTGTCCCCCCTGGCGAATGCGAGTATGGGCAATATTGGATCAACCTATGGCGTGTTGCCGACGGATATTGCCTCGGCACAGGCGTTGTCGATGTTTAACACCCAGGTGTCGGCCAACTTCTACAACCCCGCCTACCTGGCTTCCGATCCCCGTGGTGAGCTGACCGCAGGCCTGTTGCATGCCCAGCCGGATCTTCAAGCCACGGGTAGTAACGGTACCTTCAGCTTTGAGAAGGAAAGTCAGCATGTACTGATCGGCATGAAAACCGATCTCACCTCCATGCTTCGAGATGGTCCCCCGATCTACCTCGGGTTTATTGCCGGTGTGGAAAAGTACGGCAAGGAAATGCTGGCCTTCGGGTCGCAGACATCCAGCGATGGGCAGTTCCTGGAGTATGGCCGTCAGCCACTGTTTCTGAACATTGGTGCTGCCTCGAATGTCTGGCGCGGGGTCAGTGTTGGCGCCTCGGCGCGGGTAACGCTCCATGCCGCCGCGGATCTGCGAGCTGTCAGTGACCTGGCGGGGAATACCGAGCAGGAAAAGCTGTCGGTCAACGCCGAACCCTCTTTTCGCCTGATCTATTCCACCAGTGTTGACCTGGGGCGCACCGTCTGCCCGGAGAGTCAGTGCCTGCTCAGTGGCTGGGAGGTGGCCGCGGTCTATCGCACCAGTTCCGACACCAATACCACGGTGGATTCGAGTGTGGTCATTCCCGGGTTGATACCGGAGTCCGCCCCCCTGGAGTTCACTATCCGGACCTACGATTCCTACCAGCCCGAAACCCTGGCGCTGGGGCTGCAATATAAAGGCGACGGCTGGCGGATTGGCGGCAGCCTGGAGCAACAGAACTGGTCTGGCCTGAGTGACAAGTTTGAAGGGGATCAGATCAAGGATCAGGCTGAGGTGCGCTTTGACGACATCCTTGTGCCCCGTATTGGCGGCGAGTATCAGTTCCACCCCAATTTTGCGCTGACCACCGGGCTGGCCTATCAGGAATCTCCGCTCGGGGACGGCCTGACACCGGATGTGAATTATTACGACAGTGACCGATACATCGTTGGTCTGGGTCTGTCTGCGCAGTACGAGCAAACGCGTGTGCTGGCTTATCCGGTCAGGCTGGATATCGGGTACCAGTACCACCGGCTGGACGAGCGTGATTTTGAGTTGAGCAACACCGGTTCCGGTAACGCAACGGTGACCAACGGGCAGGTCACCGCCGATGGTGATGTCCATGTCATCGCCGGTTCCATCACGCTTAAATTCTGAACAGGAGACTGCCATGAACCTGTGGAAAGTCGGCGCACTGATGCTGGTTCCGGTATTGTTGGCAGCATGCGGGGGAGAAGACTCCAGCATGCAGACACCAGGCCCCGCGCCCTCATTGATCTACAGCTACCCCGCGGATGGTCAGCGGGATGTCTCGCCCCGGTCCGATCTGGTGCTGAGGTTCTCGCAGCCAGTGGATCAGCCTGAACTGGTGCTGAAGGCGGGGGATGAACGGATTGATCATGAGCTGACACCGGTGGATGGTGGCCAGAGCTGGGTGATTCACCCCGTTGCCGCCCTGAAGCCCGCCACCACCTACAGCATTAGCCTGCAGCGACCGGTCACGGCCGGTGATACTGTCGTTGACCAGCTGGGGACTGATGGCAGCCTGGAATTCCAGACCCGTGGCAGCTTCAGTGGTATACCCTCGCTCTCGGGCACGGCGGCCGAATTCCGGGTTAAGGGCCGGATCCCTGACGGAGAACGCTATCCGCTGGTGGATTTTTCCACCCTCCGACTGACTTTCAGTCAGCCGGTTCACCCGGCAGGGGTGGTTTATGGCGAGTCGGTGAGACTGGAAGACAGTGCCGGCAACCTGGTTCCGGCGCGGGTGCTGTCCGGGGAACGGCACCTTGTGATCGACCCGGTTGCCGGTAAGGGCGCATCAGAATCTGCTCTGAACCCCGGGGAAACCTACCGGCTCGTTGTCCGGGATTTGCCCAATGCCTATGGCGATCAGCTGGCGAACTATGAAACCACCCTGACCCCGCAGGACTCGGGCCCCGGTGAAACCCTGTACCAGGCAGCGGTTGCCAACTCGGATGCCGAGAACCTGCGCTCGGTACTGAACGGTGAGCCCATTAATGGTATTGCCCTGAGTTCGGTGTTGCTGGGGGATACACCCACCTCCTACCAGACCGGAGAGATGTGGGCAGAGCTTGCCTATGCGCCGGACTACCCCGAAATGACACCGTTGCAAATCCCCGCCGGGACGTTGCTGAGCAGCACCTCCCTGGATGTGAACGTCGGCGGTGTGGTGCCGTTGATGACCGACAGTGGCGTCCAGACAACGGGGGCCATCCGGGTCACCACGATTACCGACGCGGTGGGTTACCTGTACCGGAACCCGTATTCCGATGCGGACGACGCGCCCCGCCATATCCGCCTGTTCATGGATGTCGCCATGAGCACCGAGGAAGCGCAACCGAATGCTGCGCTGTCCCAGAATATTCTTGGTCTGGAGCTGGTGGGCACCGCGATCATCCGGAACGGCACCCTGGAAATCGATGCCCTGAGCATGGTTGAGCCACGGCTGCTGGGCCTTGAGAATGCAATGGCCTCGCTGGCGTTCCGGATTGAGGCGGACACCCTGGACCGAGCCCAACAGAATGCGCCGGACCCGCTGGTGGACACGCAGGGCCCCGAGCTGTTGAGCTGGATGCCCGATGAGGCGGGCACTGGCCTGCACAATGCCCATCGTCCCGGGGATCCGATCACGCTGTTTTTCGATGAGCCGGTATCGCGGGAATCCCTCGCTGACGGGCTCCGGGTACTGGCCGACGGCAAGCCCGTGGAGGCGCTGGACGTATCCGTGGATGGAACCAGTGTGTCGGTGATGCCTGCTGGCGGGCTTGCTCACGGCACGCATTACCAGATCCGGCTGACATCGGACCTCACCGACCTGGCCGGTAATGGCGCAGTGGCCGAGGAACTGTCGTTTGAGCTCCCGGTCCAGGCGGACCCGTCTGCGTCATCACCGCTGGCGGTGGCGGTTTACCCCGGGTTTCCCTGTGTCACCAAGGCGCTGGATTTGCTGAACGACCAGCATGGGCGTTGCGTTGGCGCCATTGATGGCAACGGCGTTGACTACAATCAGGATGACGAGGGCATGCCGGTGGTTTCGTTGCCAGCCAACCGGCCCATCGCGGTGACGTTTTCCCAGTCCATGGATCCTGCGTCCATCCGCCTGAACCAGACCTTCACGGTGGAAAAGGTGACCGGTCTGGGCGATGGCACCGGTGATAACGTCGAGGTTGCCGCGGAACCGGTGGCAGGCCGGCTCGAGATGACGTCGCGGAAGCTCTGGTTCTATCCGGAGCAGCCGTGGGAGCAAGGGGCCTGGTACCGATACACGCTGTCTTCGGAGGCGTCTGAGTCCCCGGACTGCGACACGGCCATCTGTTCTGTGGCTGGCCAGGCCCTGGAGACCGATGCCCTGGCCGGTTTGAGTGAACCGGGCGGCCCGGATATGACCATTTACTTCCGCGGTGGCGCGACGTCCGATACGGTGCTCTTGCCCCTGAGAAATCTCCCGGTGCGGGATGTGAACGCCGACGGGGCGATTCAGTGTGGCATCGTGGATGAGACCGACAGTGATGGCGTCGTGATCCGCAAGGTCTATGAGCGTGACTGCACAGAGCCACCCGATGTGACCCTGGATGATGCCGGCCAGCCACTCGCTCCGGCCCAGGCCACCCGGGTTGTCAGCCTGAATCGCGATGAGGCCCGTGTGGGCTGTAACCGAGACCGTAAGGACATCTACTCGCCGTGGATTGAAACCGAGTGCCCGGAGCTTCAGTTCATCTACATGACCGGTGCCTTGAACACCGAGGTTGTGGGGCCGGTGGATCCGGATGATCCTTCGGCGGGTGTTCGCGTCCTGCTTCACCCCACCCTGCTCACCACCACTTCCCTGACGGTGAATGCCAAAGTGGGGACAGACCTGACATGGGCAGAGACACCGACCGGTCCGCAGATTATCCGCATGCGCTATGCCGAGGATGAAGAGGGCAATCGCACGCGTCTGATTCCGGGGGTCATTCGCACGGGTGACGACGGCTTTCCGGTGTTTGAGACCGATGTTAAGGTCTACCTGGATGCGCCGGATCTGGCCACCCCACTGGATCTGCCCCACAACCTGCACAGTGTGCCCCTGGATCTGGACCTGGCGGGTGAAGTGCGCTTTCTGGATGACGGTCGCCAGGTGATCGAGCAGTATAATCAGGTGGCGCAAACCCTGGCGGTGGATGTGGGCGGCATCGTGGCGTTCGATCTGGAGATACCGGCCAATGGCCTGCGCTTGAGCTACCTGTCATCCCCGGTTAAACCCATGATTGGGGTCAATTCAGCGCGCTGAGCCGTCAGCGACTCCGTCCTGTCGGGGCGGAGTCCGCTGCTTTATGCCTTCCCGGAAGCGGCGACTGTTTGAGTTTTCGGACGGTGTCTGGTTTTCCGGACACCGACGTTAACTGCCTGTTTTCAGGCCTTCAGGGTGATATTAGTGATCCGCCAGTGTCCGGAATTCCGGATAATCCTCGATCATTTTCTCGTCTATTCAGTAAATATTCCCCATTTTCAATGCCTTGGTGAGTTGGCACAGCATCCGCATAACATCCAGTCAGGCCGGAGTGCCTGAGGTTCGGCCTGACCGTTAACAACAACAAACAAGGAACGAATCATGAGACGATTGCTGCTATGCACCCTGATCGGTGTAACCGGGGCTGCGCTCGCCGCTGGCAATGAGGGCAAGCCTCCGTTCAATGCAATACCCGACTTTATCGCCAGTGATATTCAGCAGACCTGGTACGACGGCCTGACTGACGACCTGCTGACAGCCGGCCTTGGCGCCGACGGTCTGGCCAGCCCAACCCCGCCGGCCTTTGATGATGCCCTCAACCCGACCCCAGGGGAACTCCGACGGCTGGCGATCTACAACAACTACCGCGCGCTGGTGGATACCGCGCCGGGCGGGGGTTATGGCACGTTCTTCGGGCCCCGGGTCGGGGTTAACGGGAACGGTATGATTGCCGGCGAGGAATCCCTCGCGTTGATGAATGTTCCTGGCCATGACGAGCAAGGCCATGAAGTGCCGGTGACGGTGATGGTCCAGGTGCCGGACAGCTTCGATCCCCGCCAGCCCTGCATGGTGACCGCACCTTCCTCCGGTTCACGGGGTGTGTATGGCGCGATTGGTACCGCCGGTGAATGGGGGCTGAAGAAAGGTTGTGCCGTGGTCTATACCGACAAGGGGACCGGCACGGGTGCCCACAACCTGGAAACCAACAGTACCCAACGTATCGACGGTACGCTCACTACCACCGACGATGAGCCGGTGCTGTTCCGCGCCGACCTGGATGATGCCGCGCGGGCGGACTTCAACAACCAGTGGCCGGACCGGTTCGCCTATAAGCATGCCCACTCCGGGGTGAACCCCGAGGCCGATTGGGGAACCCACGTGCTGCAATCGATTGAGTTTGGTTTCTATGTGCTGAACGAGAAATTCGGTCGCGAACTCGGCAACGGTGAACGGCTGATTACCATCAAGCCCAAACACACCCTGGTCATTGCCTCCAGTGTATCCAATGGCGGTGGTGCGTCAGTACGGGCAGCCGAACAGGATGACCGGGGGCTGATTGACGGCGTTGCGGTTTCCGAGCCCAATGTAAACCCGAGGGTGAATACCTCGTTCACCATTCGTCAGGGCAATGGCCCGGTCATTTCCGGGCACAGCCGCAGCCTGCTGGATTACACCACGGCGCTGGCGGTGTATCAGGGCTGTGCCAACCAGGCACCGGCCATCCGGGATGTGGCGCCTCTTAACGCGGTGTTTAACCCGCCGGCCATTGGCGGAAACATCTGCGACTCGCTGGCCAGCAAGGGCCTGGTATCCGGTATTACCATCGAAGAACGTGCCACCGATGCTTTGCGGATTCTGAACGAAGACTTTGGTATTCAGCCCGAGCAGAATCTGTTGGCGCCGGTGCATTTTGGCCTCGCGGTGGCCCAGGGCATCTCGATGACCTACGCCAATACCTATGGCCAGGCCGGTGTTGAGGATCGGGTCTGTGGCCTCAGCCTGGCGGCAACGGATGGGACCGGTGCGGTGGTTCCGTTGGCTCCGGCACAGGAAGCCGCCCTGTTCTCGGCCAGTAACGGCATTCCGCCGAGTGCCGGGGTGAATCTGGTGTATGACGACGCCCTGGGTCAGCCGACCCATCTGGCCATGAGCGCTTCGGCCAGTACCGGTCAGCTGGACTATGGTCTGGATGCACTGCTGTGTTTGCGCAGCCTGGTGCAGGGAGTGGATGTTGCAACCGGCAACCCGCTGGCGGGCACCGACGCCGCCCTGGCCGATGCGGTCAGTCAGGGCATTGAAGACATTCGTGCCAGTGGTGACCTGCGGGGCAAGCCCGCGGTGTTCGTCACCGGGCGGGCCGATGCGATCCTGCCGATCAACCACACCTCCCGGCCATACCTGGCCCTGAACCGGATGGTTGAGGGGGAGGACTCGGGCCTGCGTTATTACGAAATACTCAACGCCCACCATCTGGATGTACTGAACGGTTTCCCGGGCGTGGCGGAGCGTTATGTTCCCCTGCACCATTACTACTTCCAGGCACTGGATCTGGTCTACGAACACCTGACCGAGGGCCGGCCCCTGCCGCCGAGCCAGGTGGTACGAACGGTGCCGCGGGGTGATATCACCACAGCGTTGTCGGAAACCAACGTGCCGGATATCCAGGATCAGCCGCCGGCGAGTGATCTGATCGTGTTTGCTGATAACCAGCTGAATATCCCTGATTGACGGGCTGCCCAGGTTTTGTACCATGCAAGACACTCTCCCTGGCGGTAACCGGTACATGACACAGCTATTTGCCCACAATAAAAAGAAAGGCCTGACTCGAGAACTCATCGAATCCTTTATCCCGATGTTCGAGGAGGCCAGTGCGGGGGCAATAGCTGTGGATCGTGACAGCCGGATTACCTGGATCAACGCCAGCTATTCCGGTTTGCTGGGACTGAAAGAGCCGTCTGAGGTAATCGGCCGGTTCGTGCGGGATGTGATTCCTCACACCCGCATGCCCGAGGTGGTGGAGACCGGGAAACCGCTGCTGCTGGATATCATGGAACACCAGAACCAGCAGTTTGTGGTCACCCGCCTGCCATTCTTTGATGACGATGGCGAGATTGTCGGCGCGGTGGCCTTTGTTCTCTACGATGACCTGCAGCCGCTGACGCCGCTGGTCAGCAAGTACCGTCGTCTGCACCAGGACCTGGCTGCGGCCCGTAAGGCGCTGGCAAAAAAAGCCCGTGGCACCCGCTACAGCCTGGGGGATTTCGTGGGTGCGAGTCCGGCGGCCCTGGAGGTCAAGCGCCGTGCGCGGTTGGCCGCCGGTCGGGATATGCCGGTGTTGCTGTTGGGCGAGACCGGCACCGGCAAGGAGGTCTTGGCCCAGGCTATTCACTCGGTATCCGGGCGTGCGGAGAAGCCCTTTGTGGGGGTGAACGTGGCCGCCATTCCCGACAATCTTCTGGAAGCGGAGTTCTTTGGCGTGGCGCCCGGGGCTTATACCGGGGCTGATCGCCGCACCCGCGATGGCAAGTTCCAGCTTGCCAACGGCGGCACCCTGTTTCTGGATGAAGTGGGCGATATGCCGCTGGCGCTGCAGGCCAAGCTGTTGCGGGCGCTGCAGGAAGGCGAGATTGAACCCCTGGGCTCCAACAAGGTGGTGTCGGTGAATGTCCGGGTCATTGCGGCGACCAGTCGCAACCTGGAAACCATGATGGCTGAAGGCAGCTTCCGCTCCGACCTGTATTA
This sequence comes from Marinobacter alkalisoli, assembly GCF_045449855.1. Lineage (NCBI taxonomy): Bacteria > Pseudomonadati > Pseudomonadota > Gammaproteobacteria > Pseudomonadales > Marinobacteraceae > Marinobacter > Marinobacter alkalisoli. The sequence goes on along the minus strand of NZ_JBJJLC010000062.1, from coordinate 6,923 downwards.
CCGGCTCAATGTTCTGGAAATTCCGATTCCCCCCCTGAGGGAGCGGCTGGCGGATCTCGGTGTGTTATGCGAGGCCTTGCTGGAAGACATCTGTGACGGCCTGGAAATACGCGGTGAGATTACCGATGCCGCGGTATCGGCACTGGGAAGCTATGACTGGCCGGGCAATATTCGTGAGCTCAGGAACGTGCTGGAGCGGGCGCTCACCATGGGTGAAGACAACGGGCTGCTTGATGCCGACGCCATCTTCAAGGTGCTGCCCCGTAATGGTTCGCGCCCCCAGTCCTCCCTGTCCCCCCGACCGGTCAGGCCGCTGGCGCAAGTGATGGCGGAGGCGGAAGCGCAGGCGATTGAGTCTGCATTGGTGGCCTGCCGGGGCAACCGGACCCGGGCAGCCAAGCTTTTGGGCATCTCCCGTTCCGTTCTGTATGAAAAGCTCGCCAGGATGTCCTGATTTCCGGACAGCTGTTCGGCAATCAGGACAACTACCTGCGACATAGGTATTATTCCGTCCGGATCTTCGGACAATGCGGTCTTCCCTTCTCTGTAGCCTGGTTTTTATCCTTCTGATTTTACTGGTTTTTCTGTGACTGGCACGGCACCTGCTAAATCCCCGATGCAGGACGTCAGAACAACGCGGAAAACAAGACTGGCGCTCAACGTTGGACCCACAATTTATATTGTCTGTCTCGTTCTCTGCGATGTCTGACTACACTCAGATTAGGACCGTCAGTCAACAACCGGCGGCCGGATAAAACAACAATGCTAGGAGACATGCCAATGAAACTCTTCAAGGCTCTCGCCGGGATTACCGGTGCGATCGCCCTGTCCACAGGATCGGCGTTCGCAGACGACCTTCGCTGGAAAATGCCTGTTGCCTTTGCCACCAACTTACCGGGCCTGGGTTCCCCCGCCGCCTGGGTTGCCGAAAACCTCACCACCGCTTCCGATGGCAGCATCCAGGTTCGCGTTTACGAGCCCGGGAAGCTGGTACCCCCATTCGATATCTTGCAATCCGTTTCCGATGGCAAGGTTGAAGCAGGTTACACCTGGATTGGTTACGACCAGGGCAAGGTCCCTGCGATTCCGCTGTTTGCAGCCGTACCCTTCGGCATGAAGCCCTGGGCCTACACTGCCTGGTATTACTACGGTGGCGGTCATGAAATGCTGCAGGAAGTCTATGCCAATAAGGGCTTCGACGTGCACGCCCAACTGTGCGGCATTATCGGGCCTGAAACAGCGGGCTGGTATGCGGAGCCCATCGAAACGCTGGAAGACTACAAAGGCCTGAAGATTCGCTTCGCGGGTCTGGGTGGCAAGGTTCTGGAGAAACTGGGCGCCTCCGTCACCATGATGCCCGGTGGTGAGCTCTACCAGGCACTGGAAAAAGGCACCATCGATGCCACCGAATTCTCCATGCCCGCCATCGACCAGATCCTCGGCTTCGACCAGGTGGTCAAGTACAACCTGTTCCCGGGCTGGCACCAGCAGTTCACCGCCCAGTACATGCTGATCAACAGGGATCAGTGGAACAAAACCACCGACGCACAGAAAGCGCTGGTTGAGGCCTCCTGTACCGCTGCAACAACGCTTGGCCTGGCCGAGGGTGAATATAAGAATGGTAAGGTCCTGGCCGAGTTCCAGGACAAGGGCGTCCAGGCCGACCAGATCCCCCGTGACGTTCTGAAAGAGTTGGAAGCGGTCACCGAGGAAGTGCTGAAAGAAGAAGCGTCCAAGGATGCCGACTTCAAGCGCGTTTATGAAAGCCAGAACGAGTTCATGGAAACATACGAGATCTGGGATACACGCGCCTACGTTCCGTCGGACCTGTAAGGGTCCCGGGCCGATCCTGAGAGACCGGGTCTGGTTTCGGTACTCTCTGACAAAGTCTGGATGGCCCTTCGGGGCCATCCTTGTTTCACAATCGGCATTCTGAGCGAGGAACTGCTGTATGACGGTGTCTGGTAAAGGCTCACCGCAGAGTGGGCGGCCATCGGTGTCCGATACCGACCAAATTCTTCATCATCACACGGAGTTGCCCACAACCTGGCTCAGTCAGGGGATGGACCGTGTGATTTCCGCGATCGGCAAGAGTGCTTCCTGGCTCTGGTTAGTGATTACCGGCGTGATTATCTATGCGGTGGTTGGTCGCTATGCCTTCGGCGCTGGTTCTGTGACCCTGGAAGAAGTCCAGTGGCACCTGGCTGGCGCAGGCTGGATGTTGGGGCTGGCCTACACACTGGTCGTTGATGGCCACGTGAGAGTGGATGTAATTCATGAACGTCTGTCCCTCAGGGGCCAGGGATGGGTTGAACTGTTTGGGCTGGTGTTCCTGTTGCTGCCGTTTCTCGGGCTGGCAGTCTGGGAGATGATCCCCTACGCCCATAGCTCCTGGCAGCAGGGGGAAACCAGTCAGGCACCCGCCGGGCTTCCCTACCGCTGGGTTCTCAAGAGCGTCGTGGCATTGTCGTTTATTCTTCTGACCCTGGCTGCACTATCTCGCTTGCTGAAAGTAACCGCACTGCTTTTTGGCTTTCCGAAGCCCATCCGGATCGAGTCCGGGAGTAACAAGAAAGGGGATGCGTCCTGATGGAGCTTGAAACACTTTTTGTAATCGGCATGTTCCTCACCTTCGGGGCGCTGCTGATGACGGGCTATCCTGTCGCCTGGGTACTGGGTGGTACCGCCGTAATCTGGACTCTGATTGGCGTCATCGCCGTCGAAAATTTCGGCGCTAACCTCTGGTTTGATTATCAGTCTTCAATGGGACTTGTCCCCGAGCGAATATGGGATGTCGTCAACAGCGAGACCCTTGTCGCTCTGCCCATGTTCATATTCATGGGCATCATGCTCGATCAGTCCGGCGTTGCCGAAAAACTGATGAACAGCATGGTAAAACTCTTTGGTGCGGTTCGTGGTGGATACGCTGTAACGGTGGTTGTCATTGGCGTATTGCTGGCGGCCACCACGGGTATCATCGGGGCGTCCGTGGTGCTGCTGGGCATGCTCTCCCTGCCGGTGATGATGGAGAACAAGTACGACAAGGGTTTTGCCGTGGGCACTGCCTGCGCCACCGGTACCCTGGGAATACTGATCCCCCCGTCCATCATGCTGGTGCTGATGGCCGACCGGCTGGCGGTTCCTGAGGCATCCGTAGGTGATCTGTTCATGGGCGCGTTCCTGCCCGGGCTGCTTCTGGGTGCCATGTACGTCGCTTACGTGATGATCCGTCCACTGTTTCAGCCACATATTGCCCCAGTGCCGGAGGGCACCGAGAAAGTCTCCTGGAGCATCGTCTGGGAAGTGGCCAAGGCAGTGGTGCCTACGGCTGCGCTGATTCTCGGAGTGCTTGGTTCTATCTTTGCCGGTATAGCTACGCCCACGGAGGCTTCCGGCGTTGGCGCCCTGGGGGCTTTGTTACTGGCCCTGATGGCGAGACGCCTGAACTTTCAGGTGCTCAACTCCTCGTTGCAACAAACCACCCGCACGGCTGCCTTCATCTTTGCCATTTTTCTGGGTGCTACGGCGTTCTCTGTTGTACTGCGGGGGCTCGGTGGCGACCAGGTAATCGAAGATGCGCTACTGGGGCTGCCATTCGGACCTTATGGCGTGGTTCTGACCATTCTGTTCGCGGTGTTCCTGCTGGGTTTCTTCCTGGACTGGGTTGAAATTACCCTCATCATTCTGCCGCTGGTGGCGCCGGTGGTTCAAACGCTGGGTTTCGATCTGGTGTGGTTCACCATCCTCTTTGCCATGTGCCTGCAGACGTCGTTCCTGACGCCACCGGTAGGCTTTGCCCTGTTCTACATCAAGGGTGTGGCGCCGCCGGAAATCGACGTGCTGGACATCTACAGGGGCGTCATACCCTTCATCATTATTCAGCTTGTAGCTCTGGCCATCGTGTTCCTGGTTCCGGAAATCGCGACCTGGCTGCCGAGTGTGGCTTACGACTAAGGAGAAAATATCATGCGTCTGGAAAACCGGATTGCCCTGGTGACAGGTGCCGGCCGTGGCATCGGCCGGGCGATTGCCGAACACTATGGGCGTGAGGGCGCGAAGGTCGCGGTTGCCGACCTGACCCTGGAAAGCGCCCGCGACACCGTTCAGGCAATAGAAGACAGCGGTGGCACAGCCATGGCGCTGGCAATGGATGTCACCAATGAGCAGGCCGTTGACGAGGGCGTCGCTGCCATTGTCGAGCAGTGGGGTGGTCTGGACATTGCCGTTGCCAACGCCGGTGTCCAGCATATCGACCCGGTGCACAAGCTGGCTTTTGCGGACTGGAGCAAAGTGATGAGTGTGCATCTGGACGGTGCATTCCTGGTCACCCGCGCCGCCCTCAACCAGATGTACGCCTCCGGCGGCGGCATCATGCTGTATATGGGGTCGGTGCATTCACTGGAAGCGTCGCCCCTGAAAGCACCCTATGTTGCCGCCAAACACGGTATGCTGGGGCTGTGCCGTGCGGTTGCCAAAGAGGGTGCAGAGCATGGCGTGCGCAGCAACATCATCTGCCCGGGCTTTGTCCGCACCCCGTTGGTGGACAAACAGATTCCGGAGCAGGCAAAGGAACTGGGCATTTCCGAGGAAGAAGTCATCAGCAAGGTCATGCTGAAAAATACCGTGGATGGAAAGTTCACGACTCTCGAGGATGTATCCGAACTGGCCGTTCATCTGGCTGCCTTCCCGTCTGCAGCCCTGACCGGCCAATCCATCGTCGTCAGCCACGGCTGGCACATGCAGTAATCAGCAGGAGAGACGGATGAGCAATACAGAACAATCACCGGTGGTCTGGTCTCCCCCGGAAGACACCCTGACCAACTGCCAGATGGCCCGCTTCAAGGCGTGGCTGGAAGATCAGGGATTCGGACCTTTTAACGATTACCACGCCCTGCACCGTTGGTCCATCGACGAGCTGGACACCTTCTGGGCGAAGGTATGGGACTATTGCGGCCTGGTCAGTGACACCCCGGCGGAGCGAGTACTGGGCAGCCGCGCCATGCCGGGCGCCGAATGGTTCCCGGGCATGAAAGTGAACTTTGCCGCCAACCTGCTGCGCCTGGCAGATGGCGAGCAGGCCGATAGCGAAGCGGTCGTTGCCTATTGCGAAACCCGGCCGGTGTTGCGTCGCAGTTATGCCGAACTGAAGGCCGACACCGGCGCCCTCGAAGCCTTTCTGCGGGATCAGGGCATTCAGCAGGGCGATCGCGTTGCCGGCGTGGTCACCAACGGGTACGAAGCCCTGGTCGGCATGCTGGCGGCCACCAGCCTGGGCGCGATCTGGAGCTCCGCGTCTCCCGATTTCGGCGTCGGCGCGATTCTTGACCGCTTCGGCCAGATTGAACCTGCGGCGCTGATCGCGGTGAACGGCTATGGCTACGGCGGCAAGGTATTTGCCCGCCAGCAGGGGTTTGCGGAACTCATTGCCGGCCTGCCATCGCTGAAGTGCGTGGTCAGCGTCCAGCAGCTGCCGGACGAAGCCCCCATCGCCGGCGAGCGCGTCACCACCTGGGAAGACGCCCTGGCATTCGGCGCCGGCAAGGCGCCGTCCTTTGCGCCGCTGCCCCCGGATCATCCGGTCTACATCCTGTATTCCTCCGGCACCACCGGCAAACCCAAGTGCATCGTTCACGGCGCCGCCGGCCTGCTGGTCAACCACGCCAAGGAACTGATGCTCCACGGCGATGTCGGGCCAGAGGACCGATTCCTCTACTTCACCACCTGTGGCTGGATGATGTGGAACTGGCAGGCCTCCGCCCTGCTAACCGGTGCGGCGGTGATCACCGTCGACGGCTCCCCCGGCTACCCGGATCTGAGCTTTCTATGGCAGGTGGTTGCCGACGAAAAAGTCACCCACTACGGCACCAGCGCCCGCTTCATTGCCGGCTGCCGCAAGGCCGAACTGGCCCCGGCGAAAACCCTCGACCTGAGCGCCCTTCGCGTCGTCTTCTCCACCGGCTCACCGCTGCTGCCGGAAGACTACGACTGGGTCTACAGCGACGGCGCCCCCAACGTACTGCTCGGCTCCATCGCCGGCGGCACCGACATCTGCGGCTGCTTCGTGGGCGCCACCCCGCTGCTGCCCGTGCGCCGCGGCGAAATCCAGTGCCGCTTCCTCGGTGTCGACGCCGTGGCCTACGGCGACGACGGCAAGCCCGTCAGCGAAGGCCGCGGCGAACTGGTCTGCCTTCAGCCGCTGCCGTCCATGCCAGTATGCTTCTGGGACGACGCCGACGGTGAACGCTATCGCAGCGCCTACTTCGACACCTTCTCCGACACTAGCCCGGGCGTCTGGGCCCACGGTGACTTCATCGAATTCACCGAACACGGCGGCGCCATCATCTACGGCCGCTCCGACGCCACCCTCAACCCGGGCGGTGTCCGCATCGGCACGGCGGAAATCTACCGCCAGGTGGAAACCGAAGCCGCGGTGAAAGACAGCCTGGTCATCGGCCGCCAGATCGACGGCGACGTGGAAGTGGTCCTGCTGGTGGTTCCCGCTGAGGGAGAAAGCCTCGGGGAAGAACTGGTCAAACGCCTGAAAACCCGCATCCGCGAAGGCGCCAGCCCGAGGCACGTGCCCAGGCACGTAATCACCGTGCCGGACATTCCCTACACCCGCAGCGGCAAGAAAGTGGAACTGGCCGTCGCGAGACTGATCAACGGCTCCGCCCGCAGCGACAACCGCGATGCGTTGGCCAATCCAGAAGCGCTGGATCAGATCCGCGAGTGCCTGGCCAAGGCAAACCTGCTGCCGAATGGGTAACCGTAGGTCGGATTTACCGGTGAACGGCACAATGAGCCAAAGGCGTAATCCGACGGTGCAATGGCCTGAGAACTGGTTGTCGGATTACGCCTGCGGCTAATCCGACCTACGGTTCAGGGACGAAATCCAACGGTGTATCAAGGAGTATGGCCGGGGG
>NZ_JBJJLC010000061.1:0-73610 GCF_045449855.1 Marinobacter alkalisoli | reverse complement strand
AGCCACGCTTTCCGTTTTGGGGGCTTCCCCCGGCCATGCTCCGAGCCCCACAGCGCTCAGGAAATCCACGCTTTCCGTTTTGGGAGCTCCACCCGGACCCCATCCGAGCCCCCAAAAAAACCTACCCAATATCCGAAAGTTTCGTAAATTCCTGCCTTTTCATCGCCCTGTAACAGGTTTTAGCGCATTTTTAGTCCGTTGTTATACTAAGATCGTACCCAAAATCCGCGAAAAAATGGTATCTTAGTAGCCCTATCAAAAGTTCCCGTATCAGTCATTGCTCAGGTCGGGCGTTCACAAGACCTCTGACCCTGCCATGGCCGTCCTGAACTCACACACTAGCCTGAGGACGAAAATGACATCATCCAAAGCCAAGATTATCTACACCCTGACCGACGAGGCGCCAGCCCTCGCCACACGCTCACTTCTTCCCATCCTTGAAACCTACGCCAAGCCGGCCGGCATCGAATTCGGAACCAGCGACATCTCCCTGGCGGCGCGTATTCTGGCGGCGTTTCCGGATTACCTGGAAGAAGACCAGCGAGTTCCCGATGCCCTGGCGGAGCTGGGTGAGTACACCAACGATCCTGATGCCAACATCATCAAGCTGCCCAACATTTCTGCCTCCATCCCGCAGTTGCGTGCAGCCATCAGGGAACTGAACGAACAGGGTTACAAGGTTCCCGAGTACAAGGAACACCCTGAGACAGACGAAGAGAAAGAAGCCCAGTCCCGTTACGCCAAAGTACTCGGCAGCGCCGTCAACCCGGTGCTTCGGGAAGGCAACTCCGACCGTCGTGCACCGACCGCGGTCAAGGCCTTTGCCCGTAAACATCCCCATTCCATGGGTGAGTGGAGCCCGGCTTCCCGCACCCACGTGGCTCATATGCGCGGTGGTGATTTCTACTCCAACGAGCAGTCCGTCACCCTGGACAAGGCCACCAACGCCCGCATCGTGTTCGAGAACAGCAAGGGCGAACAGACCGTGCTGAAAGATGAGCTGCCACTGCAGGAAGGCGAAGTGCTGGACGGCATGTTCATGAGCAAGAAGGCGCTGATCAAGTTCTTCGAGGATGCCATTGCAGACTGCGAAAAGACCGGCGTTATGTTTTCCCTGCATGTGAAAGCCACCATGATGAAAATCTCCCATCCGATCGTCTTCGGTCACGCGGTGAAGGTTTTCTACAAGGACCTGTTCGACAAGTACGGTGAGCTGTTCGACGAGATTGGCGTAAATCCGAACAATGGTCTGTCCAGCGTGGTTGAGAAGATCAAGCAACTGCCGGAATCCAAGCAGGAGCAGATCCAGGAAGACCTGCACGCGTGCTACGAGCACCGTCCGGAAATCGCCATGGTGGATTCCGTTAAAGGCATCACCAACCTGCACGTACCGAGCGACGTCATCGTGGATGCCTCCATGCCGGCGATGATCCGTAATTCCGGCAAGATGTGGGCCCGCGACAACAAGCTCAAGGACACCAAGGCGGTCATGCCTGAGTCCACCTATGCGACCATCTATCAGGAAGTGATCAACTTCTGTAAGACCCACGGCGCGTTTGATCCCACCACCATGGGGACCGTGCCGAACGTGGGTCTGATGGCGCAGAAGGCGGAAGAATACGGCTCCCACGACAAGACCTTCGAAATGAAGGATGACGGTGTGGTGCGCGTGGTTGCCGCAGACGGCACCGTACTGACCGAACACAAGGTCGAGAAAGGCGATATCTGGCGCGCCTGCCAGACCAAAGACCTGCCGATCCGTGACTGGGTCAAGCTGGCGGTTAACCGCGCCCGTGCCACCGGTATGCCGGCGGTGTTCTGGCTGGACGACGAGCGTGCCCATGACGCCCAACTGATCAAGAAGGTCCAGACCTACCTGAAAGACCACGACACCGAGGGTCTGGATATCCATATCATGTCTCCGGTTCGCGCCATCCGCTGGACCATGGAGCGCCTGATTCGCGGCCTGGATACCATTTCCGTCACCGGTAACGTGCTGCGTGACTACCTCACCGACCTGTTCCCGATCCTGGAGCTGGGCACCAGCGCCAAGATGCTGTCTATCGTTCCACTGTTGAACGGCGGTGGCCTGTACGAAACCGGCGCCGGCGGTTCCGCGCCCAAACACGTGCAGCAGCTGCTGGAGGAGAACCACCTGCGCTGGGATTCACTGGGTGAGTTTCTGGCGATCGCGGTTTCCCTGGATGAGCTTGGGGAGAAGCACAGCAACGAGCGTGCACGCCTGCTGGGGCAGACCCTGGACAAGGCCACCGAGCGCCTGCTGGAGAACAACCAGTCTCCGTCCCGGGTGACGGGGGAGCTGGACAACCGTGGTTCTCACTTCCATCTGGCCCGTTACTGGGCGGAGGAGCTTTCCAAGCAGGACAGCGACAAGGAGCTGAAGGAGTTCTTCGGCAAGTTGTCCAAACAGCTGGAAGAGAACAAGGACACCATCCTGGAAGAGATGAGCGTGATTCAGGGTAATCCTGCGGACATCGGTGGCTACTATCACCCACCGGCGGACAAGGTTTGCGCGGTGATGCAGCCGAGCGAAACCCTGAACAGGATCCTGGCGGATGCTCGCGACTCTGTGAAGTAACGGCAGGGCTTGAAGAAAAACCGGGTGGCTGTGAGGCTGCCCGGTTTTTTTGTGGCTGGGAGTTGAGGTTCCGTAGCCTGCCTGATGGGTGCTTGGTCCCGGGGTGGGGTGCCTTTTCTTACGGGAAAAGAACTCGCTTCGCTCAGACACCTTTGTCCCTTCAGAAAAGGCTCCCCACCCCGCTCCCGTTTTGCAGTTCGGTTATAGCCATTGGTTCGGGTTGGCTGACTTCAGGCTTGTAAGGGCGCGAACTGTGCTGTGGTCAGTTTGGCCAGGTCTTCCGGTGACAGTTCGATTTCCAGGCCGCGGCGGCCGGCGCTGATGTAGATGGTGTCGAAACGCTGGGCAGAGTCATCAATAAAAGTCCTGAGCCGTTTTTTCTGGCCCAGAGGACTGACGCCGCCCAAGACGTAACCGGTGCTGCGTTGAACGTCCTGTTTGTCGGCCATGGTGGCTTTCTTACCCCCAGCCGCTTTGGCAACCAGCTTCATGCTCAGCATGGCGGTGACCGGTACCACGCCAACCGCCAGGTCCTTGCCATCAATAGCGACTACCAGGGTTTTGAATACTCTTGCCGGGTCTACTCCCATCTTCTCCGCAGCTTCGGTACCGAACGATTCGCTGGCGGGGTCATGCTGGTATTCGTGAATCCGGTGGCTGACTTTCGCCTTTTTTGCAGCGTTGATGCCTGGTGTCATGATTGGGATCGGGCTCCGCTAGTCCGTGAACGGGTGAAATCCTGCAAATCTTCCCATGACAGTGGGCGCGAATACCAGAATCCCTGGTAGCTGGTGCAGCCGAAGGATTTGAGCGTGTTGAACTGTTCCTCGGTTTCCACCCCCTCGGCGACAACGTCCATGCCCAGTTCATGGGCCATGGACAGGGTGCCCCGGGTAATCGCCGCGTCCCGGTGACTGGAGGTGATGCCGTTGATGAAGGTGCGATCGATCTTGATCTTGTCGACCGGCATATCCCGCATGTAGCTCAGACTGGAAAAACCCGTTCCGAAATCATCGATGGCGACCACCACGCCGAGGTTTTGCAATTCCCGCAGCTGTTTAATGGCTCCCTGGGGGTCGTCGAGGAAAACATTCTCGGTAATCTCCACAGACAGCTGTCCCTTTTCGATTCCATGTAGATCAATCAGTTGCGCTATTCGTTCCACCAGCCGATGGCGTTGGAACTGAAGCGGTGACAGGTTGATGGCGATGTTCGGTACTCCCAGCTCCGCAAGCCGTGAAATCATGCCGGCAGCCTCTGCCATGACCCACTCGCTGATGGGAATTATCTGCCCTGTGCGTTCCGACAGGGGAATGTACTCGGCGGGGGAAATAAAGCCACGGGTCGGATGTTTCCACCGTATCAGCGCCTCCACGCCAATGATCTCGAGATCGTTACCAAACAGCGGCTGGTAGAACAGCTGGAACTGTTTGAGAGTCAATGCTTCCTGCAGCTGCTGGCGCAGCGATACCTCGTGCTGGGCATGCTTGTTCAGGCTGTCGTTGAACCACTGCCAGGTGTTACCGCCCAGTTTTTTGGCCTGGTACATGGCCATATCCGCCTGCTGGACAAGCAACATGGCATGCGGCAGGGCCTCTTTGCCGACGGCGATGCCGATGGCAGCGGACAGGGTGACCTCGACGCTGTCGTACTGGAAGGGCTGGGCGAACTGGGCAAGGATAGCTTCTGCTACCTGATTGAGGTGAAAGCTGTCGTCCGGTGCCGGCACCAGGGCGACGAATTCGTCACCGCCGAAGCGAATCAGCGTGGCTCCGGTTGGCACCGCATTGGCCAGTCGGCGGGCGGTTTGCTCCAGGATCTGGTCGCCAAAGTGATGACCCAGGCTGTCATTGACCGGTTTGAACCCGTCCAGATCGATAAACATGACATAGAGGGAGTGCCCCTTGCCAAGGGTTTGCTGGCAGATGTCGGCAAGGTGCGCCTCGAGGTAGACCCGGTTGGGTAAACCGGTCAGGGCGTCATGGCTGGCCTGAAACGCCAGGGTTTCCTCCTGCTTTACCCGGTCACTGATATCGTTCTGCACCCCGACGAAGTGGGTAACTTCCTGGCGATTATCGCGCACCGGAGCGATGTACAAATCGTTCCAGAAGGTCGTGCCGTCCTTACGGTAGTTGAGAATGGAGGTATGCACTTCGCGGAACTCGGACAGCCTTTGCCGAATACGGCTTTTTGCTGGTTCTCCAGTGGCGGGGCCCTGCAGCAGGCTACAGCTGCGTCCCAGAATGTCCTCACGTGTGTATCCGGTTATGTTTTCGAACGCAGGGTTCGCATAGATCAGGGGAAAACCCGGCTGCCTGGCATCGGCGATGGTGACACCGTTGGCTGAAGCTTCCACCCCACGCTCCAGCAATCTCAGGCGGGCTTCCGTCTGCCTCTGTTCCGTTCGGTCCTTGGCAACGCCATGAATCCCCGTGACCTTGCCATCGACGACAATGGGCATGTTGGTGATATCGATATCGAGCACACCCCCGGAGCGTTGGAATACCTTGATTTCATAACGTTGCGGCACCCCTTCTTTAGCGCTCTCAAAATGCTCGCGCGTGCGCTCGACGTCCTCGGGAGGAACCAGCGCTTCGTAATGCTGCCCGAGAATCTCCGCTTCGGAATAGTGGATCAGGTCGCTGCCGGCCTGATTAAACTGGATGAACTTTCCGTCCAGGTCCAGAGTAAACACGGCGTCCGGGTTGTGGGTGAACAGGGACCGGAAATGCTGCTCATTGTGTTCCCTCAGAATGCGCTGGTTGTGATGTTCCAGCATCAGGCTGACCATGTGGCGGGTGCGCTCGATCAGTCGGGTCTGTTTCCTGTTAGGGCTTCGCTGCTGGTGAAAGTAGACGGCAAAGGTGCCCAGCAGGTCGTCGTTGGCGGCGATGATGGGAAAGGACCAGCAGGCCACCAGGTTGTACTGATTCAGCAGCTCCGTGTAAGGCACAAAGCGTTCGTCCTGTCGCATGTCTGCGATAATCACTGGCTGGCGGCGGAAGGCTGCCGTGCCGCAGGCGCCGGCATTGTCCTCAATCGGCATCGCCTCGAGGGCAGCGCGAAATTCAGCGGGAAAACTGGGGGCGGCCCATACGGACAGGGCGGTTCCCTGCTCGTCGGGCAGCATCACCGTGCACATGGCCCCGCTCACCTGATGCTCGATCAGGTAACAGACCTCATTGAGTTTGTCCTCCAGCGCTGCTTGCCGGGTAATCGCTTCAATGGCGGAGTACTGATCCCGAATCAACTGGTTGAGACGATGTTTTTCCAGGCGGTTATACCACCATAGCATCGTCGCCATCACAGCGATGGATAGCGTCAAAACGGACAGAGTCGCGGGTAGAGTCAGAGCCAAGGCTTACCTCATTTCCGGTCAGAAATCCGGTCAAAAGTCCGGACAGGATTCCGGAATACGAATCGGGTTTTTATTTTTAACCACTTTAGGTGAGTTTCGTCGGGAATGCATTGGGAGCCCGAAGGTTATGGTGTCGTTTCCGGAAGAGGCCCATAATCCCTGACAGTCGCGGTTGGAAAGACTGACATTCCCGCAACCGCCCTCCGGCCAATGTTCCGGCTCTGGCCAGCGTTGATCATGAAATAGAAACAGCAACCTGAACCAAGGCTTAGCGATGAATCGAATTGCCCGTCGAGCACTGCACACCTGCCCGGTCCCCAAGGACCTGTCCGCCATCACCTTTCGTGACAACAACGGAGAGAATCCGCAGGCCGCTGGCGTCGACCCCCAGGTGGTGGAAGACATCTGGCACAGCGTGGAGAGGCTCTACCGTACCGGCGTCCACCCCGGGATCCAGTTGTCCGTCCGCCACCGGGGTGAGCAGATACTGCACCGCGCCCTCGGCCATGCCTCCGGAAACGGCCCCCATGAGCCGGCAAACGCTGTTCCGGTGCCGATGACCACGGACACGCCCATTTGCTATTTCTCGGCGTCAAAAGCCGTGACGGCGTTACTGATGCATATGCTGTCGGAGCAGGGGCTGGTCAACCTGATGGATCCGGTATCCTATTATTGCCCGGAGTTTGCCGCCAATGGTAAGCGCACCATCACGGTGCATCAGATCCTCTCCCACCGTGGCGGGATTCCGGCCATCCCCAGGGAAACCCCCATTGATGTGCTGTGGAACCGGGACGAAATCTGGAAGATTCTGTGCGATGCCAAGCCGGTGGAAGTCGATGGCTCCAAGGTGGCCTATCACGCCATTACTGGCGGGTTCGTGTTGCAGCGGGTACTGGAAAAGGTGACCGGAGATACCATCGAGAATTTCCTGGACCGCCACCTGCGTCAGCCCATGGGCATGCGCTGGTTCACCTACGGAATTGCTGCGGACAAGTTCAATGATCTGGCCACCAATTACGCAACCGGCCCGACACCGCGTTTTCCGGTGTCCTGGATTGTGAACCGGGCACTGGGCGGTGACATTTACACCGTTGAGCAGGTGATTAACGATCCCCGGTTCCAGGAGGCGGTGATTCCGGCGGGTAATCTCTGTGGTACCGCCGAGGAGATGGGGCGCTTCTTCCAGATGATGCTGAATGGCGGTGTCTGGAACGGCAAGCGCATCTGCAGCGAGATCACGATTCGTCGCGCCATTCAGCAGTTCGGTTCGCTCCAGATCGACCGCACTATGATGATTCCCATGCGGTTCAGCGCGGGTATGATGCTCGGCGGCAATCCGTTCGGGTTGTGGGGGCAGCAGAGTCGCTATGCCTTCGGACACATCGGTCTGATCAACAAACTGTGCTGGGCTGATGCGGGCAGGGATATTTCCGTCAGCCTGCTGAATACCGGTATTCCCATCGTCGGCCACCATCTGCCGGCACTGGCGAAGTTCGTCTATACCGTGTGTGACCGGTTTCCGCTGATTCCCGAGGACCAGCGTCCCCTGATTGCGGCCTGAACCGGTTCAGAGCGTTTGTAACTGCTCTTCCAGTATGCCCAGCACTGACGACAGGATGTCGCGAAAATCCGTCAGTGTCTGGGTGCGCTGGATGACATCTTCCCGATACTCATCCAGCCTCTCAAGTTTTGGCACCACCCGGCGTATGCCCTCGGTGATCACTTCGTAGGGGTAATGATGATCCATCACGCTGAGCTTGTTTATCTCCGCCACTTCCTGACTGAAGATGCTGATGATGTCGTACAGCATGTCCTTGTGCCGGATGCAGCTGGCTTCCCAGTACGCGTCGTCCAGTAGCTCAAGCAGTGAGAGATATTCCCTCAGGGTATCGGCAACGGATGTCTGGCTCATGGGTGGCGCCCGTCTGGTTGGTGTGTTTATTCGTATACCCCCGAACTATAGCAGGAGAATGTGCGCCTGTTTTCAGGGCGCATAGCCCCTGCCGCACAAAATAGATGAAACTAAATTCATTATTATTGAGTTCTGTCCGACAGTTGTGCAAAATTCAAAGTGCGGTACGGATACCCACCACTCAATGGAAGAGACGCGTGATGGAAGACAACCTTCACATTCCCACCGGGCAGGACGATGCTCGCCTGGTCAAGCTGGACCACCACGACAGCGTGCGTTCCCACGTCCGGGCGCAGGTCAGCTCCGAGGTGGAACGCCTGGAGCGACGGATTGAAACCCTTCGCCTGGTCAGTGCCCCCCATGCAGCCATCATGATTTCCGCCTATGAGCGAATGCTGGATCGCAAGAAAGGCTTTCTGCGGAACTGGGGGCTACGGGACGGCGGCAGTTACTGACGGCGCCCGATGGCAATGGTGTCATAGCGGCGGGTCTCCTCGCCATTTTGCTGGTTGCCGCAATGGTCCGGGTTGGCGGTCACCTCCCCATTCTCTGCAATTGTCGGCGGCTCATCGCTGGAGGTAAACACCCGAACCTGCTGGTCGTTATAATCCAGCACGGCGCGGATGCAGTCAGGGTTTTCACCGTTGATGCTGATACCGCTGGCGCTGGTCAGAGTCAGTGTGTCCCGCTGGTTGCCAACGAACTCCTGTAGAAGCTCCACGTTGCCCAGGGTTCGGCCGGTAAAACTGGTGGCCGCAAACTCGGGCTGGTTGAAGCCGGCAGTGCCAAACGTACTGGCGTCGTAGCGGCCGCTCCATGATGCGCTGGCGACCTCTGCTACGGTTTCATCATCGTCCGCCGGTTGCCTGGCGACATACTGGGTTGCCCGGAAAACCTTGCCCAGGTTTGGTGTACTGGTCCAGTCCAGCATGGGATAGATCCAGGTGCGGTCGGCCGATGGCACGCCGGCGTCTCCGTTTGTTTCGCTGAAGCGGATCAGCGCATCGTTGGCGGGTGTGTTGTAGGTGGAAGCCTCACCTTCACTGACGCTGTCCCTCATCAGTTGCCGGCCTTCATTGAAATTGTCGACCGTACCCAGGCGAATAACTTCGTTGATCAGGTCCAGCGGGTTCCTCACGCTGGTGTAGTCAGTACCCTCCCCGTTGGGGGTGGCGCCGAGGAACGGATCCAGGTGTTCCCGCAGCACCCGGGCGGTGCCTTCGTCATCGCCTTCATTGGCGGGCTGGATGCCGCGGTAGAAATCCCGGAATATGGTGTATTGCAGAACCGGCGCCAGCCCCTCTGTGTCCTGGAGTCGGAAGGTCGTCAGGGGCAGGTCCACGTCCGTGGCCGGGTTGAGATAGCCGTCGCCTCCTGAACTGTCGGGGCCGCACCCCGCCAAACCCGAGGTGATGATGGCTGTCACGGCAATAACGCAGGCATGTCTCATTTCTGGTGGTCCCGAGGTGCGAAAAGGGCGTTTAAACGCTAAAGTGACGGTCTGCGGAGCGCGAACAGCTCGCCCCGGTCCGACTGCTGACAATAAACCATAAAACAGGTAGCTACCCTCGCGGAGATCACATTTTGCGGCAACGGCCACTGCCTATCCATCGATTGATGGGACCGATCCTTGCCCTGCTGGCGCTTTGCCTGTCTACCGTTACAGCCGCCAGTGACCAGTGCCAGGACGGCAACATTGTGCTGAACAGTGCGACGACGAGTGTGCGGGACCTGGGGAACTGCGTCTGGTTCCTGGAGGATCCCGACCATTCCCTGGGCTTCAACGACATTGTGTCCGAAACCGCTCCCGCTTTTACCCGCCATGAAGGTGGCGTGCTGAACTTCGGCTATACCGAGTCGGCCTACTGGGTCAGGTTTGATGTCCGGGTCGGTGCGGGTGCGGCGTTGTCGGACTGGATTCTGGAACTGGCGCTGCCGTTGGTGGACGAGGTGGTGCTCTACGTGGTGCAGGATGGTGAGCTGGTCGAGCAACGCCGGGCCGGTTATGAGGGAAGCTGGTCCTCCCGTGATCTGGCGGTGCCCAATCCGACGTTCCGGCTCTCGCTGGCGGCGGGGCAGCCCGCCCGTATTTACCTCCGGATTACCAACACCAACACCTTTCGCTTGCCCATCTCGCTCTGGCACCCGGACAGCTACATTGAAAAAGTATCGGTGGACGAGGCCGTGCGCGGCATCCTTCTTGGCAGTATTCTGGCCATCCTGGCCTACAACCTGTTTGTTGCGGTATCGGTACGGGAACGCAGCAATATCTATTATGTGCTCTACCTGGTGTCGGCCACGGTGTTCATCGCCACTGAGCAGGTGCATGGTACCCAACTGTTTGCCGAGCGACCGGCCTTCCTCGACAAGGAATACCTGCATTTCCAGATCATGATGACCTGGTTCTGGGGCCTGTTGATGGCCCGGTCGTTGCTGGAAACCCGGGAACGGTCGGCGGGCCTGGACCAGGTGATCCGACTGTGCCTTTATTCGGTGGTGGTGACGTTTGTGCTGTCGTTCTTCCTGCCCTACCACCTGGCCATGGAGTGGATCGTGCTGGGCTCCATACTGCTCAGCGTCCTGATGATTCTGGTGAGTTACCTGTCCTGGCGCTATTACAACCCGGCTGCCCGCTCCTATTTCTTTGCCTGGACGCTGGCTCTGGTCGGGTTTGGTATCTACGCGCTGACAGTCACGGGGTACCTGCCGGTGAACATGTTCACATCCTACTCGCCCCAGTTTGGTCTGACGGCGCAGATCATTCTGTTCTCCTTTGCCCTGGCGGATCGAATCAAGCAGGTGCAGGGGGAAGCGCTGGGCTGGAGCGAACGTGCCCTGGCCAACCTGCGCCGGTACCAGTCACTGTTTGACAATGCCATTGAGGGGGTCTTCCAGATGTCCCTGGACCGGCGCTTTGTGACCGCGAATCCGGCGATGGCAAAACTGATGGGTTATCACAGCAGTCGTGAACTGCTGGAAGACAACCCTGACGTGCTGACCACCTGTTTTGCCGATGAGCGGGTGCGGCGGCGGGTGGTGGAGCAGCTGGAGACCCGGGGAACCGTGAAGGGGATAGAGGCCCGCTATTACACCCGCTCCGGCACCGAACGCTGGGCTACGATTTCACTGCATGCAGTATACGACGCTGCCGGTCTGCCGGCCCATCTGGAAGGCACCTGTATCGATGCCACCGAGCGGCATCAGCGCCAGCGTATTGAACGGGAGCGGGAGCAGGAACGGCTGGAAAAAGAGCTGGCCCGCAACTCCGCAGAGGCCAAGAGTCAGTTCCTCGCCAACATGAGCCATGAGATCCGCACGCCTCTGGCGGCGATCATCGGATACGGCGAAACCCTTCTTGATCCGGGACTGAGTGAGCGCGAAAAGCACAGCAGCGCAGAAACGGTGGTGCGTAGCGGCCGCCACTTGCTGGATCTGGTGAACGACATTCTCGATCACTCGAAGATCGATGCCAACAAGCTGGATGTGGACATTGTGTCTGTCGACCTCCCGGAGCTGCTGGAGGAGGTTCGTGCCTTCTTTGCTCCCCGGGCCCGGGAAAAGGGCCTGGATTTCCAGATTCACTGCGCCTTTCCATTGCCGGAAACCATTCGCACTGATCCTACCCGCTTCCGCCAGATCATCATCAATTTGTGTGGAAATGCTCTGAAGTTTACGGAAAATGGTGGAATATCCATGGAAGTAAGCTGCGATCAGCAACGGGAGCAACTGGTGGCCCGGGTGCAGGACTCGGGGATCGGCATGAAGCCCGAGCAGCTGGAGCGATTGTTTGACCCCTTTGCCCAGGGCAGCGCCGCCATTGCGCGTCAGTACGGAGGCACGGGGCTGGGGCTGAGTATCTCGCGCCGGCTGGCGCAACTGCTTGGCGGTGAAATCCGTGTGTCCAGTACCTATGGCGAGGGTAGCGAGTTTGAAGTGTCTATCGCCACCGGAGCGTTGGAAGGCGTTCATTTCCTGCGTGATGCCTCGGAGCTCGGCCAGCGCCGGCGGACCATACCCATGGCGCAGGCGCAGGCGCCCCGCTTAAGCGGTCGTATTCTGTGCGCGGAAGACAACGAGGTGAATCGGCGGCTGGTATCCCTGCTGGTTGATCGTACCGGAGCGGACATCGTGCATGTCAGCAACGGCGCGGAAGCGCTGGAAACCGGTATCCGGGAATCCTTCGACGTTATTCTCATGGACATCCAGATGCCGGTCATGAATGGTCGTGACGCAACCGCCGCCTTGCGGGAAGCGGGGATAAACACGCCGATTGTTTCGCTTACAGCCAATGTGATGGCCGAAGATATCGCCGATTACCGCGCCGCCGGCTGTAAGGAACATATCGCCAAGCCTATCGACAGGCAGCGTTTTTACGAAGTACTGGCGCGTTACCTGAAGGTTCTGCCCACGCCCTGCCATGGTGCTTCGCGCCGGTATCAGGGTACGGTGCTGGTGGCGGAGGACAACGACGACAACCGCCAGTTGGTTGAACGCATGCTGCGTCGACAGGGGGTAGAAGTTATCACGGTCACCAGTGGCGACGAGGCGGTGCGCACCGCCCTGTCGGCCTCTGTACAACTGGTGTTGATGGATCGACACATGCCGGGGATGGATGGGGTGGAAGCGACCCGGCTGTTGCGGGAAGCCGGGTTCCGGCGACCGATTATTGCCTTTACGGCAGGTGACCAGCAGGAAATCGAGGCGCTCAGTGCGGCCGGCTGTGATGGTGTCCTGCACAAGCCCATAGACATTGGGCATTTACTGGCGTTACTGGACCGGACCCTGACGCCCGCGGGGGAAGCAGGTGAAAGTTTCCCTGAAACCGGCGAAGATAGTGATATCCATGGCCTGGTGGTGCAGTTCCTGTCCGGCCTGGAGACCCGCCAACAACGGATGGACGAAGCCCTGGCACAGGCGGATGCCGGAACCCTGAGGCAGGAAGCACACCAGATCAAAGGTACGGCGGGGGCCATGGGTTACCCGTCGATGACCCGTCAGGCCGGCGCACTTGAGGCCATTCTGAGGGACGGGGAACCGGACTGGGATGGTGTTCGCAGCGAGCTGTTCCGGCTCAATGAGATGATTGATCAGGCCCTGAAGGGCCAGCAAGCGCGGACCTGATGACCCATTGGCAAGTATCAATAACGGGAACCGGATAATGAGTGACAGTCAACAACGGCAGGAGCAGCATTCCCTGAGCATGATGTACGGCACCTACGCGGATATCCTGTTTGTGCTGTTCCCGTTCCTGGTGATCACCATGCAACGGCTGTGGGACGGTAACCTGGCGGATATCCTGATGCGACCGGACCTGAGCATTGCCGCTGCCATCCTGGCGGGACTGGCGATTGGCAAGTTTGTTCTGGGTCTGGTCAGTAATCGTGATCTGGGCCGCTTCAAGGAGCGGATTGTGTTCTTTATCGCGCTGACCCTGTTTGTGGTGCTGGGTCCCGCAATTATTCTGATGCTGAGTATTGTGGGTAGCGGCAACGTACCGGGGTTCGTCGCGTTCGTGCAGCCGGTCCTGTTGATTATCGCGATCTCCCTTTACACCACCGCAGTCAGCATCAGCAATATCCTGACCTGGGAAAGTCCCGGAGACACAGACACCAGCCGATCCGGGGGGCTGCACGGTCCGGCAGCGCCGGCCGCCGGCCACGAACCATTGGCCATCCCGCGCCGCACAGACAGTGACACGGTTTGAATCGCGATCAGGATGTTAAGGAGAAAACCGATGAATGAACTCAGAGTGCTGGTGGTGGAAGACGAGCCTGTGATGCGTGAGAGTCTGGTGCAGATGCTGCTCAAGGCCGGTGCTACCGGCGTTGAATCCGCCCCGGATGCGGCGGGTGCCCGTGCGGCGTTTGATGCTGCGGAGTTCCAGATCATCCTGCTGGACCTTGGGTTACCGGATGGCAACGGCCACGATTTGATGGCGGAGTTCAAGGCAGTGAAGGAGAGTCAGCATGTGGTGCTGGTGACGGCGGATGATTCCATCGACAGTATCCAGAAGGCGATCAGTGCCGGGGCCAATGGCTACGTGGTGAAGCCCTACTCCCAGGATAAAATACGCGATGTGCTGAACAACTACGCCATGGTTCACGGTGGTGACCTGGCGATGATGCAGGGCCAGGGCCGTCAGCATTGACCGGCCCGGACCCGGATTGGCGGGTTACGCCACCTGACGGGCAATCCACGAGTTGTAGCGGGTTGCCAGTGCCCTTACATACCGGGCTTCCGCGCCGCCAAGGTTGCCAAGGACACCATTGAAGATCCAGCCCCGCTCGTACAGACCCAGCACCCGCTGTTCGTCGTCCAGGTTAACGCGCTGATTCAGTTTCTTGCAGATGGCATCCAGCAGCGGCAGCTTGTCAGGACGCCTGATCGCGCCTTGGTGGGTGCCGGCCGGCTGGTTTGCTGCACGTGTTGTTGGATGTCTTTTCATGATGTTCTCCTCGTCGTTTTGCGGCTGCAAAAACAAAAACCCCGGTGCCTTGGCAACCGGGGTCTGGCGGAGAAGCTGGCCCGGTCGCTCGAAAGGCTCCCGGGACTGACCGAAAGCCGTTAGTTGTCTTTCACCATAGCGAGTACACACTGGCCGGCGTGGCAGCCTGCGCCCGTGTAGGTCATGGAATGTCGGATAACGTGTTGCATGGTGTCTGACTCTGTTCCGGCGGTGCTTGAGGCACCGGTCTGTCGGCGGTTATCGGTTTCGGTACACTGATCAGTGTATAGCCTGTCGGCGGGTTTGCAAGAGGCAAGACGCTTCGGCAAACCCCTACAGACGGCGTGGTGAGAACTGATCATAATTCGTCCTGTCACGTGTTTTACGTTGTGCAATCCTTGGTGTCAGCCACCCAGACGTGGGGCACCATTTGGATCTCTCCTTTCGACGCAGCCTTCTGGGCTGCGTTTTTTTTTGGATAGTGGTTAATTCGTAGCCACTAGTTCGTACAGAATTTCCCCTCTGTTTCGTCGATAATACGCTTGCTAACCAATTATTCATCTCAACAGATATTCAGAGGTTGAAACCTAAGAAAATGCCTGACGAATCAGGATCTGCCAGACAAAAATTCCGTTCACACGTTGTTATCGAAATGTTCCTGGTCGCGGTACTGGCCGTGTATCTGCTGATGGCCAGGGGACAGGTTGTGGGGGATGACCTCACGTTTACCATGGTAGGCGCGGGCCTGATGGTCCTGGTCACCTACTGGACCCTGAATACCCTTCGTGATGGTCTGGAAGTCATTGCCGTTCGCGCCGGTCGGCTGAAACACTGACGTCCGTTGACGGGAGTGGGTCAGGCCTGGTGGCTCTGACCCGGGACGGTCTGTACGCCGCCGGCATCCAGATCGATCTGTTCCCAGGTTTTGTGCAGGATCAGTGCGTCGTTGGCGGCGCGGTGGACCGGTAAGCCCAGCTGGTTGATGACATCCTGGCGGATGGCGGACCAGTGCCTGACCTGAACCGAATTCAGCAGCATGGATATGGATTCCAGCTGAAAGGCCGGTTGTACGCCGGCAACCCGGTACAGGCGATGCAGCCAGAAGCTGTCAAAAGTCCAGGCGTCACAGAACACCTGGTCGGGGAGCAGTTCGTTGAGACTGTTTGCCACCTCCGTAACCGGGGTGCCTTCGTTTTCCAGCGTGGACCTGTCGATGCCGTGAATCCGCTCGGCGCTTTCCGACCAGTCCTGCCAAAGCACATGGGGGCGAATCAGCCAGCTGTGAAGTTGTCCGTCGGGCAGACAGATCCCTACCTCGATCGGGTAACTGGCAATAAGGTCGAGGCTGGATGCCTCGAAATCGATAAACGCTGGCCTGGTTTCGGAGTTCATTCTCTCTGGTTTTTTATTGATGTGCCGTGATTTGAGTTTACCCGCCCCATTGTTCAGACGCGAACCCATCGTGTCGTTCCACTGTTACAATATGCTCATCGAATGTAAAACCCCAATGACAGCCAAGTGCTTGTTATGGGTACTAGCGGGAACCACTGATGTCTGAAACTGTTGTTGTTATTTATTCCGGAGGGATGGATTCCTTCACGTTGTTGCACCTCGCCCGCGCCCGCGGCTATCAGGTCCACGCCCTGTCCTTTGACTATGGTCAGCGCCATGTCCGTGAGCTGGAGTGTGCGGGCAAGGTCTGTAACGACGCCGGTATCCCCCACAAAATTATTGATATCCGTGCGCTCGGAGCGGTCATGGCCGGGTCGGCCCTGACCTCCGACGTTAACGTGCCCGAAGGTCACTACGAGGAAGACTCGATGAAGGCGACCGTCGTGCCCAACCGCAACATGATCCTGCTGTCCCTGGCGACCGGTTATGCCGTGACCGCCGGGGCCAGTGCGGTCTGGTATGGCGCTCACGGCGGGGACCACGCGATTTACCCGGATTGTCGCCCGGCATTTGTCGAAAAGATGGATGCCGTCTGCCGCGTGGCAAATTACGAGTCGGTGGGAATCGAGGCGCCGTTCATGGCCATGGACAAATCAGAGATCCTCGCGGAAGGGCTGAAACTGGGGCTGGACTACAGCCAGAGCTGGACTTGCTACAACGGTCGTGACAAGGCCTGTGGCCGTTGCGGTTCCTGTGTTGAACGCCTTGAAGCCTTTGCCGCCCATGGCCTGGTTGATCCGCTGCCGTATGAGGATGGGGTCTGATGTACAGGGTCAAGGAAGCCTTCTACACCCTTCAGGGTGAGGGTGCCCAGGCTGGTCGTGCCGCTGTGTTTTGTCGGTTCAGCAAGTGCAACCTGTGGACTGGCCGCGAGAAGGACAGGGCGACTGCGGTGTGTGACTTCTGCGACACGGATTTTGTGGGAACCGATGGTCAGAACGGCGGTCGTTTTGACACCGCCGATGATCTGGCCGCCCATATTCGCAAGCTGTGGCCCGACGCCCCTGGCCGCCCCTACGTGGTGTGTACCGGGGGAGAGCCCCTGTTGCAGCTGGACCGGGATCTGATTGCGGCCTTTCACCGTTCGGGCTTTGAGGTTGGCGTGGAAACCAATGGCACCCTGCCGGCGCCGGAGGGTATTGACTGGCTGTGTGTCAGTCCGAAGGCGGATGCCCCGGTGGTGATTGAACGCTGTGACGAGCTGAAGCTGGTTTTCCCCCAGCCCAAGGCCATGCCTGAAAGATTTATGAACATCCTGGCGAGCCATTATTTCCTGTCGCCGATGGCCTCTCCGTCGGCACCGGAAGGCGGAGCTGATTCGCTAAAGCAGAGCAATACCCGCAAGGCCACCGAGTATTGCCTGGCTCACCCGCAGTGGCGGCTGACGCTGCAAATGCACAAAATCATCGGTATCGACTGATCCCGGTCAGGTCTTCCGGTTCAGGCTGTCGCCCGCATGGACGACGGAGCCTGAGCCTTGACCGGCTGCAGCGCCTGAGCGCGGTAGTGACTCGGGCTGGTGCCGGTCCAGCGTTTGAATGCCCGGGTGAAGTTGGCGGCATCGGCATAGCCCAGCACATCCGCAATCTGGCTCAGATTCATGCCGGTGTTCTTCAACAAATCCCCTGCTCGCTCCAGGCGGACATGGTCCACCAGATTCTGGAAACTGGCGTTCTCCTCCTGCAGGCGCCGTTTCAGCGTGCGCTCGGATACGAACAGGGTGGCCGCCACCCTTGCCAGCTTGGGAGGAAACGGGTGGCTGGTCTCGATCACCCGCCGTACCCGGCAGGCAAAACCGGCGTCCTCGGTCAGTTGTTTCAGGGCTTCCTCACATTGCGCCCGCGAGGAGGCTGCCAGTTGGGCGTCGCTGAAACGCACCGGCATGCTCAGCTGTGCGCGGGGAATGACCAGGGCATCTTCCCGGGATTCGTAGCGTACCGGCACCGGAATATGCTGGCGGAAGCGCTGGAAGTAGCCGGGCTCCGCACCCCTGCGAAGGATGGCAGAGCCGGGAACGGCAGTGCCGGTCAGCTGAGCGCCCATGGACACACAGCCGAACAGCATGGCATCCATGATAAACCCGTGCAGAGGGCCCAGATCAACGCCACAGGACACGTTGAACAGTACGTTGTTGCCTTCCTGGCGACGGGACACCGTCAGATGGGGAGCTCTCAGGGTCAGATAGCGGGTCATCAATTCCAGGGCTTCGTCCAGTGAGCGGCTGCTCATGACGGCGGTACCCAGAGCGCCATGGAGCGGCAGCTTGAGCTCCCGGGCCAGCATGATGCCAAGGCCGGGTTCGCCGCTTTCGATGATGGCGCGGGTCACGAATTCACTGGCCTGGGCCTGGCTGACACGCAGGTCCGTTGATTTCAGGCGGGCCGGGTCGAGACCGACACGTAGTAGCAGGGCCCGCTCATCAACACCAATGGTGTTCAACAGCTCCGCTAGCAGGTGCAGGTATATGGCCGGCATGCCCAGATCCTGAACGGTCGATACTGAGGCGCGCATGGTTTTTCCTCGTTTTATGCTGTTTTTGTTATGTAAGGGAATGACATCCAGCCACGATTATGACCGTTACCCTGGCCCAGCCCCATGACTTCGCTGACGGGTCAAGAGGCCATACAGGCCAATCACTGCTGGTGGCGATCAATGAATGTGGCCAGGGTCGCAGCCGAACGTCCGGGGTTTTCCAGCATGGGAAGGTGACCAACACCGGGGAAGACATGAATGTCGGCTTCTGGCGTCGCGCTGCGGAACCAGTCCACGCAGCAGGTCGGGGTAATGACGTCGCGGTCACCCCACTGAACCTGCAACGGTGGCGTGTCTTTGCCCAGGTAGCGGGCCGGCGCCAGCGCGTCCGCCAGCATGTCGTTGAAAATATGCCGCAGGGCATCGCCCCGTTGCAGCAGATCCGGGCCCAGCAGACCGGTCATGGCAATGCCCATCATCGTGGGTTTGCCATTGCCGACGCTGTTGAACATGCGGTAGACGCCGGTCCAGTCCCTGGGTATCAGGATTTCGTCCCGGTCGGATTCGAACGGCGCGTCAATATCGACACCGGCGTGTTCCGGAATACCTGCGCTGTTCAGCAGGGTCACTGTGCGGGGCGCCGGCTCCATGCGGTGCGCCAGGATGGCGGCAATCGCCCCGCCCATGGAGCTGCCGGCAATATGAATGTTGCTGGTGGGGAAGGTGGCCAGCCAGTCCCTCAGTCTCAGGGCCTGGGCCTCGTAACGGTAACTGGCATCATTGCGGTACTCGCTTTCACCGAGCCCGGGAAGGTCGGGGGCCAGGATGTGCCAGTCCCGGGGCAGCTTCTGCAGCCAGAATGCCCAGTTCTCCTTCATCGCCGCGAAACCGTGGATCAGCAAGACCGTGGGTTTGTCGGCCGAGGGGGTTCCGCGCTCCAGATACACCATACGGTGACCGTCAACCATGGTTTCCCTGCGTTTGGCCTGAAGCATCCAGCGCTGGCCGGTGCGGGCCAGGGGCCAAAGATTCGGGGTAGGTACTTTCATTGTGTTGTTCCGATGCCAGGGTATGGAACCAGTGTACCGTTATGGCAAGGATGGACGATGGCCTTGCCGCCCGCGAGTGGCGGCAGCCGAGCAATTGCGGAACGGGTGTTCAGAGAGCGAGATCGGTGATGACCGGGTTGTGATCAGAGGATCGCCAGGGAAAGTCCTCCGGGGTTTGAGCGGCATTCCGGTAGCCCAGCGCCCTGGGCTCATCGGCATTGGCAGTCCAGCTCCAGGCGCCGGTCACCCTCGGCGCCAGCGCCGGTGAGGCCAGTGCGTAATCCAGGCTGCCATGACGCCCCCGATAGCGATAGGTGTGGTGCGGGCAGCCCGTGGCCGTACAGGGGTGAAAGTGGTGAACCATGCTGGTGTAGCCCGCCTGGTAGAGCACCTGCAGTGGTTCCTCCCGGGTGTAGCTGTTCAGGTCACCGGTGATCAGGGTGCCTGCCAGGCCCTGGGGTTGCGGCAGTTCGCTTGCCCAGCGCACCAGGGCACGGGCGGCGGTGGTGCGGCGGTGATTGTAACAACCCTGGCCATCACCCTGATCCCGGTTGCTGTCGCTGGCGCCGCGACAGGCTTTGGATTTCAGGTGCGGAACGATAATGCGGACACTGCGGCCATGTTCCAGTGGCCGGAACACCTGGGCCAGGGGGCGCCGCCCCAGTCGGTTGAAGGGACCGGTGACCAGTCGTTTCGCTGGCCCCACCGGTGCCACGCGATCGGCCCGGTACAGTAAGCCGGTCTGAATGGCATCGTTACCGGCGTCTTCATCCGATATGACATAACGCCAGTGGTCGCCCATTGCCTGCGCCAGCGTCGCCAGGGCGCTGTGTTTCCCGTGGCCATCATTCTCGAGCTCCGTGACAGCGATGACGTCGGGGTCGGGTAGCGTCAGGGCGGCGACCAGTCTGCGAGACTGTTTTGCAAACTGAGAGGATGTCTCCGCACCGCGTGGTGTGGGGAAGCCGCTGCCCTGACCGTCGCCGTTGAAGTAGTTCTCCAGGTTCAGAGCCACCAGGCGCAAACTGGTTTGCGGCGCTCGTTCAGGGGCTTCCGGACGACGATTGTCCTTGTGAAAGCGGGGGGCGGTGATGGGTTGGAGGCGCCAGGCGTCAAAGCGAAAATCGAGCACGCCATCCAGGGCGCTCACGGTATCGCCCGCACGCACGGTGTTGTTGGCTGATAGCGACGGAGTCGGCCAAGGTGTTGGATCGGGGTTGCGTACACCTTGATTGTCGTCCAGCAACAGCCGGTGCTTTTGCTGGTGCTGCCGTAGTTCGATGGCCTCCGGGCCGGGATCGAGAATGTCGGTCGGTATGCTTTGAGGCGCACTTGCCAGGGTCAATTCGCCGTAGCGGGCCAGTTGGTAGTTATCGATGACGGTGAGGGAGCCGGCCACGGCCACCCGCATGTTTTCCAGGTGTTCCGGCGGGTGATTACCGGGCCAGGGCAGCCGGACGGTGACCGGCTCCGGTAACCTGGCTTTGCCACAATCCAGCACCTGCCGGATATCGGTAAGCTCCGTCAATCCATGGAATTCCTTGACCTTGCCACTCACCCGCACACGGCGGCCTGCTTTGGCGGTTGTGCGGTTGGTGTAGACAAACAGGCCTTCGGAAGTGGCCGGGTTGTTATCCGTCTCCCCATCGGCCTGTTGCAGGTAAAAGCCGCGAAAGCCACCCCGGTGGCGGGAATCCAGGGTGATGATTCCCTCGACGGTGACCTTTTTGCCCGCCAGCGGGGAGCTTTCCTGATGGCCCTGGACCTGAGAGATAGCGGTTGCGGGAGAACCACAGCCAGCGGCGATGGCTCCGGCAGGAAGCCAGAGCATCAGGGCTGTGAATGCTGTGATAAGGCGATTGGTGGCGTGTAATGTCACCGGCCGATTCTAGCAAAGCCCCGCCACCGCTTTCACGGCTTTTTGCTGGGTGGTGCTTCCCAGGCTTACCTGCTCGGGATTGGCAAGTTCCAGTTGTTGCACCAGTGGGTCCGGATGCGGGGTGTCCAACGCCACGCCCAGGCGGGACAGCACATAGGGAGCCAGTGCCGCGCGGGTGTCCAGCTCAAGGCGATGGTTGGTCATGCCGTAGTCTGCGGCGATGATCTCCCGGCGCTCCTTGCTCAGCCGGCTGTCGGGAGTGAGCACCAGCGTCAGCTCGCGATTCCATTCATCGTCCTGGTGGGCGGTGTGGCGTGATTTCATCCGAGAGGCTTCCGGCTCGCCCCGGAAACGACTCAGGGCGAAATCGCTGAACGCCCCGGTGGTTTCGCACCAGGCTCGGAGGTGCCAGTTGTGGCCAACGCAGACCAGAGTATGGGGCTCCAGGAGACGCTGGGTGATGGCCGGTTGAGCGAGTGAGGCGTAACCGGCTTTCAACTGGCGCCCGTGACGGGTGGCGGTTACCACCGCACGCATGACGTCCGGTTGCACCACCCGGTGGGGGCCTTGCACAACGGTGCTGTCCGGAAGGCTGATGTTCAGGGTTTCAAAGGTGTCACTGAGATGCTCCTGGCGAGCCAGCAGATCCAGATATTCACTGGCCTGGCCACGGGTGACCACCGGGCGGAAGTCGGTCGCGGGCACATAGCCCTTCAGGTGCCGGTCGTAAACCAGGTTGTCGGGTGCCAGTTCCCGCAGATAGGTATTGATATCCTTGGAGGCCTGCTGCCGTCCGATGCCAAAGCTGTGGCAGATGTGGTTGGTCGTCAGCCGTCCTTCCCACAGGGCAATAATCTCAATCAGGCGGTAGCGAAGCAGCAGATCCCACCGGATGGGCCAGTCCGTTTTTTTCATAACAGGCGCTCACGGGTTTAGTGAATAGCTAGGGAGCCTCGGAATAACTCCTGAATAATGGTACCCGCTCCTTGCTGGCAGTTCTGTTACGTCACCTTAATGTAAAACAATGTCAAAGTCAGGCATGCCGCGGGCCCCAGCGAGTTGTTGTCGGAGTTTCCGCGCTGTGAGGCGGGCTTCGGGAAGTGCGTAGTGGTCACGCCGGGCTGCGCCTGCTCTAATTCGCCACCGGCAAAAACCGGCCCTTGCTGCTATGTTTTGTCACAATCCACCAGTGCAAGCCTGTAACGTCCGGAGCCTGTCAGATGACCCGAATGGTCACTTCCCTCTCTGCCCTGATTCTCAGCATCATTCTGCTGGTCAGCGGCAACGCGTTTCTGATGACGTTGCTGGGTATCCGCCTGAGCATTGAATCCATCGCACCGGACATTATCGGTTGGGTGCTGGTGTGTTATTCCATCGGGTTTGTCCTGGGCACTCTCTATGTCCAGAAGGTCATTGCCCGTGTCGGCCATATTCGGGCTTTTGCGGTATTCGCCGCTGTGGCTGCCGTCACATCACTGATGTACCCCATGGCCATTTCCATGATTTTCTGGGCGGTCCTGCGGGTATTGTCGGGGTTCAGCATGGCGGGCGTACTGGTGGTGATCGAGAGTTGGTTCAGCAGCCGTGCCACCAATGCCAACCGGGGGGCCCTGTTTGCGGTTTACCAGTTTGTTTTCTACCTGTCTGCCGCCGGTGGCCAGTTGGTGGTGAACATCGGTGATCCGGCGAACTTCATGCCGTTCTCGCTGGCAGCAATGTTGCTCGTGCTGGCGCTGGTTCCCTTGTCCCTGACGACAATGGAGGCTCCGGTCATTGAGCAGGCCGAGCGAATGTCGTTTTTCAAGCTTGGGCGGGAATCGTTCAGTGGTGTTGCCGGAGCCCTGATCTGCGGTGTGTTGATCGGCTCGTTCTACGCCCTCGGTCCGGTATACGCCACCATGGTGGGGCTGGATGTCGCCCGGACATCCACCTTCATGGCCAGCGCGATCATTGCGGCGATGCTGCTGGCGTGGCCCCTTGGTCGTGTGTGTGACCGCTTTGACCGGCGGCGGGTGATGTGCTGGGTGGCGTTGACTGCGGCCACAGCAGCGGGTCTGGTTGCTGTACTGGGTGCGGGCACAATATGGATACTGACGATACTGGTAGGCCTGTTTACCGGATTGTCGGCCATGGTTTACCCGATTGCGGTTGCGATCACCAATGACCGGATGGACAGTCATCGCATTGTGGCCGCCAGTGCGACTCTGTTGCTCAGCTATGGCATCGGCAGCGTGATCGGGCCGATCGTTATGGCGGAGTTGATCAGCGTGTTGGGGCCGAGGGGATTGTTCCTCGGGAATGCCGGCTTCCTGGTGTTGCTGGCGGTGGTGACCAGCTACCGTATTACCCATACCGACGATGTGGCGGTGGTGGACCAGGAACATTTCGTCCCGGCCATGCCGGAAACCTCTGCGGTCCTGACGGAAATCGATCCCCGCAACGAGGACTTCCACGAATCCCCGGAAAGCATGGAAATGCAGGAAGAAGAGCAACTTCGCCAGACCGGATGAATCTGCAATAGCCTGTCCAGGCGGGCTTTTTCCGCCCGCCTTTCGGTTTTCCCCAATATTGTTTCTGTATTAATATCTGTTTTCATTTCAATGGTTAGCTTACTATTGTTAGCTTTATGTGATTATTCAGTCCCTAATCGGAGTTCCCGACCATGAGAGATCAGTTTCCCTTTGCCGTTGCCCGGGTCACCCGCCGCTGGCGCAAACTGTTGGACGAGCGCCTGAAGGATCTGGGTGTGACGCAGGCACGCTGGACCACTATGGTCTATCTCAGGGAAGGGGGCGAAGGCCTGACCCAGCGTGAACTCGCCAGCCTGATGGCCATCGAGAATCCCACCCTTGTCCGTCTGCTGGACAGTCTGGAGCAGCAGGGCCTCATTGAACGCCGCCCGTGCCCCAATGACCGCCGCGCCCGACGTCTGCACCTGACGGATAACGGTCGTGCCTTTATGGAGGATCTGACCGAGCGTGCCTCCAAGCTGCGGGAGGAAATGCTGGACGGGATTTCCGACAAGGAAATCGACTGTGCCATCAAAGTTTTTCACAAGATTCTGGAAAACGCCGAAAAGCAGAAATAAAACGCACGAACCCGGCCTGGAGGAGCATTCGCTCTGAGTGATAATACGGTGGAGGGGCTGAAGGCCCGATACGGTGAACGCTGGCGCTGGCTGGCTGTTTTCACAGTGATGCTGGGTACCATGGCAACGGTGCTGAGTGCCACGGTGGTCAACGTGGCACTGCACGATATTATGCTGGAGTTCGGGATTCGTCAGGGCCAGGTTCACTGGCTGGCGACCGGTTTTATCGCCGCCATGACCACCACCATGCTGACCTCCAGTTGGCTGCTGGACCATTTCGGTCTCCGCAAGACTCTGGCAACAGCCATGGCCTTGTTCAGTCTGATTTCTCTGGCGGGTGGGTTTGCGTCATCCCCGGAACAATTGATCGCCGCCCGCATCGGTCAGGGTGCCATGGCCGGATTGATGCAACCCATGGGTATGTACCTGGTGTTCCGGATTTTCCCCCGGGAGCGTCGTGGTCAGGCGATGGGGATCTATGGCATGGGCGTCATCCTGGCGCCCGCACTGGGACCGGTTCTGGGCGGCTTTCTGGTCGATCAGCTGGACTGGCGCTATGTGATGTTTGCACCTGCGCCGGTCACCTTGCTGGGCGTATTCATGGCCTGGCGTTTTCTGCCGCTGCCGGTGTCGCGGCCAGCTCCCTATCGCTTTGACCTGCCCGGTCTGTTATTGCTGGGGTCCACCATCGCGGTGTCTCTGGACGCGCTGAATCGGCTGCAAAATGCTGCCGACAGTCGCTACTGGCTGGTGTTGGAAGGCCTGGTCGCGGTGACTACCCTGTTACTTTTCGTGTGGCGGGAGCGCAGAACCAGCCACCCATTGCTGAATCTCCGCCTGTTGCGCCAGCCGGTATTTCTCTATGCCAATCTTGGAGCCCTCGCCCTTGGCTTGGCGTTGTTTGGCTCCACGTATCTGGTGCCCCTGTTTGTCCAAACCGCCCTGAACTTCTCTGCCACCGAGGCGGGGCTGTTGATGCTGCCTGCGGGTATCGCCCTGGGCATGACCTTTCCCTTGGCGGGGCGGCTGGCTGACAAGCACAGCTCCCGCGCCCTGGTCGTTTTCGGCATGGTGCTGTTTGCAGCATCTGCGGCGTTGTTCGCGTTGTCCGATCTGGAGCTCGCGTTTGGCTGGCTGGCGTTGTGGACCATCCTCGGCCGGGTTGGCCTGGGGTTCATGTTGCCCGCATTGTCGACCGGCGCCCTGAATCCGCTTGAGCCCCAGGACCTGGGGGCGGGCTCCAGCACCATTAATTTTACCCGGCAGCTTGGCGGCGCCTACGGCGTCAACATCGTTGCCCTGACCATTGAGTTCGGGGACCACGCCGGGGGTATTCCCACCATCGACGCCTTTCATTCGGCATGGTGGCTGGTGGCGCTGTTCGTGGCGGTGGCAGCCATACCGGTATGGCGGATGCGAGCGTAATTGAACTGGAAATTGGCATCGGGTAGTATGCAGCTTCCTTCAGGGGAGTAGCCTCCGCCCGCTGTGAGCTCAGCGGACCGGATGGTAGTCAACATACTTGGGGCCCAATCCCCATGGCTATCGTGTCCCGCCCTAACCAGATAGTGGAATAGTGGCGAGATTGGCAAGACCTGAGGCAGACACCTCCAAAGGGCGGAAGGTGGCTGTCTCATGTCTGAAATTCCGCCCTGGGGCATTTCATGGACGCTTTTCTCTCTTCTACCCTCGCCGTTGCCATTGCTGAAATAGGTGACAAGACCCAGCTGCTTTCACTGTTCCTGGTAGCGCGTTACGCCCAGCGCTGGCCCATTATTCTTGGTATTTTTGTCGCAACGGTTCTGAATCATGCGCTTTCGGCCATGCTGGGGGCCTGGGTTGCCAAATGGATACCGGAAACCTGGCTGCCCTGGATCCTGGCCGTGAGCTTTGTCGCCATCGCACTGTGGTTGCTGATTCCTGACAAGGATGACAGCGACGACTCGAAGTTTCTGGGCATGGGCGCGTTCATGGCGACTACCGTGATGTTCTTTATCGCCGAGATCGGCGACAAGACCCAGGTGGCAACCGTGGTGCTGGCGGCACGATACACAGAGACCGTCTGGGTTATTATCGGTACAACCGTCGGGATGCTGTTGGCCAACATTCCGGTTATTATGGCGGGTAAGTGGTTAATGGACCGTTTGCCGTTGGCAACGGCCCGTATTGGTGCCAGTGTTCTTTTCGTTGTCCTGGCGATTGCAACGGTCTGGGCGGCCCTGGCTACGGCCTGAGTGCCCGCTCAAGGGGTTTTCTTTGTGGTGTGGAAAAGCTATGTGGTGTAAACGAATTCTGGCGTTGATGACGGTCGGCTTTGTTCTGTCCTGGACTGGCGCCTATGGCGCGGAACAGGACAAGACCCGGGTCATCGATGCTGCTGAAGCGCCGGATCGCAA
This sequence comes from Marinobacter alkalisoli, assembly GCF_045449855.1. Classification (NCBI taxonomy): domain Bacteria; kingdom Pseudomonadati; phylum Pseudomonadota; class Gammaproteobacteria; order Pseudomonadales; family Marinobacteraceae; genus Marinobacter; species Marinobacter alkalisoli. The sequence goes on along the minus strand of NZ_JBJJLC010000061.1, from coordinate 46,960 downwards.
ACCGCGAGTGCCGGCGTTTGCCATCGACGGGGATCTCGCCGGGTCGCTGTCCGTGTTTACTACGAAGTATGAGGATACCTTCGCCGCCATTGGTAATGACCTGAGTCTGGGCTATCTGGAACTGGTGAAAGCCAACCCCGGTGTTGACCCCTGGCTGCCGGGGGATGGCACACGCATCACCCTGCCCCGTCAGTATGTCCTGCCCGATGTTGAGCGCAAGGGCATCGTCATCAACCTGGCGGAGTATCGTCTGTATTACTTCACCGACAAGGGTGTCCAGGTATACCCGGTCGGCGTGGGCACCGATGACAACCCGTCGCCGCTGACGGATGCCGAAGTCACCATGCCGCTGGAGTCGCCGGCCTGGTACCCGCCGGCCAGCATTCGTGCCGAATACGAGGCCTCGGGTGACTACCTGCCAAGAATGATCCCCCCTGGTCCCGGTAATCCGCTGGGCAGTCATGCCCTTATGCTCAGTGAGGAGGGCTACCTGATCCACGGCACCAACAAGCAGTTCGGGGTCGGTATGCAGGTCAGTCACGGTTGTTTCCGCATGTACAACGAGGACATTTCACGCTTTGTTTACCAGGTCAGCAAGGGCACGCCGGTACGGGTGATCAAGCAGCCGGTAAAGATTGGTCTGTCTGGCGGGGAAGTCTGGCTGGAAGTGCATCGTCCCCATGAGGAATACAGCGACCAGGACCGGGAGTGGTTGTGGCAGGAGGTGACGGAAGCGCTGGACAGCTTCCTTCAGCGCAGACCCGGCGTTGAAATCCAGCGTCGCGCCATAGAGCTCGCCGTCGATCAGGCGGATGGCCTTCCCACCATGGTGGGAGAACGGGTCCAGGTCCGCCAGCTGGCATCGGACGACAGTAACGCGGAAAAACCGGCTGATGTCGACCGCAACGAAACGGGGCCACAGCTCTGGTTCTGAGGCCGGTCCCTCTATCCATTCAAGAATAACAAGGACACCCCATGACGCGTACGATTCTGATCACCGGCGCCAGCTCCGGCCTTGGCGAAGGCATGGCCAGGGAATTTGCCGCTCGTGGAGACAATCTGGCGCTGTGTGCCCGTCGCACGGAACGGCTTGAAGCATTACGGGACGAGCTGCGGCGACAGTACCCGGCTATTCGTATCAGCCTCCAGGCACTGGATGTGAACGATCACGAACAGGTATTCGAGGTATTCCGGGGTTTCCAGTCGGAGTTTGGCACTCTGGACCGCATCATCGTCAACGCCGGTATTGGTAAGGGCCAACCCCTGGGGACCGGGCGCTTCCACGCCAACAAACAAACCGCCGAAACCAACTTCGTGTCGGCCCTGGCCCAGATCGAGGCCGCCATGGAGATATTCCGCGAGCAGACCCGGGGCCACCTGGTTGCCGTATCGTCGGTGACGGCAGTGCGCGGGATGCCAAAGAATGTCACGACCTATGCGGCCACCAAGGCCGGTCTGGCGGCCCTGATGGAAGGCTTGCGGGTGGAGCTGGTGAAACAAAAGTCTCCAATTCGGGTCACAACCTTGTATCCGGGCTATATTCGTACTGAGATTAATGAGAAAGTGAAAAACACGCCCTTCATCGTGGATGCGGAAACTGGCTGCAAGGCCATGGTTAAAGCGATCGAATCGGAGAAACCCGAGTGTTTCGTGCCTGGATGGCCATGGACACCACTGGGCTTCCTGATGAAGCGGCTGCCGGTATCGGTGTTGGCCAGAATGTTCTGATCCACTGTTTTGATCCGGGGAGGAGTACTGAAGATGAGCCGTCCCATGAGATCACCTTCTTCCAAGGGCCTGACCTGGTCACTGTTCGTATTGTTGCTGGGGAGCATGCTGGCACTGGGTTCCCTGGCCTATTCCGTGTACGCGCAGGAAAAAGCCTCTAATACCGCACTGGTACTGACTGTCGAGGGCGCCATTGGCCCGGCGACCATGGATTACGTGGTGCGTGGCATACAGCGTGCGGAATCGGAGGGCGCGGGGCTGGTCGTCATCCGGATGGACACTCCGGGGGGCTTGATGGAGTCCATGCGCGGAATCATCAAGGACATTCTCGCCTCATCCGTGCCGGTTGCCACCTACGTCTCCCCCGAGGGAGCCCGCGCGGCCAGTGCCGGCACCTACATCCTTTATGGCAGTCACATTGCCGCCATGGCGCCGGCCACCAACCTGGGCTCCGCAACCCCGGTGCAGATGGGTGGGGTTCCGGGCATGGATGATCCACCGGCCGAAGAGCCTGACGAGCAAGCCGAGGATGGCAAGGACGCCGAAACGGATAGTGATTCCGAAAAAGAAGCCAGTGAAAGCGACAGCAAACGCCGTGGCGGAACGGCGATGGAACGCAAGGTGCTGGAAGACGCTGTCAGTTATATCCGTGGTCTGGCGGAGCGTCACGGTCGCAATGCCGACTGGGCGGAAGAGGCCGTACGTGAAGCGGTTAACCTGGGCGCCACAGAAGCCCTGGAAAAGAACGTGGTGGACGTGGTCGCCAGTACCCTGCCCGACCTGCTGAGGCAGATAGACGGCCGCACCGTCAGGACGGCAGGCGGAGAGGTCACCCTGGCAACGGCCAACCTCGAACTGGTGCACGCAGCACCAGACTGGCGCACCCGCTTATTGTCGGTCATCACCAATCCCAACGTCGCTTATTTCCTGATGATCATCGGGTTCTACGGCATCATTTTCGAACTCTCCAACCCGGGTGCCATTTTCCCGGGTGTTATCGGAGCCATTTGTCTGATTCTGGCCCTGTTCGCCTTCCAGGTGCTATCAGTGAACTACGCTGGCCTGGCGTTGATCCTGCTGGGTCTGGCGTTCATCGTCGGGGAGGCCTTTATGCCCAGCTTTGGCATATTGGGTATAGGCGGGATTGTCGCCTTTATAACCGGCTCGGTGATTCTTATGGATGGCAGTCACCGGGATATTTCGCTGCCGATGGTGGGTGGAACCGCAGCGGTTGCCGCAGGCTTCATCCTTTGGACAGCGACGCGATTCATCGGTTTGCGCAAACGGCATCCGGTGAGCGGTCCGGAACAGATTTCCCATGAACGGGCCCGGGCCCTGGATGATTTCGAGTCCAGGGATGGCAGCTACCATGGGCATGTGCGTATGAGTGGTGAACGCTGGAACGCCACCAGCAGCTCCCCGGTCAAGACCGGTGATGAGCTGAATGTGACGGCAATAGAAGGGCTGACGGTGGTTGTGGAGCCGGGAGACACGATGACAAACCCAACGAAGGAGACGTTATGATGTTCGGTGATCTGATTCCCTATCTTGCACCCACGGTGGTGCTGCTTCTGATTATTGGGTCGGCGATCAAGATACTGCCTGAGTACGAGCGTGGCGTGGTCTTTTTCCTTGGCCGCTTCCAGGGCGTGAAGGGGCCGGGTCTGATCATTGTCATCCCCGGCATCCAACAGATTGTGAGGGTGGACCTGCGTGTGATCACCCTGGACGTACCGAGTCAGGATGTTATCTCCAAGGACAATGTCACCGTGCGGGTAAACGCCGTCCTGTATTTCCGCGTGGTGGATCCCGAACGTTCGATTATCCGGGTGGAGGATTACGCGGCGGCGACCAGCCAGCTGGCGCAGACAACACTGCGTTCGGTGCTGGGTAAACATGATCTGGACGAGATGCTGTCGGAGCGTGACAAGCTCAACGTTGATATTCAGGAGATCATCGATGCGCAGACCGAGGAGTGGGGCATCAAGGTGTCTAACGTGGAAATCAAGCATGTGGATCTGAATGAGAACATGATCCGTGCTATTGCGCGTCAGGCGGAAGCGGAGCGTGAGCGGCGAGCCAAGGTGATTCATGCCGAAGGCGAATTGCAGGCCTCAAAGAAGTTGGTGGAAGCGGCCGAGGTAATGTCCACCAATTCTGGCGCCATGCAGCTTCGCTATTTGCAGACCCTGGCGGATATGAGCAACAACAATTCGTCCACTATTGTGTTCCCGCTGCCCATGGATATGTTGAAGTCCTTCATGGAGAAACAGAAGCAGGGGCTTAACAAACCGAAGGATTCGGATTCCGGGGAATAATCACCAGATGACAGGCATGAAAAAGGCCGGACTATTCCGGCCTTTTTCATGACGTATCAGCCTTACTTCTGGCTGGCACGCTCGAGCATACGCTTGGCACGCTCGTTTGCTTCGTCAGCAGCCCGCTGGGCGGCTTGCGCAGCAGCCAGTGCTTCGTCTGCAGTCTGCTGGGCAGAACGTGCAGCGCTGGAAGCGCTATTGGCAGTGTTCAGGGCATTTTCAGCAGTCTGTTCAGCGGAGCTCGCGTTAGCATTTGCTTCGTCGATAGCTCCCTGGTCAGTGGTGGCACAACCTGCAGTCAGTGCGGTGGCCAGTGCAAACCCTGCGATCGTCAGTTTACGCATATCTTTTCCCCTTTATTGGTCGTTTTATTTCCTGTGATCCAGAAGCCATTAGATGACGTCCTGTCAAACCGGGCCCGATAGGCTTTGACTACCGGAGTCGTCAAACAGTGTAAAACACTCTGCGGGAAAATGTTAACTAAGGATACGTAAAAGTTCTGGCCTTATGACAACAACTTAATAAAAAAGAAAGCTGGTTGCCGTCATGCCAGGCGCTTCGGAGGTGTCAGGGCAGAATGCGGATGGGGGTGCCGTCAGCCACCAGGTTCCAGATTTCGTCCATTTCCTCGTTGGTCACGGCGATGCAGCCGTTGGTCCAGTCCAGGCCGGTGTAGGCAAACGCCATATCCCCGGCTTCGTTTGGCAGACCGTGGATCATGATGCTGCCGCCGGGATCCAGGCCCCAGGCCTGCGCGAGTTCCTGGTCCCGGTCATTGGGGTAGGAGATATGAATCGACTTGTAGAAATCGCTGTTGGCGTTGCGCCAGTCCAGTTGATAGTCCCCTTCGGGAGTGCGTTTGTCCCCCTCATACAGCTTGTGCCCCTCGGGACTCTCTCCCAGGGAAATCCGATAACTGCGGACCACTTCCTCGTCATCCATGAGGTATAACCTGCGTTCACTTTTGCGGACCAGTACTTTGTCGATCCCCCGGGGGTGATCGAGAGAAGGTTTTTCATCGGGTATCCGGGATTCCGCACGGGCCAGCAACTCGGTTGCCGAGGCAGACGATAGCGGCGCCAGGAGACTGGCGACAAACATGAACAAAAATAGAGGCATCCGGACAGTCATGGCCATAAGTTACTAATGATTAATATTGGTCTGGCACAGTTTATAGCATAGCCGACCGCAAGCATGTTAATGGGTTTTGTTAACTTTTTTGGTTATCTATTAACCGGACCGCCTGTTTTGTGAGCTGTCCATCTTCAGGCCGACCTTGGTGACGCGGTCGGCCTCGGTTGCCCGGGCCACCAGGGTGACCGGTCCCAGAATCACCTTGTCACCGACTACCGGGTGGCCCTTGGTGCGGCGTGCGAAGCATTCAGCCAGAGACAGCTCGGGGGGCAGTTCGTCAAACTCGATACCGTACACCTGTTCCACATCCCCCAACAACGCGTCGCCATTGAGGACAAAGTCACCGAAGAATGCGCGTTCGGCGAGATGTTTCGGCGCCTGACGACCACTGAGCGCCTTGCCCAGCTCGGACAGGTCGGATGGTGTGGCGAACATGGCGATGACATCACCGGTGGAGACTTCCATTTCGGGGCTGGGCTGGTAACAGATGCGTTTGCGAAACACGCCGGCAATGGCGGTGTTGGACGGCAAGCGCAGCTGGCCAAGGGGGCGGGGCGTTTTCCAGTTATCGCCCCGCAACGGGAACAACATCAGTTCATGGTCACCGGTCGCGGGCACATCGAGGGGCAGACGCCGGTAAGGATCTTCGCCGGCCGGGACTTCCAGACCGAGTTTGCGGGCCAGGGGCGCCATGGTGGTGCCCTGCACGATCAGCGACACCAGGACGATGAAGAAGGCAGCGTGAAACAGCAGTTGGGCATCGGGCAGGCCGGCGATAATCGGAAACAGCGCCAGTACAATCGGCACCGCCCCGCGCAGGCCGACCCAGCTGATAAAGCCCAGTTCCCGGCGATTGAAACCAAATGGCCATAGGGTGATCAGCACCGTCAGCGGACGAATCAGGAAAATAAGCGCCAGGGCCAGGATCAGGCCAGCGCCGGCCAGGCTCCACAGGTCGGATGGGGTCACCAGCAACCCGAGGATCAGGAACAGGCTGATCTGCGACAGCCAGGCGAGACCGTCATGGACCTGCAGGATCATGGGCATCATGCGTACCGGGCGGTTGCCGATCACCACGCCGGTGAGGTAGATGGCGAGGAAGCCGCTGCCGCCAATGGCATTGGTGCCGGAAAACACGGCAATGCCGGCCGCAGCCACCAGCAACGGATACAGCGACGGTGTGAGGCGGATGCGGTTGGCCAGTTGAACCACTACGTGGCCACCAAGAATGCCGGCAATACCGCCTATCCCGAACTGCTTGGCCAGCATCTGCAGGCCGCCCCAGTTGGCGCCCTGACTGTTATCCGCGATCATGGTGACCAGCATCAAGGTCAGGAAAATGGCCATCGGATCGTTGCTGCCGGACTCGATTTCCAGGGTGGCGCTGACCCGTTCATTGAGGTGCAGCCCGCGGCCCTGAAGCAGTGAAAACACTGCTGCTGCGTCGGTGGACGAGATGATGGCGCCGATCAGCAGCGCGGTCATCCAGTGCAGATCGAACACCCACCACGCCACCAGGCCTGAGCCTGCGGCGGTCAGGAAAACCCCGAACGTGGCCAGCATCAGTGCCGGCCGCAGACCAACCCGGAAAGTCTCCGCGCGGGTGCGCATACCACCGTCCAGCAGGATAACCCCGAGCGCCAGGTTGGCGATCACAAAGGCAAGCTCGAAATTGTCGAAATCGATGCCACCCGGACCGTCTTCCCCCATCATCATCCCGACAATCAGGAATATCAGCAGTACAGGCATACCGACCCGGCTTGAAAGCGGGCTCAGTACAATGCTGATGACCAGCATCAGGGCGCCAATCAGGGTGAACGTGGGGTCCATCGAATCTCCGTCAGTTACTGTGTGAGCATAGCAGGAGCGCTCCGGGGGCGGCGAAGGAAAATTGCCGGCCCGGGGCTTGCTGAGCCGTGGCAAGTCCGCTTATATTGCCGTAACGAGAGGCGTCTTGCGGGTGTAGTTCAATGGTAGAACGGCAGCTTCCCAAGCTGCATACGAGGGTTCGATTCCCTTCACCCGCTCCATTCCACGCTTTCCGCACTCACTTATCCTTCCATATTCGGTTTCTCTTGTAAAAACAAATAATTATAAGCTTTTGGCTTTATTGTAAGCTGTTGTCGTCCATTTTGTAACAAACCGTTTTGTGTGCCAGTCGGGCACCCGGCTGTGTTTGTGCAATCCGGAGGCTGTTGCTAGGTTTTACAGGAGGTGTTGGAAAAAACAGCCGTTGTCTGCCAGTTGAGAGGGAAGCACATGTTGGAAAACGTGGCGAATGGCATTGCCGAATACTGGGCCACGGGGTTTTTCATCGTAGCGGTGGCCGGTCTTTGCGCCTTTATGGTGGGTGTGTCGAGTGTTCTTGGCGGGCGCAGCCGCGGCATAAGCAAATCCATTCCGTTTGAGTCCGGTATTGTCGGTGCCGGCAGCGCGCGCCAGCGTTTTTCCGTCAAGTTCTATCTGGTTGCCATGCTGTTTGTGATCTTCGACATTGAGGCGGTATTCCTGTTTGCCTGGGCGATTGTTATCCGTGATGTCGGCTGGACCGGGTTCTGGGGTGCTGCCGTGTTCATCTTTATCTTGCTGGCCGGTCTCGTCTATGACAGCCGCACCGGTGCCCTGGACTGGGCCCCGCAAGCCGGGCCGGCAGACAAAACCGGCGATTAGCCACATATCCGCTGAAGCTCCTGGCCTTTTGGGTGCCAGGTCGTGAGGGCGGTGTGAACATCAATGGAGGTATCCATGGCCTATACCCTGACCCGGGCTGAGGATCCGACGGGAGGCGACACCCGTTACCCGGTTGATCGTCGGGAAAAAACCGAGGATCCGGTGAAACAGCAACTCGAGCGCAATGTGTTTACCGGCAAGCTCAGTGAGGTGCTCAACTCAGCGGTGAACTGGGGCCGGAAAAACTCTTTATGGCCCTACAACTTTGGGTTGTCCTGTTGCTACGTGGAGATGACCACCGCGTTTACTTCGCCCCACGATATTGCCCGGTTCGGCTCGGAGGTGATCCGGGCGTCGCCCAGGCAGGCGGACTTCATGGTGATTGCCGGCACCTGTTTCATCAAGATGGCTCCGGTTATCCAGCAGCTTTACGACCAGATGCTGGAGCCGAAATGGGTGATTTCCATGGGCTCATGCGCCAACTCCGGCGGTATGTATGACATCTACTCGGTGGTTCAGGGGGTGGACAAATTCCTGCCGGTGGATGTCTACGTGCCCGGATGCCCGCCACGCCCGGAGGCGTTTTTGCAGGGTCTCCAGCTGCTGCAGGACGCCATCCAGGAAGAACGGCGACCGCTTTCCTGGGTGGTGGGTGACCAGGGTGTATACCGGGCCGAGATGCCGTCGCAGCGGGAGAAATGGCGGGACCAGCGTATCCAGGCCACGGAATTGAGGAGCCCCGACAAGCTATAAAGCCGCTTGCCGTCGTTTACAACTGATGATCAGGAGTCAAGCCACGAGCATGAGCAATAGCGCAGAAAATGCCGACGGTGAGATAGTCGAAGCCCTGCAGCGGGACTTTGGCGAGGGTGTGCTGCACTGCCAGCAGACCCGCACCGGCATGCCTGTGCTCTGGGTTTTGCGGGCGGCCCTGACCGATATACTGGGCTATCTGAAGAGCCTGGATGCTCCCTTCGATCTGCTGTACGACCTGTCGGCGACCGACGAACGCCTGCGCGGCCACCGCCAGGGCCTGCCGGATTCGGATTTCACGGTGTTCTATCAGTTGATGTCGATAGCCCGGAACCGCGACATCATGCTCAAGGTGGCCCTGAACGAGGAGGACCTGAGTCTGCCCACCGCCACCGGGGTGTTTCCGTCCGCCAACTGGTACGAGCGGGAAGTGTGGGACATGTTCGGTATCAACTTTGCCGGCCATCCGCACCTTGAGCGCATCCTGATGCCGCCGACCTGGACCGGCCACCCGCTGCGCAAGGATTACCCCGCCCGGGCCACGGAGTTTGATCCCTACACATTGACGGTGGAAGGCCAGCAGACCGAGCAGGAAGCGCTCCAGTTCGTGCCCGAGGCCTGGGGCATGGCGCGGGAGAGGGACGGGGCCGAGTTCATGTTCCTGAACCTCGGGCCCAACCACCCGTCCGCCCACGGCGCCTTTCGCATCGTGCTGCAACTGGACGGCGAGGAAATCGTCGACTGCGTGCCGGACATCGGCTATCACCACCGGGGCGCGGAGAAAATGGCCGAGCGCCAGTCCTGGCACAGCTTCATTCCCTACACCGACCGAATCGATTACACCGGGGGAGTGATGAACAACCTGCCTTACGTGCTGGCGGTGGAAAAGCTGGCCGGCATCGAGGTACCGGACCGGGTGAAAACCATCCGGGTGATGATGGCGGAAATGTTCCGTATTACCAGCCATCTGCTGTTCCTCGGTACCTACCTGCAGGACCTCGGAGCCATGACGCCGGTGTTCTTCACTTTCAGCGACCGCCAGCGGGGCTACAAGGTGATCGAGGGCATCACCGGTTTTCGCATGCACCCGGCCTGGTATCGCATCGGCGGGGTGATGCAGGATTTGCCCCAGGGCTGGGAACAACTGGTCCAGGAGTTTCTGGACTGGATGCCGGCGCGCCTGCGGGAGTACGAGCGGGCCATGATGGAGAACGCCCTGGTCCGGGAAAGGACGCGGAACATAGCTGCTTTTGACACGGCCGAGGCCTTGGCCTGGGGGGTCACCGGCCCGAACCTTCGGGCCACAGGATGCAACTTCGATCTGCGCAAACAACGGCCCTATTCCGGTTACGACAACTTCGAGTTCGAGGTGCCGTTGGGGCACCGGGGCGACGTCTTTGACCGGGGGCAGCTGCGTATCGAAGAAATGCGACAGAGCTTGCGGATTATCCAGCAATGCGTGGACCACATGCCGTCGGGCGACTTCAAGGCGGACCATCCGCTCACCACACCGCCGCCCCGTGAGCGCATGCTGGAACATATTGAAACCCTGATCACCCACTTCCTGCAGGTGTCCTGGGGGCCAGTGCTCAAACCCCAGGAATCGATGCAGATGGTGGAGGCCACCAAGGGCATCAACAGTTACTACCTGACCAGTGATGGCAACACCATCAGTTACCGGACCCGGATACGAACGCCCAGTTTCCCGCACCTTCAGCAGATTCCCAGTGTGATGCGTGGCGGCTTCGTGCCGGACCTGATCGCCCACCTGGGTAGTATTGATTTCGTAATGGCCGACGTGGACCGCTGATGATGGAACCGACTCCGACCCCACAGACCATCACTACTGACGGCTTCCGGCTGCACCCGGAGGATGAGGCTGCCATGCGCGCCGAGGCCAGTCACTACGAGCAGCCCCAGGCGGCCTGCATTGAGGCGCTGAAGATAGTCCAGCGTCGCCATGGCTGGGTGCCGGATGACGCGATCCCGGCCATTGCCCGGGTATTGGGTGTGGGACCGGCCAGCGTTGAGGGCGTGGCCACCTTTTACAGCCTGATATTCCGGCAGCCGGTGGGACGCCATGTGATCCTGGTTTGCGACAGCAGTTCCTGTTTCCTGACCGGGGCTGACCAGCTCCGGCAGGGCCTGAGCGGCAGGCTCGGCATCGAATTGGGTGAAACCACGGCCGATGGCCGCTTCACCCTGCTTCCGGTGTGCTGTCTGGGTGCCTGCGATGGCGGGCCTGCCCTGATGATTGATGATGACGTCTACGGCCCGGTAAGTGCCGACGACCTTCCGGGTCTATTGGAGGGCTATCCGTGAACAGTCAGCGCCAGTCTCCGGTCTATCGCAGCCGCTTGCTCCAGCCTGCCTCGGAGCGCACGCCGGACAGCCACCCGCTGACCTGGCGGCTTCGGGACGACGGCCAGATGGTGGACCTGAAAGACTATGAATCGAAGCAAGGCTACGAGACCGTTCGGCTGGTACTGGATGCCGGGGATCCCCAGGCGGTCATTGCAGCCATAAAAGAGGCCAATGTCCGGGGCCGCGGTGGTGCCGGCTTTTCCGCCGGCCTGAAATGGAGCCTCACCATGCAGGGTGCCGGCATGCCCCGGGGGTATATCGTCTGCAATGCCGATGAGATGGAGCCGGGCACCTTCAAGGACCGCCTGCTCATGGAGCAGCAGCCGCATTTGTTGATTGAGGGCATGATTCTGGCGGCCTTCGCCAACAACGCCCGTTATGGCTACATCTTTCTGCGCGGGGAGTACGTGGAATCAGCCCGGGTTCTGACGGTGGCCCTGGCTGAGGCTCGTGAGGCCGGCTGGCTCGGTCCGGACATCGCCGGCAGTGGCTTTGATTTTGACATTGCCCTGCACACCGGTGCCGGGCGCTACATCTGCGGAGAGGAAACCGCCCTGCTCAACTCGCTGGAAGGCCATCGGGCCAATCCCAGGGCCAAGCCTCCGTTCCCCGGCCAGTCTGGCGCCTGGGGCAAACCAACGGTGGTTAACAATGTGGAAACCCTCTGCAACGTACCTGCGGTCATGTTGCGGGGTGCCGACTGGTACCAGGGGCTATCGGGGGATCGCACCGAGGATGGTGGCACCAAACTGTACGGCGCCTCGGGGCTGGTGTACCGGCCCGGTCTTTGGGAGTTGCCCATCGGCACCACCGGTCGGGAGATCCTGGAACTGGCCGGGGGGCTGCGGGACGACCGAAAACTCAAGGCCTGGCTGCCAGGCGGTGCCAGCACCGGGTTCCTGTTGCCGGAGCATCTGGACCTGCCGCTGGATTTCGGCACCGTGGGCAAGGAAGGCAGTCGCCTCGGTACCGGCCTGATCACCGTGGTGACCGAGGATCAGAGCATGGTGTCGCTGATGCGCAATCTGGAGGAGTTCTTTGCCCGGGAATCCTGTGGCTGGTGCACGCCCTGCCGCGAAGGCCTGCCGTGGGCGGTGAAGTTGTTGCTGGCTCTGGAGCGGGGCGAAGGCGAGGTCGGCGATGTGGAACTGCTGGACAAGCTGGCGGCGGACTGCGGCCCGGGGCTGACCTTTTGTGCTCACGCCCCGGGTGCGGCCATGCCCCTGCAGACCGCGCTCCGGCATTTCCGGCACGAATTCGAGCAGGGCGTTCGCTACCCGAAGGGCAAGGCCCATGCGGATCCAATACCGGTGGGGGAAGTATGAATCGATCGTTGATGGGCAACAGGGAGTAAACGGGCGCCATGGCAACCATTCACGTGGACGGCCAGAGCTACGAGGTTAACGGGGCAGACAACCTGCTCCAGGCCTGCCTGTCCCTGGGCCTCGACATTCCCTATTTCTGCTGGCACCCGGCCATGGGCAGTGTCGGCGCCTGCCGCCAGTGCGCCGTGCGCCAGTACAGGGACAGCGAGGACGACAAGGGCATGCTGGTGATGTCCTGTATGACCCAGGCGGCGGACGGCACCCGCATTGATATTGAGGATGGGGAAGCCCGGGCTTTCCGGGCCAGCGTGGTGGAATGGCTGATGATCAACCACCCCCACGACTGCCCGGTCTGCGAGGAAGGCGGCCACTGCCACCTGCAGGACATGACCGTGATGACCGGCCACGATCGCCGCCGATACCGGTTCCGAAAACGCACCCGTCGTAACCAGTATCTGGGGCCGTTCATCGCCCACGAGATGAACCGGTGTATCACCTGTTACCGCTGTGTGCGCTTTTACAACGACTACGCCGGCGCCACCGACCTGGGCGCGTTCGGAGCCAAGGACAACATCTATTTCGGTCGCTATGAAGAGGGCACTCTGGAAAGCCGGTTTGCCGGTAACCTGACAGAAGTCTGTCCCACCGGCGTGTTCACCGACCAGAGTCATTCCGACCATTACGCCCGCAAGTGGGACCTGCAATTCGCCCCGGGTATCTGTCACCAGTGCGCGGTGGGGTGCAACATCAGCCCGGGCGAACGCTATGGCGATATCCGGCGAATTGAAAACCGCTACCACGGTGAGGTGAACGGGTTTTTCCTGTGTGATCTCGGCCGCTTCGGCTACGGCTATGTGAACCGGCAGGACCGGCCCCGCATGCCGGAGTTCTGTTCCTCGCCGGGGCAGGAGCGGGAAACACTGGGGGTGGATTCGGCCCTGGCCCGGATTACGGAGGCCTTGCGCCACGCCGGTCGGATTATTGGTATTGGCTCGCCCCGGGCCAGCCTGGAAAGCAATCACCAGCTTCGGGAACTGGTCGGTGAGGCAAACTTTTCCACAGGCATCAGTACGGGTGAGCAGATCTGCCTCGGTCTGATGGAGGAACTGGGCCGAAGTTGCGGACTGCCTGCGCCCACATTGCGGGAGGTTGAAGGGCATGATGCCGTGCTCCTGCTCGGGGAAGACCCCATGGAGAGCGCGGCGCGGCTCGGCCTTGCCATCCGCCAGGCAATCACCGCGCCACAGGTGGAACACGCGGCAAAGCTGGGAATCCCCCAATGGAATGCCGAAGCCATGAAAACCCTGGCCCAAAACCATCGCCAGCCGTTGTTCATTGCCTATCCGGCCGAAACCGAGCTGGATCCCCTTGCCCGGAAACGGCTGGCGCTCGCGCCCGACGACATCGCCCGGCTCGGATTTGCGGTGGCCCACGTCATCGATCCGACGGCACCGGATGTTCCTGACCTGGAGCAGGCGCTGCGGTTGCGGGCCTCAGAGATTGCCAGCGCGCTGATGGCCGCTGAACGGCCGCTGGTGGTCAGCGGCGGTGCCCTGGGTTCTCCGGCCATTATCCGGGCCGCCGGCAACATTGCCCGGGCGCTCGCCCGGCGGACCAGGCAGGGCGGGCTGTTATTCGTTCGCCGGGAAGTGAACAGCACGGGCCTGTCCCTGTTGGGCGGACAGCCCCTGGAATGGGCGCTTGATCAGCTGGCAGACGGAAACGCCGATGCCGCAGTCATCCTGGAGAACGACCTTTATCAGCGCCTGCCGGAAGCCCGGGTCGACGCTGCCCTGGCCAACGTCCAGACGCTGGTGGTGCTGGACCATCAGCGCACCCGGACGCTGAACCGGGCAAGCTTCTCGCTGCCAGCGGCGAGCTTTGCCGAAGGTGATGGCACCCTGGTCAGCCTGGAAGGACGGGCTCAGCGCTTCTTCCAGGTGTTCGAGCCAGGCTATCTCCGCCCGGAAGCCCGGATTCACGAGAGCTGGCGCTGGCTGCACGGCCTCTCGGCCAAGTTGAACGGCGATACTCCGGGGGAGATTACCCTGGACCAGGTGACGTCTGCTTGCAGCCGGGCCTGTCCGGACCTGGCGATGATTACCGCTGCTGCTCCCGATGCCAGTTTCCGGATCGAGGGGCTACGGCTGGCCCGGGAGCCGCACCGTTACAGTGGCCGGACCTCCATGAGGGCAAACCGGAGTGTCAGTGAGCCCCGGGTGTCCCAGGATCCGGACACCGCACTTGCCTTTTCCATGGAGGGCTATAGCGGTTTCCGGCATCCGCATCAGCAGGTGCCGTTTGCCTGGGCGCCGGGCTGGAACTCGCCCCAGGCATGGAATAAGTTCACCGATGAAGTAGGCGGCCACCTGCGCGGGGGCGACCCGGGCATCCGGTTACTCGGCCCCCGGCCTGGCCACTATCACTACGAGTGTGACATTCCGGCTGCCTTTCAGCCGTCCGGCACGGATTGCCAGGCCATCGTTCTGCCCCGCCTGTTCGGCGGCGAGGAAACCTCTGCCCGGGCGGAACCCATTCGTCAGCGGATGGAGCCACCGGTGCTACTACTTTCGCAAGCCGATGCCAAAGCACTGGGTGTCGAGCTGGGCGGACTGGTCACGGTCACCGGCAAGCATGCTTGTGTGACGCTGCCGGCCGGTATGCCGGCGGACTGGCCCCGGGGGCTGGTTGGCCTGCCGGGGGGCAGCGTTCCGGCGGGCATCGGCGGTGGTCCGGTCACGCTGACCGCCGGCCCGGGTTCCATGCCGACAACCGGTGAGGAGGTGCGCCCGTGAGCTGGCTGACGCCGGAATGGCAGGTAATTCTCTGGGCCATGTTCCAGGCTTTGGTGATTCTCCTCGGTGCGGTTCTGCTGGGTGCCACCCTGACCATTGTTGAACGACGCCTGCTGGGGCTCTGGCAGGACCGGTACGGGCCCAACCGGGTCGGTCCGTTTGGCAGCTTTCAGCTGGTGGCCGACATGATCAAGATTTTCTTCAAGGAGGACTGGATTCCACCGTTTGCGGACCGGCCGCTGTTCGTGCTGGCACCTATGATTGCCTTTGCCTCCCTGCTGCTGTCGTTCATCGTTATACCGATAACGCCCGGATGGGGCATTGCGGACCTGCATATCGGGTTGCTGTTTTTCCTGGCAATGGCGGGAATCAACGTTTACGCGGTGCTGCTGGGGGGCTGGGCCAGTGGCAACAAGTACGCGTTGCTGGGCGCTTTGCGCTCGTCAGCCCAGACGATTTCCTACGAGGTGTTCATGGGCCTGTCGCTGATGGGGGTGGTGGCCCTGGCCGGTTCCTTCAACATGCGCGAGATTGTCGCTGCCCAGGAAGGGCTCTGGTTCGTCATTCCCCAGTTCTTTGGCTTCTGCACCTTCCTGATTGCCGGCATTGCCGTGACTCACCGCCACCCCTTTGACCAGCCCGAAGCCGAGCAGGAGCTGGCGGACGGGTATCACATTGAATACTCCGGCATGAAGTTCGGCCTGTTCTTTATCGGCGAGTATGTGGGCATGGTGCTGGTGTCTGCCCTCATCGTGACCCTGTTCTTTGGCGGCTGGCACGGCCCCTGGCTACCCCCGGTGCTCTGGTTTGCGATCAAAACCGGCTTCTTCCTGGTGCTGTTCATCCTGTTGCGGGCCTCACTGCCGCGGCCCCGCTATGACCGGGTGATGAGCTTTGGCTGGAAGGTTTGCCTGCCCCTGACCCTGATCAATCTGCTGGCAACCGGCGCGGTGGTGCTGCTGGTTGCACCCGAAGGCTGAGGAGGATTCCGTCATGGAGAAAGAAAAGGTCCCGTTCATCAAATCCGTGTTGTGGCTCGTACCGGCGACCTGGACCCAGCTGCGGACCCTGGGAATGGTGTTCATGCACAGCTTCCGCAAGCGGGAGACCGTGAACTATCCGGAAGAGGCGGTCTATCTGCCGCCCCGCTACCGGGGCCGGATCGTGCTGACCCGCGATCCCGACGGAGAGGAACGCTGCGTTGCCTGCAACCTGTGCGCGGTGGCCTGCCCGGTGGACTGCATTTCCCTGCAGAAGGGGGAGCAGGAGGACGGCCGCTGGTACCCGGAATTCTTCCGGATCAATTTCTCCCGCTGCATTTTCTGCGGCATGTGTGAGGAAGCCTGTCCCACCTCGGCGATCCAGCTGACCCCGGACTTCGAGATGGGCGAGTACGACCGGCAGGAACTGGTTTACGAGAAAGAAGACCTGCTGATCAACGGGCCGGGCAAGGATCACGATTACCACTTCTACAAGGTGGCGGGCATGGCCATCGGAGGCAAGGACAAGGGCCAGGCCCTGAATGAGGAGGAACCGGTGGACGTACGGTCTCTGTTGCCATAACCCGGGAGGCGAGAATCCATGGAACTGGCATTTTATCTGAGTGGGCTGGTGGCGGTACTGGCCACCGTGGGTGTGATTACCGGCAAGAACCCGGTGCATGCGGTGGTGTACCTGATTGTGTCGCTGATTGCCGTGGCGCTGGTGTTTTTTGCTCTGGGCGCGCCGTTTGCCGGCGCCCTGGAAATCATTGTCTATGCCGGCGCCATCATGGTCCTGTTCGTGTTTGTGGTGATGATGCTCAACCTGGGCCCGGACGAAGACAGCGACAGCGCGGGCTGGCGCCACCCGCGCCACTGGCTTGGCCCCTCAATACTGGCAGCCATCCTCCTGGCTGTGCTGGTGACCCTGCTGATACGGGGTGACATGGCACAGGTCATTGAGGGCGACCTGCTGACCGCACGGTCGGTGGCCCTGACCCTGTTCGGGCCCTGGCTCATGGTGGTTGAGCTGTCGGGGCTGCTGCTACTGGGGGCTCTGATTGTAGCCTCTCATGTCGGGCGTCGTTCGAATCCATTACGGAACAGGAGTGGTCACTGATGTCGGGCATCCCGGTGGAGCACGGCCTGATCCTGGCTGCCATTCTTTTTGTGCTGGGCCTGGCGGGGCTGATGCTGAGACGGAACATGCTGTTCGTACTGATGAGCCTGGAGGTCATGCTGAATGCGGCGGCCCTTGCCTTTGTCGTGGGTGCCACGGCCTGGAACCAGCCCGATGGCCAGGCCATGTTTCTGCTGGTGATTACCCTGGCGGCTGCTGAAGCAGCGGTGGGGCTGGCACTGATGATTCAGCTCTACCACCGGGTGCGATCCCTGAACCTGGATCTGGCCAGCAGGATGCGAGGATGATGGCGTTAGCCGTTACTCTGTCGTTTACGTTTCCCCTGATCGGTACCCTGTTGCTGGCGTTTTCCGGTGGTCGTCTGGGGCCCCGTCTGACCACCGTGATCGGTGTCGCCAGTATCGGACTGGCGGCGCTGGCAACGGCCTGGGCGATTGCCCTCCACGCAGGCGGCGACGACACTCTGCGCTTTACGCTCTGGACCTGGATCGAGGCGGGGGCGTTCAGGCCTACCATCGGTCTGGCGGTGGATGGCCTGGCCCTGGTGATGATGGCGGTCATTACCGGCGTCGGTTTTTTCATCCACCTGTTCGCCGCCTGGTACATGGCGGGGGATGCCGGGGTCACCCGCTTCTATGCCTGGATGAACCTGTTCGTCTTCAGCATGCTGATCCTGGTGCTGGGGGATAACCTGTTGCTGCTGTTCCTGGGCTGGGAAGGTGTGGGGCTATGCAGTTACCTGCTCATCGGCTACTACTATCAGGACCAAGCCAACGGCCGAGCTGCGTTCAAGGCGTTTGTGGTGACCCGGATCGGGGATGTGTTTCTGGCTCTGGGCCTGTTCCTGATCTTCCGGGATCTGGGCACCCTGAATATTCAGCAGGTGATGGTCCGGGCCTCCGAGGTCTGGTCGGCAGGAGATCCCACT
The DNA here is from genome assembly GCF_045449855.1 of Marinobacter alkalisoli. Taxonomy (NCBI): domain Bacteria; kingdom Pseudomonadati; phylum Pseudomonadota; class Gammaproteobacteria; order Pseudomonadales; family Marinobacteraceae; genus Marinobacter; species Marinobacter alkalisoli. The sequence continues at coordinate 28,824 of NZ_JBJJLC010000061.1, read as the reverse complement.
GTCAGCCTGGTTGCGCTGCTGGTGCTCGGCGGGGCCCTGGGCAAATCGGCCCAGGTGCCGCTGCATACCTGGTTGCCGGACGCCATGGCGGGCCCGACCCCGGTTTCTGCGCTGATCCACGCGGCCACCATGGTGACCGCCGGGGTCTACCTGATTGCACGGCTGAATGGCATTTTCCTGCTGGCACCGGATGTGCTCTGGCTGGTCGGTGTGATCGGCGCTGTTTCGCTGCTGCTGGCCGCGTTTGCCGCTCTCGCCCAGACCGACATCAAGCGGATTCTGGCCTATTCCACCATGAGCCAGATCGGCTACATGTTTCTGGCGCTCGGGGTCGGGGCGTTTGACGCGGCCATTTTCCATCTGGTCACCCACGCCTTCTTCAAGGCGCTGTTGTTTCTGTCGGCCGGTGCCGTGATCACCAGTTGCCACCACGAGCAAGACATGGCCAGACTGGGCGGCCTGCGAAAGCGCCTGCCGGTCGCCTATGGTGGCTTTCTGGTGGGCGGCGCGGCCCTGGTGGCCCTGCCTCTGGTGACGGCTGGCTTCTACAGCAAGGATGAAATTCTTTGGCAGGCGCTGGCTTCCGGCCAGCAGGGGCTTTTGCTGGCGGGCCTTCTGGGCGCGTTTCTGACCTGTATTTACACGGTACGGTTGATTATTGGTACCTTCCATGGCGACTGTGGCAGCGACAACGCCCGTAACGCCGAACCGGGGACCAACCCGTTGACCCACCACCTGCCTCTACTGGTGCTGGCGCTGCTGTCCACTGTCCTGGGCGCCTGGCTTTATCCGCATCTCAGCGGCCTGTTCCCGGCGCCGCCCGGAGCCAGCGCCGAGGCCAGTCACACCCTGCTCCAGATACTGGCTATCAGCACCGTGATTGCGGGTCTGGCAACGGCGGGCTGGCTGTTTCTGGCCCAGCCCCAGTGGCTGCGGCGCCAGGCCGGTCAGGGGCTGGGCGCCCTGTTGTGGTCGCTGTGGCACCGGGCCTGGGGATTTGATGCCCTGTATGACCGGCTTCTGGTCAGGCCCTGGCAGCATCTGGTTCGGATGCTGAGGTACGACCTGGTGAACATGACACTCAACCTGCTGGCATTGTTGGCCAAACTCCTCAATGGTGGGCTGGTGCGGGCCCAGAACGGCCGGGTCCGGAGCTACGCGACAGCGATGATTCTGGGTGCCACGGTGATTCTGCTGGCGCTGGTACTGCTCCCGGGGGTTGTCGCATGATCCTGGTCTGGCTGATTCTGATTCCTTTTCTGGGCGGCCTCTTGTGCTGGCAGGCGGATCGCTGGGGCGAGCAGGCGCCACGGTGGATTGCCCTGGCGACCATGCTGTTTGTGCTGGTGATCAGCCTCTGGCTGTGGGTTACAGGGGACTTTGCTTTCCCCCAGGGGGCCCAGAACCAGTGGCTGCTGGAATGGCGAACGCCCTGGATTCCCCGCTTCGGCGTTGAGGTGCACCTCGCCATAGACGGCCTGTCGCTGATCCTGGTGGCCCTCACCGGTTTCCTCGGCGCGCTGGCCGTGCTGTGTTCCTGGCACGAGATCACCCATCGCATCGGTTTCTTTCACCTGAACCTGTTGTGGATCCTGGGCGGTGTCGTGGGGGTTTTCCTGGCGCTGGACCTGTTTCTGTTTTTCCTGTTCTGGGAAATGATGCTGGTGCCTATGTATTTCCTGATCGCGCTCTGGGGCCACAGCGGCTCGCCGGGGCATACCCGCATTCGTGCTGCCACCCGTTTCTTCATATACACCCAGGCCAGCGGGCTGTTGATGCTGGTGGCGATTCTGTCGCTGGTGTTTATCCACTTCAGTAACAGCGGCGAGTGGACGTTCAACTATAACGTTCTGCGCCAGGCGGACGTGCCCGAGGCGATGGCGCCCTGGCTGATGCTGGGCTTTTTTGTCGCATTTGCCGTCAAACTGCCGGTGGTACCCTTCCATGGCTGGCTGCCAGACGCCCATGCCCAGGCCCCGACCGCCGGCAGTGTCGATCTGGCGGGCATCCTGCTGAAAACCGCGGCTTACGGCATGCTTCGCTTTGGCCTGCCGTTGTTCCCGGAAGAATCCCGGGCCTTTGCGCCGGTGGCCATGACACTGGGCCTGATCGGTATCATCTATGGCGCGGTGCTGGCGTGCGGCCAGCAGGACATCAAGCGGCTGATTGCCTACACCAGTATTTCCCACATGGGTTTTGTGCTGATTGCCATCTACTCCGGCTCGGAACTGGCGATTCAGGGTGCGGTGGTGCTGATGGTCGCGCACGCCTTCTCATCGGCCGGTCTGTTTATCTTGAGCGGGCAGATATATGAACGCATCCATACCCGCGATATGCGCACCATGGGTGGCCTCTGGGGTCGGATGCCGGTCTTGCCGGGCTTTACCCTGTGCTTCGTCGCGGCCTCCCTGGGCATGCCGGTAACGGCCAACTTCGTGGGCGAATTCATGATCCTGTTCGGTACCTTTCCAACCGCCCCGGTGGTTGTGGTGATTGCCAGTGCCGGGCTGGTGCTTGCGGCTATCTATTCCCTGATCCTGATGCAGCGGGTGCATTTCGGCCCCGTGTACCGGCAGGGCGCGCTGGCGGGGCCGGATTGGCGGGAGTACTTCATGATGCTGACCCTGCTGGCGCTGATGATTCTGGTCGGGCTCTATCCCCAGCCCTTACTGGACGCCACCGCCGGTCTGTCCGGCGCCACTGCTGAGCTGTTTGCCGGAGAAAGCCTGGCCAAGGTTTCCGGGGAGGCGCGCTGATGCTGACGACCGCGCACCTTGTCACGGTACTGCCCCTGATCATTGTCGCTTCGACGGCGGTGATCGTCATGCTCGGGGTTGCCTGGCAGCGGAATCACGCGGTTACCGCCCTGGTCTCGGCGGCGGGCCTGGTTTTTGGCCTGTTGGCGCTGCCCCTGACGTTTCCGGCGACAAGCTCCCCGCCTCTGATGCAGGTGGATGGGTTGGCGGTCATGGCTGGCACGTTGATCCTGGTTTCCGCGCTGGTGACGGTGATCCTGAGCCATCATTACCTGACCGGCTACATCGGGCCGAAGGATGAGTTTTATCTGCTGCTGTTGTGCGCCACTGCCGGTGCCCTGGCGCTGGTGGCCAGCAACCACCTGGCGATGCTGTTTATCAGCCTGGAGCTTCTGTCCATGCCCTTGTACGGCATGCTGGCTTACAGCTTTCGCGCCGAGCGCTCTTTGGAGGCGGGTATCAAGTATCTGCTGTTGTCGGCTGCGGCAACGGCGTTCCTGCTGTTTGGTATGGCGCTGATCTATGCCCGCACAGGTTACCTGGATCTGGAGGGTGTGGCCGGAGCGCTGGTGCAGGCACCGGATGCCTGGATGCTCGCCGGCGCTGCACTGATGGTGGTGGGGCTGGGTTTCAAGCTGTCCGTGGTGCCCTTCCACCTGTGGACACCCGACGTTTATCAGGGTGGCCCGGCGCCCGCCACCATCTTCCTGGCCACCGTCAGCAAGCTGGCTGTGTTCGTCGTGCTGTTAAGGATAGTGCTGGCGGCACCGTTCTTCAGCAGTGAGTGGCTGCAGACCCTGTTTACGGTACTGGCCCTGCTGACCATGTTGGGGGGTAATCTTCTGGCCCTGTTCCAGGCCAATCTCAAGCGGCTGTTGGGCTATTCGTCCATCGCCCATTTCGGTTATCTGCTGGTGGCGATTGTCGCCAGCAATACCCTGGCCATGGAAACCACGGGGGTGTACCTGATCACCTATCTGGTCACCACCCTGGCGGCTTTCGGCGTGGTCACCCTGGTTTCAAGTCCGTTTGGCGGCGAAGATGCTGACGGATTACCGGTATATCGGGGTCTGTTCTGGCGCCGGCCTTACCTGGCGGCGGTGATGACGGTCAGTTTCCTGTCACTGGCGGGCATTCCGTTAACCGCGGGCTTTATCGGGAAGTTCTACGTGATTGCCCTGGGCGTTGCCGACAGCCGCTGGTGGCTGGTGGGCGGGGTTGTCGCAGGCAGTGCCATCGGCCTGTACTACTACCTGCGGGTGATGGTGACCCTGTACCTGCCGGAACCCGGTATGCGTCGCCGGGATGTCACCAACGATTGGGGCAGTCGCATTGGCGGCCTGACCCTGATGGCCCTGGCCGTGGTGATTCTCGTGCTTGGTATCTACCCCGCCCCGATGATTGACTGGGTTCAGCGGCTGAGCACCGGTTAGTGCAGTTTGAGCCGCGGCTGCATGGCGCGGCTGATCTTGTCCATCAGCCAGATAACGCCGGTCCTCAGGAATCCGTGCAGGGCGACCTGATGCATGCGGTACAGGGAAACGTAAAACAGGCGTGCGACCTTGCCCTCGATGTACATGCCACGACCGGACAGGTTACCCATCAGGTTGCCAACGGTGGTGTAGTGGCTGAAATTGATCAGTGAACCGTGATCATTGTAGACAAAGGGAATGGCCTCTTTGCTTTCCAGGCGATTACAGAGCGTCTTGAACAATACATCCGCTTGCTGATGGGCGGCCTGGGCCCTGGGGGGGACCGGCCTGTCGGAATCCGGTTGGGGGCAGGCGGCACAGTCGCCCAGGGCAAAAATACTGCTGTCACGGGTGGTTTGCAGGGTCTGCTCCACCACCAGCTGGTTGCCCCGGTTCACTTCGAGCCCGTCGAGCTCCGCGAGGAAGCCAGGCGCCTTGATGCCAGCGGCCCAGATGGTCATTTCCGAAGGCAGCTCGGTGCCGTCCTTCATCACAATGCTCTGCTTACGCACTTCGCTCACCGGTTGTCCGGTCATGACCTTGACACTTTGCCGCCCCAGTTCACGGGTCGCGGCGGCGGACAGGCGTTCGGGCAGTGCCGGCAGGATACGGTCCGCCGCTTCGATGACAGAAATCGATACATCCGATGCCTGCAGGCGGTTCATGCCAAATACCGGTAACTCCCGCGAGGCCAGGCGCAGTTCCGCCGCCAGTTCCACGCCGGTGGCTCCGGCACCGATGATGGTAATCGGCAGTTCGTGAGTCTGGCCCTGATTGGCGTCGTGGTTCTTGCGCAGGAAAGCATTGAGCAACAGGTTATGGAAACGGCGTGCCTGTGTCAGGCTGTCCAGGAACAGGCAGTGCTCCTGGGCGCCGGGGGTGCCGAAATCGTTGGCGGTACTGCCGACAGCCATCACCAACGTGTCATAGCTGATGCGACGCTCCGGAACCACTTCCACGCCTTCTTCATCATGAAACGGCGCGATCACCAGCTGTTTGGCGTCACGATCCAGTCCGCTCATGCAGCCAAGCTGGAACTCGTAATGGTGCTTTTGAGCGTGGGCGCGGTAGTTGATCTCGTTGGCACTGGCATCGAGTGATCCGGAGGCCACTTCATGGAGCAGGGGTTTCCAGACATGGGTCAGTCCGGCATCCACCAGGGTAATGCGCGCCCTGCGTTTTTTGCCAAGCTTGTTACCCAGGCTGGTGACGAGCTCAAGACCGCCGGCGCCACCGCCGACCACGACAATGTGATGAAGATTATCCATAACAGTCAGACCTTTAAGTGAAGAGAGCCAAGCGCTCTCAGGCCCAAAACGCTTGGCTGTCCTCACTGGGATTCTGTGAAAGGTAGGGTGCTAACGCAGCCGGATTAATACTAACGCGGAGAGGCCAGCAGGTACAATTGGACCTATGTCCCCCATCCCCTTACGTCACGTCTCCGGGGCTTGCTCAGTGGTGAGTACGGTATCCATCAAGGATGGCGGCCATGTCGTCCCCCAGGGCCTGTAACTGTGCCGCCGTCAGGCCCCTTTCGGCCATCGCACGCAGTGCCATGATCTGGGCCTGGAGCAACCTGGCCAGGCGACTGCAATCCGCGGTTGAGACCAACTCTCCCCGGCCTTTCGCCTGCTCCAGGGCGGCTTTCAGGGAATGTTCAATGGCAGAAAGAATGCGGTTGGCCTGGGCGGCCAGCGCACTGTGGGTGTTGCTGGACTCCAGCAGGGTTTTTACGATCATGCAGGCCCGTGAGGGCGCCTCTGTATCGGGGCCGCAGCTGGCGGCAATAGCGCGCAGGTAATCCTGAAGGCCGTCCACGATGGAATCGTACGGCTCAAGGTGCGCTGCCATTTCCCGACCGCCCTGTTCTGCGTAGGAGGCCAGCGCTTCCGAAAACAGCCCGTCCTTGCTGCCGAAGGTGGCGTAAATGCTGCCGGGGCGCATATCCAGGGCGTGCTCAATCTGTTTCATGGAGCTGCCGTGATAGCCCTTCTCCCAGAACAGGCCGACGGCCTTTTCCAGGGCAGTTTTTCTGTCATAGCGTGCATGTCTGGCCATAGCTGCAATCCGCGGGCATCTGTACTTGAATAGTCATTCAATGATAACCGGATTGGTGATTCAGTAACAAACTGGCAGGTTCAGCCCGCATCCGTGGCCAGTATATTGGCCTGCCTTTCGCGCTTCTTGTTCTGTACCCGCTTGTCCACGCATTGCTCCGCGTCCCGCAGAATAACCACACATTCCAGGCACTGGATACATTCATCGTAATCCACCCGACCATCCTTGCGGATGGCGTTAACGCCGCACTCGTTCTTGCAGTGCTGGCAGGGGTTGCCGCACAGCTCGACCCGATCCAGCCAGTTGAACAGCCGGAACCGGCCCAGCACCGCCAGACCGGCGCCCAGTGGGCACAGGTACCGACAATAGAACTTGTGGATGAACATGCCGATCACCAGCAGCCCCACCGCATACACCACAAACGGCCAGTAGCGGACAAAGAACAGGGTGATGCTGGTCTTGAAGGGCTCCACTTCCGCCAGTTGTTCCGCCAGGGTCAGTGAATGGAAGGCAGTGCCGACCAGCCCCAGGAGAATAGGGTACTTGATCAGAATCAGTCGGCGGTGCCAGTGCTCAGGCACCCTGACCTGTCTGAATTTCAGTTTCCCGCCCAGCCAGGCGGCCATTTCCTGCAGAGCTCCGAACGGACAAAGCCAGCCGCAGAACAGGCCCCGCCCCCAGATAAACAGGGTGATGAAGGTGTAGGTCCAGAGGATGAAAATCACCGGGTCCAGCAGGAATACGTCCAGTGAGAAGTCGTCCTGGACAGCCAGGAACAGCGTGTAGATATTCACCACCGAGAGCTGGCCCTGGGCATAAAAACCGATAAAGGACAGCGTGAAAAACAAGAAGCCCCAACGGAACCGGTGCACCAGCCGTGGGTGGCGGCTGAGGGACTTCTGTCTGGCGAAAAACACCGTGAGTACAGCAAGACCGGCCACCAGAAGTGAGATCTGCCACCAGCGTTCCTTCCACAGACCGATCCACACCGGTTCCCGTGAGTCTTCCGGAGACGCGGCAATGTCGACAGTCTCGAACATGTCGCCATTGAACCGGACGGGAATGTCCAGGGTCGTGCGATCGATCATCAAGTGATTGCGTGCCAGCTCGACATTGAGCTTCAGTTCGGCTTCCGCGCCCGGGTTGAAGCCTGTGCTGCCACCCACCCGGAACAGGTTGCTGGCGTCGAAGGACGGCATTCCGACGGCCTGAAACTCCAGGTTCCTGTCCAGAAGGTCGAGGTCCCGGATTTCTATGGCGAGGTTATTCTGGATCAGGCCCAGGCGGTCCGGTGGGCTTCCGGGTACGAAGTCTTCCGCAACGTGCAGGAACTTCCCCCGCGACAGGATGGCGAGAATCTGGACGCCGTCTTCCAACCTGGCCATCAATTGTCTGTAGCCATCGTCGCCCAGCAGGTTGCGACCGACAATGGGCGCGTTGATGTAACCAAAATACAGCTCGCTGAAGGGTTCCCCCTCTGGCCGCTCCAGATCCCCGGAGTAGTCCGACAGGGGACGACCGACCCGGTTTTCAATGGTGGCTGCGTTCACCCGCCAATGGCCGATGTAGCCCCGGTCAATCAGTTGCTGCCAGGACAGCGGCTCATAGACGTCCGGCTTTGCCCGTGTCGGAGTTGCCTGGGCGAAACCCTCCAGTTTTTTGCGTGCGACCTGCAATGCCGAAGACAGGACAGTATCGTTGAGAATCAGCACAGACACCGTAGCCTTGCTGACCCCGTCAAAGTGCACTACGTTGCCGCTGGTATCCCGACCCGAGCGGCGGGAATTGGAGGTGCTGACGATGATCTGCTCCCGCAGTGAACGGCCCTTATATTGCTCGGTGAACTCGAACAGTGGTTCCTCACCCAGGCCGTGGAGAAACACCGGCTCATGGTGATGCAATACCCGGACACCGGTGAACCGGCCCCGGGTGTCCAGCCCGATCAGCAGTCTGATCGGCTTGCCGGCAAAACCCTGCAAGCGGGTAAAGTCGGTGGACTCATAGGCATAGCCCAGCAGTTCCTGGAGCTGGTACACCGGGTATACGGGAAAGTCCGGCAACTGGTCCCGGATAACGGTTGCTGGGGGGAACAGCTCCTGGATCAGTGCCTCCCTGTCCCCGGAAAGCTCCGCATGGGCCGTGGTCATCAGGGACAGACAGACAACAAGGAACACGATGCGCCCGGCCATGGGGTACTCCTGCGGTTCTTGTTGTTTAAACTTCCATGCTAGAGTTTTCGGCGGTCGGCTCAATGCGACCTCGGAGCCACCTGACTGCTACTTTGTGAGGAGATTGGATGAAAATCGCGGTTTATTGCGGGTCCAGGACCGGAAATGACCCTGTATATGCCAACAAGGTCCGGGAGCTGGGCACTTTTTTCGGACGTAACGGCGCCGATGTGGTTTTTGGTGGCGGCCACGTCGGGCTGATGGGGATCGTCGCCGACTCGGTGCTGGAGTCCGGCGGCAAGGTCTATGGCGTGATTCCGGAGCATCTGCGTGACCGGGAGCTGGCCCACAGCGGCTTGACGGAACTGCATGTGGTCAGGGACATGCATGAGCGCAAGGCGAAAATGGCGGAGCTGGCGGATGGCTTTGTCGCCCTACCTGGCGGTATCGGCACCCTCGAGGAAATATTCGAGGCCTGGACCTGGGGGCAGCTGGGTTTTCACCACAAGCCTTGCGCGCTCTACAATGTGAATGGCTTCTACGATCCGTTGCTGTCCATGGCCGCTACCATGGAGCGGGCGGGGTTCCTGAAGCAGGATTACATCGACATGCTCATTACCGCAGATGATCCGGCCACCCTGCTGGACCAGATGAGACATTATCAACCGCCCCGGGAAAAATGGTCCTGACCCAGATCCGGTTACAGCCGGCTGACCCGGGTCATCAGCTTACGCCAATTGATGGGCAGGCGTTTTTCCAGCTCCGCCAGCAGCGGGTCCTTTGAGTGGAGGGCGTCGAAGGGGCGCTTGCTGGCGTAGATGACCGTGTTGTTGCTTTTGCTTCTGAACATCAGCAACACCGCAAAGTGTTTTTTCAGCTGGCGAAAATAGGGTCCTTCCGGATCCGGGGTGCGGTGGTAATTCAGTGCCAGCCAGCCGCTGTCGGTCAGGGCCCGGCTGCATTCATCCACAAAATGACGCTGGGCCTGGGCCGGGCTCATGCGGTCGGCGTTGTAGAGGTCCGCCAGGATCATATCGGTACCGGCGTCCGGCAGGGCGTCCAGGGCATTGCGTGCATCGGCAATGGTGATGGTCAGGCGATCGCTGTCGGGTAAACTGAAAAATTCCCGGGCCACGTCCACAACCGCCGGTCTCAGCTCGACGGCGTGAATCCGGCAATCCGGGTACAAGTGATGGAACGCATTCACCATGACCCCGCCACCGAGTCCCAGCACCGTGACATGCCGGGGTCTGGCAAACGCCGCCGGCAGCATCATGGCGCGGTTGTATTCGTGTACCGGGAGGTGGGGCTGGCGGCGATCAATCTTGCTTTGCTCAAACACCGAGTCAAAGGTCAGGACTCGGTGTTTGCGGTAGTCGATCACCAGGATGCCGCCCAGGGCATCCCGAGTATGGTGAATGATCTCGCCTTGGTGGAACATGCAGTATGACTGTCGCTCGGGCTGGTGTGACTGGCCGGGATTCCGGTTCTGTGTTCGCACTGGTGAGGTCTGTTAATCTGGACAGACGTACAACACCACTGTTAAAACCTTTTTATCACAGTACGGACGTATTCGGGACACAGTCACTGAGATAAAGGTCAACCATCAACAGGAGGCAACACCGTGAAACTAGAGGTTCGAGGCATAGAGGAAGGTCAGCCAATCCCTGAAAAATTCGCGTTTGGCGTCTACAGCCAGGAAGACCACATGAGTTTCGGCCCCAACCGGAATCCGGAAATCAGCTGGGAAGACGCACCGGAAGGTACCCGGAGCTTCGTGATCATGATGTTTGATCCTGACGTGCCGAGTGTGGCGGATGATGTGAACCAGGAGGGCAAGACGGTTTCAAAGGACATCCCGCGGGTGGACTTTTTCCACTGGTTGCTGGTGGACGTTCCCGCCGCCACAAACCGGATTCCCGAGGGTGAGGACAGCGATGGCGTCATTCCCAAGGGCAAGGCACCCGGCCCGGGCCCGATCGGTATCCGGGGGGTGAACAACTACACCCAGTTCCTGGCCGGAAACCCCGATATGGCTGGCACCTATGCCGGTTATGATGGACCCTGCCCGCCCTGGAACGATGAGATCCTTCACCATTACCACTACGAAGTCCATGCACTGGATATTGAGAGCCTGGGCCTGGATGGTGAATTCGATGGCAGCGATGTGCGTGAAGCCATGGCAGGCCATGTGCTGGCCAGCGCCAGGGTGACCGGGACCTACACCCTGAATCCGGATCTGCGTTAATCTGACCCGGGCTGGCGGCGTGCTCCGGATTGTGGGGCACGCTGTCCTCGGGCGTCTTGAAAACGTCGTCTCGCTGTCATGTTCCTGTCACCCACCTTTGTGACAGTAGCCCTATCCAGCATGGCTGAAGGGTGGGAGACGAAATGTGGAACTACCGGAGCGTGTTCATTTCCGATGTGCACCTGGGGACGGCGGATTGTCAGGCGGACTATCTGCTGGATTTCCTCAACAACGTCCGTTGCGAGACCCTCTATCTGGTCGGGGACATTGTTGACCTGATTGCCATGCAGCGGCGTGTACATTTTCCCGAGTCCCATCAGGCAATTATCCACAAACTTCTGGAGCTGGCCGCGACCGGTACCCGGGTGGTGTATGTGCCGGGCAATCACGATGAATTTGTCCGTCGCTTCTGTGGCCAGACCATTTCCGGTATCGACATCCGCTACAAAGCGGTCCACAACACAACCGATGGCCGGCGATTCCTGGTCTGCCACGGTGACCAGTTTGATCAGGTGGTGCGCTGCAGCCCGCTGATGCTATTGGTGGGGGACCGTGCCCACGGACTCCTGCTGCGGCTCAACCGCTGGTTTAACGCCTGGCGCCGGCTCAACGGCAAGCCCTACTGGTCGCTGGCGGCCTGGGTCAAAAGCCGTATCGGCAAGGCACGCACCTTCATCCGCCGTTTCGAACTGGCCGCCCTGACCGCTGCCGAGCGGGGCCACTATGACGGCTTTATCTGTGGTCACATTCACTCCGCCGGTTTCCTCAGAAGTGCCGAAGGCCTGTATTGCAACGACGGGGATTGGGTGGAGCACTGTACCGCGCTGGTGGAGCAGGCCGATGGCCAGCTGCAGCTGCTGCACTGGTCGGAGAATCCGTCCATCATCGCGACCGAACCGAACACCCCGGCTCCGGAAATGAGCGGCGACCAGCGCCCGGTGATTGATGTGCTGCCGGCGGCGTTCGTGGAGCAGGTGAACCGGGTGATGAACTAATCTGCTCGTTGCATTTCATAATGCGAATCGTTAGCATTTGCGTCTCATTAACCTGAGGTAATAATGCTTATGAATACTCCGGAGTCACGAGTCCTGCTTCTGGCCCTGACGATGGCTGTTCCCGGGACGGGGCTGGCGCAATCGCAGGCCGATAACTCCGCGGATGACAAGGCCGTCAGTCTGCCTGATCTGGTCATCACCGCGACCCGCAATAAAAGCACCGTTGGGGAAACGCCCCACAAAACCACCATCATCACCCGGGAACAGATTGAGCAGCAGCTGGCGATTTCCAATGATCCCGGAGAGGTTCTTGGCAACCTGATTCCCTCCTATTCACCGGGCCGGCAAAAACTCTCCAACGCCGGCGAGACCTTCCGGGGCAGATCACCGCTGTTTCTGGTAGACGGTGTACCCCAGAGCAATCCGCTGCGGGACAGTGCTCGCGACAGCTACACCATCGATCTGGAGTTGGTGGAGCGCATCGAGGTCATTCACGGGGCAAGTGCCGAGCACGGCCTCGGCGCTACTGGCGGTATCATCAACTTCGTGACCAAAAAGCCCGAGAGTGGTGCGATTAACCAATCGGTTTCCGCCAGTGTGACCACGGACGACGATGTGAAGTCCGATGGCCAGGGCTACAAGGTCGGTTATCGGGTCAGCGGTCAGCAGGACCGTTGGGACTATCTTGTCGGTGGCAGCTTCCAGGAACGCGGTGTGTTCTACGACGGCAAGGATCGTCTGGTGGGCGTGGCCTACCCGGGGGAAATCCAGAACTCCGAAAGTTATGACGTCCTCGCCAAGCTGGGTTACTGGCTGGATGATGACCAGAATATTGAGTTTTTCATCAACCGTTTCGAACTGGAAGGTAATGGCGACTATGAGCCGGTGCCCGGCGACCGTGCCAATGGTGTGCCCACCACGGCCCGCAAGGGCAATCCCGACGGAGATCCCGGTTATAACGAGGTAACCACGGCTCGTCTCTCATACTCCCACGGCAACTGGCTGGGCAATGAAGTTGACGCTCAGCTGTACAGCCAGACATTCCGGGCACAGTTTGCCACTACCCCGTTCTTTCCGTATCAGGACGCGGAGGGCAATGCCCGGTTTGACCAGACCCGTAACGAGTCCGACAAGCTTGGCGGTAAGTTCACCCTCACCCGGCGTGGTTTGCTGGATAACCGCCTGAACCTGACTGCGGGGCTGGACGTTCTCCAGGACGAAACCCAGCAGGATCTGGTGCACACCGGTCGCACCTACGTACCGGAATCCCGCTTCCGTAATTACGCTGTATTCCTGCAGGGTGATCTCGCGGTTACCGAGGATCTGACCCTGCATAGCGGTGTTCGTCATGAACAGGCTGAACTCAAGGTGGACACCTATAACACCATCGACCGCAGCAATGTTACCCAGGACAATGTCACGGTTCAGGGGGGTAACCCGGACTTTGAGGAAACCCTGTTCAATGCCGGTGTGGTCTATCAGTTGACCGACTGGGCCCAGGTGTTTGCCAATTACTCCGAAGGCTTTGGCATGCCGGATGTGGGACGGGTGCTCAGGGGGATCAGTGACCCGGGCCAGGACGTCGACAACCTGTTGCAGCTTCAGCCTATTGTGACCGACAACCGCGAGATCGGTACCCGATTCGACTGGGACCGTTATCACCTGGAAGTGAGCTACTATGAGTCGGACTCGGATTTCGGTGAGCGACTGACCGAGGAAAATGGCGTCTGGGTCGGCAACCGGGAAAAGACCGAGATCAAGGGTGTGGAAGTCACCGCCGACGCGGATCTGACCGCAGCGCACAACCTGGCATTTTCCTACTCCTACGCATCCGGCAAGTCCGACACCGATGGTGATGGCGACGTCGATACCAAGTTGAGCGGTATCAGTATCGCGCCGGAAACCCTGCGTCTGAGCTGGTCAGCGGCCTGGACCCAGGCATTTTCCAGCCACCTGCAGTTCAGCCAGTTCCTGGATCGCAATGTGGAAGGCGACGAGCTGGACTTCGACGGCTATGGCCTGCTGGATGGCACCGTGGCCTATAAAACCGGGGCGGGGAAAGTGTCCCTGGGCATTGAGAACCTGCTGGATAAAGACTACTTCACTTACTATTCCCAGGCCGCCCGGGTCAGTGACGAGTATTACTTCCAGGGGCGTGGCCGCACCATCACGCTGGGTTACCAGCTGGACTTCTGAAGACCTGCCACTCTCAATCCTGAAACGAACCCCGGGGTATCTGCTCCGGGGGTCGTTTCACATTCCCTGCATTGTCCTCAAGACCCACCGCGCCTGAGTCGATAGAGCAGATAAACGAAAAACGGCGCGCCGATACCGGCGACAAAAATACCAGCGGGCAGGTCCCTTGGTATAAAGGCAACCCGCCCGATCCAGTCCGCATAGAGAAGAATCAGCGCCCCGATCAGCGCCGCAACCGGTAACAGCCCCGTGTACCCGCTGGTGATCAGGCGACGTGCCATATGGGGGGCGATCAGGCCGATAAATCCGACGGCGCCGGCATAGGCGACGGCGGAACCCGCCATGACGACTGCCAGCACCAGGAACATCAGCCGATGACCCTGCAAGGCGCTGCCCAGTCCCTGGGCCGTGTCATCCCCCATGGATTGGGCATCCAGGTGTCTCAGCCGGACCAGTGCCAGCGGCCAGCACAGCACCAGCCACGGCGCCAGCGCCGTGACGTCATGCCATTGCGAGGCGTAGAGGCTGCCGGTCAGCCAGATGTAGGCGTCCATGGCAGTTGAGTCGGGGCTGAGCACCAGTAACAGGGTGGTGACGGCGGTCAGGGCTGCCGCAAGGCCGACACCGACCAGAACCAGCCTTGAGGGGCTGACACCTTTTTGCCAGGCCAGTAGGGTGATGCACAGGGCCACCGCGAATGCCCCGCCCATGGCGACGGGCGCCAGCAGCAGTGAGGTGCCGGTTACGCCACCGAGCCAGAGAAACAGGACAGCGGCCGCCGAAGCGCCACTGGTAATTCCGATGACGTCCGGGGAGGCGAGCGGGTTTCTCACCAGGCCCTGGAGAATCAGGCCGGCGGACCCAAGGGCGCCCCCCACCAGAATGGCCATGACAATCCTGGGTAAGCGGATCTCCAGAACGATCAGCCCGAGGTCGGACGTGCCGGGGGATACCAGTGCCTCCAGAACCTCGGCAAGGGACGCGGGATGGCTGCCCGAACTCAGCGCGAGGAGACTGCTGACGGCGAGCAGGGCCGCCAAAGCCAGGGTGACACCCAGTACCCGGACGTTCAGCTTTACCGACCAGCGGTCACCGGGTGTGCGGAGAACAACGGAACGGGTCATGATGACTTTCTCACCTGTCGTGCAAGGTGGAGGAATAACGGCGTGCCCAACAAGGCGGTCATCACCCCCACCGGGATTTCCTGTGGCGGAATTACCAGTCGCGCAACGGTATCCGCAGTGAGCAGCAGTGCGGCTCCGAGCAAGGCGGACGTTGGCAGTACCCAGCGATGGTCGGTTCCGAAAAGCCCCCGCGCCATGTGGGGCACTATCAGGCCAACAAACCCGATCAACCCAGCCATGGCTACCGAGGTTCCCGCCAGTACAATCACCACCAGACCGGTCAGCAACCGCACCTGGCCCACTCTCAGACCCAGGCCGCGAATGACCTCATCGTCCAGTCCCAGCAGGTTCAGCTGGGGGGACAGCAGCAGCGCAATAACCAGCGCGATGGCGAATACCGGCAGCAAGGGCAGCACCGCATCCAGTTCGCGCCCGGACACCGATCCGGCCAACCAGAACAGGATGCTCTCAAAACGGTCCTGGTTGAGAATCAGCAGGCCCTGAGCGAAGGATACAAACAGGGCCGTGACGGCGACACCGGCCAGAACCGTCCGCACCGGGGAAATGCCACTGGGCGCTTCCTGGCCCAGGAAATACACCAGCAGGGCGGCGATGGCGGCGCCGACAAAGGCGGCCCATACCAGTTCGGACGGGGACACCAGCGAGAACAGCGTAGCGCCGACCACGACGAAAAACATGGCCCCCGCATTAATGCCAAGAATACCGGGTGACGCCAGCGGGTTGCGGGTGAGCGTCTGCATCAGGGCACCGGCGATGGCCAGGCCGGCGCCGACAATCAGCGCAGTTACAGTGCGTGAGAATCGCTCGGTCCGAATGACCAGGTGCTCCAGTGAGCCGGGGTCATAATCCAGGAAGCTCCGCAGCAGCATGTCGAAGGACACCTGAATGTGCCCGAACAGCAGGCTCGACATGGCGGCCAGCAACAACAGGACCAGGCAGGCTAGCGTGCCGGAAGCCCTTGCGATCAGGGACGTCAGCATTGGGCACACTCCCTGTCGGCTGGCTGCTCAAGGCCATAGTGTTCGTACAGTTCATCCAGCATCCGGTTGGCGGCGATAATACCGGCGCCCATGTTCCAGGTCACGGGATCAACCCGGTAGACCTCGCCACGCTGGGCCGCGCGCAGGTTTTGCCACAGCGGGTGGCTGGTCCAGGCCTCATAGGTGCGCTGCACGGAGGGATCGTCGTCCATGAAGATAAACACCGCCTCGGCATCCATGGCCGGAATGCTTTCCTGACTGGTGAGTTTTATGCCCCAGCTCTCCTTGCGGTGATCCGGCGGCGCGACGAATCCCAGCTCATCAAGAACCGTGCGGGCGAAGCCGCCATAGTAGATGCGCGCGTGATCGGCGCGGAAGCTGAGGATCGCCACTTCCTGGGGCCAGCGGTCACCGAGTTTGCGACGGATCCGGGTCTGGAAGTCCTCTACCCGACTTTGCCAGTGATCCAGCAGTTGCTGCCCGCGCGTGGTCCGCCCGGTAGCGTTCGCCATCAGTTTTAACAACGCCTTGAAGTTGTAGAGGTCACGGGGAACGACGGTGGGCGCAATGCGGGTCAGCAGTGGGTAAATGGTCCGATGCCGGTTGCGGGCACCGATAATCAGATCCGGTGACAGCCAGGCGATACGCTCCAGATCCGGCTGGGTTTCGAGCCCTAGGAAGCGGACGTCTGGCAGGTCTTCCCGCAGATAGCGATACATGGGTTTTTCAGTCCAGGATTCCACCACCCCCACCGGTTCAATACCCAGTGCGACGGCGGTATCGGTAGCACCCTGGTAAAGGGAAACAATGCGCCCGGGCTTGCCCTCAATGATTGTCTTGCCAAGGGCGTGTTCCACGATGGTGACAGGGCCCGTAGCGCTTGCCGGGACTGGCCAGAGCCATCCCGTAGCGATCAGGAGCAGGCCGGCGTAACGGAGCATGATAAATCCGGTTGGTTAACGGTCAGCGATGGTTGACCGATTTGATAATGAGAATAGGAGATAATATCATTTGCGTATCCCGGAAAGCGACGCCAATATGCCCTTTGATCGACATTCTTCCAGCTCAACCCCTGCTGATTCGCACCGCTTATGTGGTGAGGCGTTGTCCGTTGGTTACAACGGCAGCCAGGTACTGACGGATGTGGATTTCACCCTTCAGGATGGCAGCGTCACCGTATTGCTTGGCCCCAACGGCAGTGGCAAGTCAACATTACTGAAAACCCTGGCGAGAACGCTTGAGCCCAATGCGGGCAAGGTTCTGCTGGACGGCGGGGATATTCACCGGCAATCTACCCGGTTGGTGGCGCAACGACTTGGCATCCTGCCGCAGAGCCCGTCCGCACCGGACGGATTGACGGTGCGGGAACTGGTCGGCCTGGGGCGCTTTCCCTACCAGAGCCTGATGCGCCAGTGGTCCCGGCGTGACGAAGCCGCGGTGGAAGAAGCCATGGCGGTTGCCGATGTTGCCCAGTTTGCCGATCGTCCGGTGGATGCCCTCAGTGGCGGGCAACGTCAACGTTGCTGGATCGCCATGGTGCTTGCCCAGGACACGGATCTGTTGTTGCTGGATGAGCCCACTACGTTTCTCGACCTGAAAGTTCAGGTCGACCTGCTGGAATTGCTGGTCTCACTGGCACACCATCGGGACCGGACACTGCTGGTGGTCCTGCACGACCTGAACCTGGCGGCGGCTTACGCAGACCGGCTGGTGATGATGAAAGCAGGCAAAATATTGCACAGTGGTGCTCCCGAGGAGGTGTTTACGGCCGCAAATCTGAAAGAGGTGTTTGATCTGGATGCGCAGGTTCTCCATGAGCCGGTTAGTGGTCGTCCGGTCTGTGTGCCCGTGAAAGGTTCGGTGGCTGCGCCACGGGGTGTCGGCGCTTCGGTAGCGACGGTATGAGCGCATCCGATCATCAGTTCTGCTCCGTCGAAAGTCTTCGGGCCGGTGACCCCCTCGCCGGGACAGGAACCCATGTCGCCAGCAACCTGCTCATCAGTTGGCCCCGTCCAAAATGGTCCCGCAGCCTCCGCCTTGCCATCGATATGGATGAGGACCTGACTCAGCGGATAGAGCGACTCGCCGCCAGTGGCCGGCGGGTGAACCTGATCGACCAGCGTGGCTGGCCAGCCCGCTGCCATCGGATCTATCAGTTGCCGGAAGGCCGGTATTTCGATGTCGACCGAAGCGACCTTGCTGATTTCCTGGCGGCGGTGGAATCCGGCAGTGATCTGGCCAGTTGGTCTGGTACGCCGATGACAGAATCGCTGGTGCTTTGTTGTACCCACGGCAAGAAAGACAAATGCTGCGCCAAATTCGGCTACGCGGCCTATCGTGAGCTTGCGGCCACGGTAAACGACCGGGATTTGCCCTTTGAAGTCTGGGAGAGCTCCCATCTGGGTGGTTGCCGGCTGTCGGCCAGCGTGATGGTGTTTCCCGCCATGCGCAAATACGGTCGGGTTGCACCGAACCATGTCTTGCCGCTGCTTGAGCATGAAGCTGAAGGGATCCCCTACCTGCCCTGTTATCGCGGGCATTCCCGGCTGAACCCACCCCAACAGTGCGCCGAGATTGCGGCATTGGAGTGGTTGTCGGAACGCAGGATTACCGCAAGCCTGACGCTCGGGACCGATTCAGATTCCGGCAAGGGAGAGGAAGAGACCGTGCGGGTGGACTGGACGGCGGCTAATACTTCGGGGGCGCTGATTGTCGAGTGCGGAACCACCGAGGTGATGCGGGTAGATACCTGTGCCGACCTTGATGAAGGCCCCACACCTTCACTTTGCTGGAAGGTAAACGACATCAGGCCGCTGTAGAAGCGGCCTGATGTCCTTGTCGCACAGGCGAGACCTGTGCATACGCTCTACTCTCTTACCAATCGATCCCATAGGTCAGCATGACCGTGCGGCCCGGGGCCTGGGTGTACTGGGTGTCGAAGTTGTAGATCTGTGAAATCACCGGGAAGTAATCTTCGTTCAACAGATTGTTGATCGCCAGGGTGATGTCACCGTTTCCGGTCCGCCAGCGGCTGGTCAGATCCAGTACCGTGTAGGATTCCACTTCACCTTGTCCGAATCCGCTGCCGCTGAAGCGGTCGCGGTCACCAACCACAAGAGCTTGCAGGCGATTGGTCCAGCGTGCGCTGGTATCATGCTCCACGTAGCCGGTCACCTTGAGCGGTGGGATCCTGTTGCCGAGCAGATAGGTGTCGTAGCTGCCGTTATCGTCGGAATCCACCTTGCCTTCCATCCAGCTAAAGGTACCGCCGGCACTCAGGTCACGGGTCGGGTAGGTGTTGAGTTCCGCCTCAAAACCGTAGATGCGCTCAGGGCTTCGGAGCACCGGGATGGGTTCGTTGGGACCGGCAGCAACAAGGCTGGTGCCCAGGTCAGACTCGCTGTAAAACAGGGTCAGGGCGAGATCGGCGCGATCCCATACGGCCTCGGTGCCAAGCTCGTAGTTGTCGACCACTTGTGGCTCCGGACGGATCTGCTCCAGAGAGGTTCCCTGCTGGGGCTGGCGCAGGGTGCGGCCGATTTCCGGTACGGTGAAGCCCTGGGAGAAGCTGGCCGTGGCGGCCCAGACATTGTTCACCTGGTACCGGACACCGGTATTGAACACGGTTTCGCTGTATTCCAGCTCCCCGCCTTCGACATCCGCACCAAAGACAGTGGTGTAGTCGTCCACTTCAAACCAGAATTTTTCGTAGCGAATGCCGGCGTTGACTGTCCATTTCGGATCCAATCGGAGTTCTGCCTGCAGGAATGGCGCCACGCTGTTCTGGTCCATTTCCGGCACGAAGGTCCGCCCGTCTTCCAGTGGCTGGGAGGTGGTTTCCAGCAGGGTATCCAGACCCCAGAGCACTTTGGCACCGGACATCAGATCAAACGGTGTCTCGAAATCGAGGCGTGAACCGATACGTTCGGACTCGGTGAGTGACTGGCCGCCACCGGGGTAAAATGTGGCGAAGTATCCGAAGCGGGTCATGAAATCGCGATAGTACAGTTGCGCACCGAATGAGGTATCGCCGAACAGCTGGCGGTCGCTGTAGGTCAGGTTCACATTCAGGTTTTCGGTGCCCTGGTCTTTGCCACCCGGGTCGCCTTTAACGGCACGGGTCTTCCGCTCTCCATGCACGCCGGCCTCAAGGACATAGTTGGTGTCCTGTTTGATGTCGTAGTAGCTGGTGGTCAGTTCGAGGCGTTTATCCGCATCCAGGTCAAAGCCGAGTTTGGCCAGAAGGTCGAACTCGCGGGAGTCGGCAATACCGCCCTGACCGTTCGGATCCGGCGGAATGCGGTCGGCATCGGCATCGAAGAACGAGGCGCGCTGCTCATAGGCACCGCGGAACTGGTAGTCAAAGTCGCCGGAGCCACCGGTCACGCTTTGTGACAGCCCAAATTGATCGCTGTCTTTGACGTGCTCGGTGGAGAATCCGCCATTCAGCTCGGTGCGGTAAAGCGGCGCCCCTTTTTCATTCTTGCGGGTAATGATGTTGATGATGCCACCGGTACCACCGAATCCGTAAACACCGGTGGAGCCACGGATAACCTCAATGCGCTCAATGGATGATGGGTCAATGGAATTCAACGAGTGCAAGCCGTCACGCAGACTGATGGTCTGGGGAATGCCGTCAATCAGAACGAACAGGTTGCGCCCCCTCAGCGTCTGGGCCACGGTGGTCAGACCGTGGGTAGAGGGCGACAGGCCCGGAACGGTCTTTGCGAGGATATCGCCAACATTGCCACCCAAAGAGGCCTGCTTATCAATATCGTCCCGATCGACAACCGTCACGGCACCGGGGTTCACGTTCAGTGAATCGAGGCCACGGGTAGCGGTTACCTCCAGTGTATCCAGGGATTGCGGGTTCTGATCGGCGCCTTCCTGGGCTGTAGCCGTTGAAGCGCATCCCAGCGCAAGAATCAGAGCGTAACGCAGCTTGTTGATCTGGGGAGACATCATGGACACCTTGATGGTTGCATCTATCAAAGGTGCGAAATCTAAACTAAATGTAATTGATTATCAATACAGAAGGGTGGGGTAAATACTTATTCGATATGACCGACCCATTTCACACTGGATTGGTGGCCAGGATCTTTTTCAGGAAATCCTTGGTACGGGGATCCTTCGGATTGTAGAAGATTTCGCTGGGTGGTCCCTGCTCGACAATGCGGCCACCGTCGATAAAGATCACCCGGTCGGCCACGTCCCGGGCGAAGGACATTTCGTGGGTGACCACCATCATGGTCTGGCGCTCTGACGCCAGCTGTTTCATCAGCCCCAGCACCTCTTCCACCCACTCGGGATCCAGGGACGACGTGGGCTCATCAAACAGGATGACTTCCGCGCCGGCGGCCATGGCGCGGCCAATACCGACCCGTTGTTGTTGGCCACCGGACATGGAGGCGGGGTAGGCATCCGCCTTGTCGGCCAGGCCGATCTGTTCGAGTATTTCCCGGGCCCGTTTGTAAGCCTTTTCCTTCGGCCACCGGTCCACCACCAGCAGACGCTCGGCGATGTTCTGTAGCGCGGTTTTGTTGGCAAACAGCGCGTAGTTCTGGAATACGAATGCGGTGCGCCGCCGCATGGAGAGGATATCCGCTCGACTGGCTCGCTTTACATCCACTGTAAGATCACCCACGGTCATGGTGCCGGCGGTGGGTTGTTCCAGGAAATTGATGCAGCGCAGCAGGGTGGATTTGCCGGTTCCCGAGGGACCAATGATCACGACGATTTCGCCTTTCTCAATCGTGAGGTCGATCCCGTTGAGGACCACCGTCTTGCCGAAATGTTTGCTCAGTGATTCCAGTTTGATCATCGGCTATAGGCCTTGTTCAGGCGGATCTCCAGGTAGTTCTGAAGCTTTGAAAGCAGTTCAACCACGATCCAGTAAATGATGGCGGCCACTATGAACGCCTCGAAGTACAGGAAGCTGCCGGAAGCCTCTTTCTGGGTGGCGCCCATCAGTTCCGTGACCCCCAGGGTAAAGGCCAGGGAGGTGGCCTTTATCATATCGATGAAGTAGTTCATCAGCGTGGGCAGCGCCACCCGTGTGGCCTGGGGCAGGACGATCCGCCGCATCATCTGGCCGTTGGTCATGCCGATCGACAGTGCCGCTTCGGTCTGGCTGCGGTCAACACCAACGATGGCGGCACGGATTGATTCGGCCATATAGGCCGAGAAGTGCATGGTCAGACCCATGATGGTTGCGGTAATGCCGTCTATCACGGTTAATGCACTGACCAGTTGTGGCAATCCGTAGTAGAACAGGAACAGTTGCACCAGCAGGGGTGTGCCCCTGAAGAATGAAATGAATACGATGGTCAGCTGGTTGAGCACCGGGATACTCAGCACCCGGACGACGGCAAACAGGCAGGCGAGAATCAGCGCCAGGACCATCCCGATACCCGCTAACTGCAGAGTGAGGGGCAGGTACCTGAGCAGAACAGGCACCAGCCCAAGCATGTACTCGACGTTCAACACGTCCATAGGAAATCAGGCCTCGGTGCGCCCCTCAGGGCTGTGTGATGTCCGTGCCGAACCACTTCTCTGAAATGGACGCCAGGGTTCCGTTGTCACGCAGGGTCGCCAGGGCTTTGTTGACCTCGTCCCGCAGGGCTCGCCCGGCCTCGGTATCCTGGAACGGGTAGGCGTTGGTGATCTGGGAGAACGTTGGGCCGGCAAGTGCGAGCGGCAGGGGCTTCTCCTTGATGATCTGACTGGCGCTGACCCTGTCCATCACGAAGGCATCAACACGGCCAAGAGCGGTATCCCGCTCCAGGTTGCTGTCATAGGTCTTGATGTTGATTTCATCGGCGTAGGGCAGCTCCCGCAGCAGGTCTTCGAAATTCGAGCCCAGATTCACCGCGACGGTCTTGCCCTTCAGGTCTTCCACGCCCTGGATCTCGGTGTTGCCTTCCTTGACCACCACCTGGGCGCCGTCATAGACGTAGGGATCGCTGAAAATATACGCTTTCTGGCGTTCCTCGGTGATGGTGATCTGGTTGGCGACGGTATCGATGCGCCCCGATTCCAGCATGCCAAACAGGCCCGAGAAGTTGGCGGTTTCGTACTTGATGTCTCGACCCATTTCCTTGGCTAGGGCGTTCATGATATCGACGTCAAAGCCTTTGAGTTCATCCTGCTCGACAAACGTAAACGGGAAATACTGGCCGGACATCCCGACTCTTAACGGGTTATCCTGCGCAAGCAAAGGTGCGCTTGCGAACAGGGAGATTATCATTAACGTAGTGACCAATAGCGTTTTCATAAAGCCTCCTTCCGGCGGGTATCGTACCTAAAGCATAGACTGAGGTTAAAATTGGGCAATGACACTAAGGAGTTATGCCGAGGCCTCCTGAACACGTGTCTATCATTTGACGACAAAGCGAGGAATACCATGGTCCATGATCAGGTGAAGGACTATTACGGGAAAGTGTTGCAAAAATCCGATGACCTGCAGACCAATGCCTGTTGCACCGATGAAGCCATGCCCGGTCATCTGAAGCCCATCATTGGCAAGATTCACGATGAAGTCCTGATCCGTTATTACGGCTGCGGGCTGGTGGCGCCGGAACAACTGGAAGGTATGCGGATTCTTGACCTGGGCAGCGGCTCCGGTCGGGATGTCTATGCGTTGTCGGCTCTGGTCGGGGAATCGGGGGAAGTGGTCGGCGTCGATATGACTGATGAACAGCTGGACGTGGCGCGGCGGCACGTGGATTTCCATGCAGAGACCTTTGGTTTTGCCAAACCCAATGTCCGGTTCCTCAAGGGCTATATCGAAAAGCTGGACGAGCTGGATCTGGAACCGGGTAGCTTCGACATCATTGTCTCCAACTGCGTGATCAATCTCTCTCCGGACAAGCCAGCGGTGCTGAGAGAGGCCTATCGTCTGTTGAAGCCCGGTGGTGAAATGTACTTTTCCGACGTCTATTCCGATCGGAGAATTCCCGAGTCTCTGGTTAATGATCCGGTGTTGTACGGCGAATGCCTCAGTGGCGCGCTGTACTGGAATGATTTTGAGAATATGGCAAAAGCCGCCGGATTTGCCGACCCGCGCCTGGTGAAAGACAGTCCCATCACCATCAACAGTGCCGCGCAAAAGGAAAAAACCGGCCCGATCCGCTTCTTCTCGGCCACCTACCGGCTGTTCAAACTGGAGGGCCTGGAGCCCGCCTGCGAGGATTACGGCCAGGCGGTGATCTATCGCGGCACCATTGCGCACCACCCGCATCAGTTTGATCTCGACAAACACCATGCCATTCCGGCGGGAAAAGTATTCCCTGTGTGCGGCAATACCTGGCACATGCTGAGAGACACCCGCTTTGCCGAGCATTTTGAATTCCTCGGCGATGGGGAGACTCATTTTGGAATTTTCAGGGATTGTGGGGTTGATATGCCCTTTACAGCCGGTGATAACGCGGGCGACGCATCATCTGGCCAGGGAGGATGCTGTTGACGGCCTGATTGCCATCAGCATCTGGTCCCGAGAACTATGGGTCCTCCCACTCGATGGCGCGGTAGTCGAAATCGCCCTCAATGGTGGGTTTGATAATCCGGAAATAGGGGGAGGCATCAAAGTCTCTCGGCGTGAACAGGGAGTGATGCCGGACTCGGAACCGCTCAATCTCGCAGTCTTCGCAGTCCGGATCATCCGCCGGAAGCGTTTTTACCACTGGCAGGATCGGATAGCGCAGCTGCTGGAACCCTTCGGCAATAAAGGTTGAACAGATGGCCCGGGTGGGATCACCGCTCCCGAATGCCAGCAGTTTGTGTCTGTGACGTGCTGGCACCGGGGGTGTTGGAAACAGATACCGTGCCAGATCAAACACGTTTTTCATGTCGTATTGCTGGCCCTGGCGGAGGATGGCGTATTCCGTCAACTGCTGAATGTCACTGGCACTGAGGCCGACCGGTCGACAGATGCGAGTGTGAGCATGACGGTAAAAAGACAGTGGTAGCGTGCGAATGCCTTCTTCAAGGTCAGCCTCAATGAGTACGTTAGGCTCCCCGCTGTCCGCAATTCCCAAACCGGCCTCCGGGCCGAGATACAGGGCTGCGTGAGACCAGGTGGACTGGGTCAGGTACTTGATCGCAACACTGACCCGCGTGTTCCCATCCACCAGCAGCACGTCTCCGGGCTGAATGACATTCACCAGTGCTTCCCAGGTTGATGTCCTGATGGAATGACGGGTGATCTGTTTGGAAAGGTAGGCGGCCAGTCGTCTGGAAAGCCAGTTCAGAAGCATGCATTACCCCGGTAGCGTCTATGTGGTTCTTGATAACATAGACAAACAATCGGGAACACCGTTACCCGGCAGTTCTGAACAACGTCTTCCGATACCGCAAAAAGTTCACGGTGAACCTCCGCCAACGTCGTGATCAATTTGTTAAAGAATTATGAGCGCAGGTTGACACATATTGTGCCGGGATTACGTACAACGGGGTATGGCAGCACGGCACTGCGACATCAATTTCGATTTTCTGTAACACTTTCGCCAATCGCGTGTCATAGCGGCATTGAGTGAGCGATAACAAGTACAGGCAACAAGGATTAATTCATGAGATCAAAGAAATGGATTCTGGTCGCGGTGATCGCGGCGGTGGTTATCGGCTTCATTGCCAGCGGCGGTGATGAACTGCTGACGCTGCAGAATCTCAAGGATAACCAGCTGCTTCTGGAAAGCTGGATTGAACGGAACCTGGTGGTGTCGGTGCTGGGCTTTTTCCTGATCTATGTGGTTGTTACCGCCCTGTCACTGCCTGGTGCGGCAATTATGTCACTGGCGGGTGGAGCTTTCTTTGGTCTTTCCATCGGTGTTGCGGTGGCGTCTGTTGCTTCAACGCTTGGGGCCACGCTGGCCTTTCTCATCGCGAGGTTTGTGCTCAGGGAGCCCCTCCGCCGCAAATATGCCGACATCATTGCCCGAATGGATCGTGGGGTTGAGAAAGACGGCGCGTTTTATCTGGCGACCATGCGGCTAATACCGCAGTTCCCGTTCTTTTTGATTAATATCGCCATGGGGCTCACTGCCATTAAGCTGAAAACCTACACCCTGGTGAGTTGGGTTGCCATGTTGCCAGCCACGTTTGTCTTCGTGCTTGCAGGCACCGAGCTGGGGAGTGTTCAGTCATTAGGCGATATTTTCTCAGTAGAAATCCTGTTGTCATTCGGGCTCTTGGCGACGTTTCCCCTGATCGCGAAATTCGTGGTGGGTTTCATCCGTCGTCGCCGGGTCTACGCGGGCTGGCAGAAGCCAGAATCCTTTGACTACAACCTGCTGGTGATTGGCGGCGGCTCCGCCGGTCTGGTCTCGGCCTATATTGCCGCCGCCGTGAAAGCGAAGGTGGCGCTGATCGAAAAGCACAAGATGGGTGGCGACTGCCTGAACACCGGGTGTGTGCCCTCCAAGGCGTTGATTCGCAGTGCCAAGGCGGCGGATACCATGCGCCATGGCAACCGCTACGGCCTGGAATCCGTGCCGGTGAAAGGCTCGTTCAAAAACATCATGAATCGCGTGCAGGAGGTGGTGGCCAAGGTGGAGCCCCACGACTCGCCCGAGCGCTACCGGAATCTGGGGGTGGATTGCATCTTTGGCGAGGCCAGCTTCGTATCTCCCTGGGAGCTGGAGGTAAAACACAGCGACGGTCGTACCGAACGGCTGACCGCCCGTAGTATCGTGATCGCCACCGGCGGCAAGCCGGCCATGCCACCGATCCCGGGCCTTAAGGATATGAACCCGCTGAACTCGGACAATCTCTGGCAGTTGCAGGATCAGCCCGAGCGCCTGCTGGTGCTGGGTGGCGGGCCCATCGGTGCGGAACTGGTTCATGCCTTTGCCCGCCTTGGCAGCAAAGTGACCCAGGTAGAAATGGGGGATCGACTGCTGCTGAAAGAAGACGCCGAGGTCTCCGAGGTGATCAGAAAGCAGTTTGAACAGGACGGCATCGACGTGAGGCTGGGTCATACCGCGAAAGAATTCGCCGTCGAAGACGGGGAGAAAGTGGTGTATTGCGAGCACCAGGGAGAGCGCATCCGGATACCTTTTGATGAGGTACTGGTGGCCGTGGGCCGTGCTGCCAACACCGAGGGCCTGGGTCTCAGTAACATCGGCGTTGAGCCCCTGCCCAATGGCACCGTGCCGGTGGCAAATGACATGAGTCTGCGCTTTCCGAACATCTTTGCCTGTGGTGATGTGGCCGGGCCGTACCAGTTTACCCATGCGGCGGCCCATCAGGCCTGGTATGCGGCGGTGAACGGCCTGTTCGGCCAGTTCAAACGCTTTAAGGTGGATTACCGCGTCATGCCCTGGGTGACCTTCACTTCACCGGAAGTGGCCCGGGTCGGCCTCAGCGAAGCTGAGGCAAAGGAAAAAGGGATAACCTACGAGGTCACCCGGTATGAGCTGGACGATCTGGACCGTGCCATTACCGAAAGCGAGGACTATGGCTTTATCAAGGTGCTGACACCCCCGGGCAAGGACAAGATCCTGGGCGCGGTGGTGGTCGGTTCCCACGCCGGGGAAATCCTTGCGGAATTCACCCTGGCGATGAAACACGGCCTGGGCCTGAACAAGATCCTGGGAACGATCCACCCCTACCCGACCTGGAACGAATCGGCCAAATACGCCGCCGGCGAGTGGAAACGTGCCCACGCCCCCCAGGGCATTCTGAAGCTGCTGGAAAAGCTGCACGGCTGGCGCCGTGGCAAAAACACGAAATCACCGAGGAGCACCTATGCCCCTGACCGAAACCCGACCGGCCCGCAGTAAACGCATTCCGGCCGTGGAAGTCCTCGAACCCAGGGCGTTCGACAGCTGGACCCACACCCGCAACGGTGACCCGCGCGGCTACATCGACGCGGATAAGCTGAAGGAGCTGTGGATCCACACCGGCACCGCCTGCAACCTGGCGTGCCCGTTCTGCCTGGAAGGCTCCCACCCCGGTGACGGTCGGATTCCGGGCATGAAGCTCAGCGATGTAAAACCGTTTATTCACGAAGCCATCGACATGGGCGTGGAACAGTTCTCTTTCACTGGCGGTGAGCCCTTCGTGATCCGGGATTTCGTCAACATTCTGAATTACGCCAGCCAGCATCGGCCCTGTTTCGTTCTGACCAACGCCACCGAGCCCCTGCTGAAGCGCCGCCACCAGGTGTTGCCGTTGCTGGATAACCCCTACGAGATCCACTTCCGGGTCAGCCTGGACTTCCCGGACCGGGCTCGCCACGACAAGGATCGCGGCGAAGGCAGTTTCGACCAGGCACTGGAGGGCATTCACTGGCTGATCGAGCAGGGCTTCAAAGTGTCCATTGCACGCCAGACCGATCCCGAAGAAATCCCGGCTGATGTTGAAGCCGCATTCCGGCAGATTTTCCGCGAGTGGCATATTCCCGAGAACCTGGCATTCACCGCCTTCCCGGATCTGGGCACGCCGGGTTCCGAAGATGGCAGCCCCGAGATCACCGAAACCTGCATGGAGAAGTACCCGACCAAGGAAAGCCGGGCCCACTTCATGTGTACCTATACGCGGATGCTGGTGAAAAAAGGCGATCAGGTTCGGGTCTATGCCTGCACGCTGGTGGACGATGATCCCCAGTACGACCTCGGCGGCACCCTGGCCGAAAGCATGGATGAGCGCATCATGTTGAGGCATCACCGGTGTTTTGCCTGTTATCGGTTTGGCGCCAGTTGTTCGGAGCCTGGCTGATTCGGGTTCCGGGGTTGTGTTCTATAGCCTGCGGGCTTTGAGTTGCGGCCTTCGGGGTTGGGGAGACCCTCCAAAACGAGAACCGTGGCTTC
>NZ_JBJJLC010000060.1:0-2328 GCF_045449855.1 Marinobacter alkalisoli | reverse complement strand
GGCTCAATCACGATGTCCGCCACCCAAGTAAACGTAGCACTGTCAGTGACTGCGCGCCCAAAACCAATTTGCTCCGTTCCATAATAAAGGCTGAAGCAAATAGAACCAGCAACCATCCGCTCCACGGTCTCGATAGGGCGACGACTTCCCCAATACGTTGCGGCCAGCAAGCGGTGCACCGTATCGAGTTGAACCTGGGACCTGTCGTCAGTGATTAGGTATTCGTCCTTGCGCCACTCCATTGAGGGCTACTCCCTGATTTATAACGCCAGCGCACAACGGCGCCCTTGTAATGGAGGCGCAGCCGCAATGAAAAGGGCGTCCGGCGGCCGCAGGCCGCGTATTGATGCGCCTTGTTAGGTTCACCCCGCACACTATTCTTACTCGGCATCTCGGTACAGAACCCAGCCGTGACATATACGCTCGTTACCGTCTGCAAAGAACCAAATCTCGAGCTCATCCGGATCAAAGGGCTTCTCGGTCCAACTCCCGGGAACCGGTCCTCGGACAGCAATGAACCTCAGCTTGTAACGAGTGAGCAGCTCTGAGTTCAGAGTGGAATCATCTAGGCTCAGTGATTCACCCTGACCCAGCTTCCACATTCTCGAAACTAGTGCTTCATCCCCAATCGCATCGCAAGCAACGCTGATGAGATGGGTCTCGTATAGCTTTTTTTGCAACCGAGGCTTTCTATTCATAGGTGAACCTAACGAGGCTGTAGAAAAACCCGATTCCGAGCCACTCCTACTGCCTGATTCCTAAAGTTTTTGTCGCAACCATCAACTGGCTGATGATTCCGATTCCAAGGTTCAGCCGTCAGTTTCGGCTCTTTGACGTTCTCAGTGCCGGTATTGCTGACATCCAGAGGCCACATTTCCAGCCTTCGGATCACGCCGCCAACCGCCCGTAATTCGCCAGCTTCTCAATATTGTGCACCAGGCAGTATAGCTGCCATTGGCCCTGTACCTTCTTCTTGCCCCGCAGACTGAAACGGTTAAGCCGTTTGTTGGTGCCGATGTTGCCGAATACCGGTTCCACCACCGACATGCGGTGGCTATAAATCTCTTTGCCCCGTTGGCTGTCCACCCGGTGCTTCATCCAATCGGTATAGTTGGGCAGGCACTTGTTCTCGAGGGTGAATGAAACCTGGCGGCCTTTGCCCTTTCGGTGGTTAGCGGCATCCGGGTTCTGCATGCATTGGTGTTTCCTGGGGCAGTGCCGGCATTGCAATAAACGGCCCTGGAAGTAGGCCCGGTGCTGTCCGTTCTGGTCAGCCCGGGCTCCATGATATTTAAGGGTTTCACCGGCCGGACAGATACAGGTCAGCTTCACCGGATCGAACTGGAACTCACTGGCCGGGATGGTGTCTTTCCATCCTGTGTCCGGCAGGTTCTGGTGCCGCTTACCGTACTTTTCTTTCTGGTTCTGGAACTTCGGATCCCGGCTGCGGAACCGGTTGTCCGGCACGTAGCCGTTGATCTTCCGTTCGTGCAGGTACTTCATATTCGCTTCGTTGGCGAAGCCGGTATCGGCTGTTACAACAGTGCCTTGTTGGTAGATGCTCTCGGTAATACCCAGCTTCTTGTATCGGGCTTCGACCGTTTCCAGCACCGGTTGTAGCGTGTGGTGTTCCTGGCCTTCGCCAAAGGCCTGGGCATCAATGATGATCTGGTGTTTCCTATCCACCGTGGCCACGCCGTTATAGCCCTGGATCGTGCCCTTGCTGGTGGTCATCTTGGCGCTTTCGTTATCGGTTATATTGCTCTTCACTTCCTTGCTCCGCTTCCCCCGGCCCATCCTTGGGCGGTTCGTCTTTAGGAAGCAGTTCACTTTCTTCAGGGATTCGTCCAGGGAGAGGACCGTCTTTGCCCGGCGGATATCCCGGTCCAGTTCGGCCTCGGTGGCCGCCTCATCCCGTTCATGGTGTTCCTTCAGGTGAAGGCGGATCAGTCGTCGCAGCTTTTTCCGTTTCTCTTCCAGTTCCTTGAAGGTGCCGGACCATTCCTTGGCGGCGTTGGAGGGCATCTTGCAGCCATCGATGGCGAAGAGTTCGTTACCCAGTAACCCCTGTTCGTGGCACACCAACAACACCTGCTCGAACAGTTCTTCAATCTCATCCGAGTGGCGGCTGACGAACTTCGCCAGGGTGGTGAAGT
Source organism: Marinobacter alkalisoli (assembly GCF_045449855.1). NCBI lineage: Bacteria > Pseudomonadati > Pseudomonadota > Gammaproteobacteria > Pseudomonadales > Marinobacteraceae > Marinobacter > Marinobacter alkalisoli. Next base: position 172 of record NZ_JBJJLC010000060.1, on the reverse strand, counting down.
GGGGAACGGTATCGCAGGACAACGCCTTGAAGGTGATGTTGGTCTCGCAGCACCACTGTATTTCCCGGCTGGAGGTGATGCCCCTGGAATAAGCAAACAGGATGATCTTCAGCAGGATGGCCGGATCGTAGGCCAGCCGGCCGGTGTCTTCGTTGCGGTACTTGGGATGGAA
>NZ_JBJJLC010000059.1:0-123397 GCF_045449855.1 Marinobacter alkalisoli | reverse complement strand
GCGTTATGTTTCCTGGAGTGATCAGTGGCTTCAGCAGAGCACATGAAATATCGGAAAATGGAGTTTCAGCCCAACGTGCCCGATACACTCTTTTCCGAGGACGAGATCGAGCTGTTGGTCACATACGGCTCGTGGCTTGCAGCTCTCATGCGCGGGGCAATTAGTCCTGAAACACCAGCCCAAGAGCGCTTCGTCGAGGTTTGTAATGGAAACAAAAATCCGGAAAGTCAGTTCGAAAAAGTCTGGGCCAAGTACATTAAACGCAAAATCTGGGAGTCAGAAAATCCAGACTATGTGGGCAAGCAAGAGGCTGACTTGCTGGTGAATCTGGGCATAACTGGTCGTGGCTGGGGCGTTTACGGCCATTTCAAGTAAAACATAACAAGGCGCATCAATTCGCGGCCGGTGGCCGCCGGACGCCCTTTTCATTGCGGCTACGCCTCCATTACAAGGGCGCCGTTGTGCGCTGGCGTTAAATTCTGGGAGGAAACGCAAACATGGAGAAAGTTGTCACAGGCCTGCTGGTACTCGTAGGCATCATTCATCTTTTGCCCGTTTCTGGCGTTCTGGGCGTGGAGCGGCTGGCCGCTTTATATGGCGTTTCCCTGGGGGAGCCCAATATCGAAATCCTGATGCGCCACCGGGCTATCCTGTTTGGGCTTCTCGGTCTGTTCCTGGTGTATGCAGCGTTCCAGCCATCCTTACAAACATTGGCTATTGTCGCGGGCCTCGTCAGCGTTGTGTCCTTCATCGCGATTGCGTGGTCAGTTGGCGGGTACAATGAGTCCGTTCGCAAGGTCGTCATCGCAGACATTATCGCCATCGTCGCGCTCATTGCTGCAGGGGTAATCCGTGTCGTCGGCCGCAACCAAATTTAACAAGGCCATTAAGTCTGTTCCGGGCCGATGGCCCTCCACGGGACGCCCTTGTCAGGGCGCCCCTTATGGCTGGCGTTAAAGCTAAAGGACGGGCATGCCTCAAGTTCACATCAGGAAAGCTGAGTTAACCGATGTAGTAGCAGTGACGAAGCTGGTAAATCGGGCTTATCGTCCAGAAGCTGGGTCGGAAGGTTGGACACATGAATCAGCCTTGGTCAGCGGAGATCGAATTGACCAGGGGAAGGTAACCACGGCTATCCAGTCCGGCACTGTCTTGGTAGGAAACAATGAGCGAGGCCTGGTCGGCTGCGTACAGGTTGAGGTAACTGATCGAGTTGCCCATATTGGAATGCTTGCGGTTGATCCTTCGCTCCAAACGTCGGGTATCGGTAAGCTGTTGCTGGTGCATGCGGAAGAACTAGCGGTTCAGAAATTTAATGCGCAGGTTGGCGTATTGGTGGTTATCGCCGCCCGTACAGAACTCGTGGAATTTTACCTGCGCCGGGGGTACTCGAAGACCGATGAGTGGTCACAGTATCCAACTGATGCAGGGGTTGGCACTCCGGAGAAAGAGGCCATGCTCCTTACCACGCTGCGAAAATGCTTTAACAATCGGCTGCACGGCGACCGGTTTTCCGCTGCTTCGCAGCTCCAAACCGGCGCGTGAGCCGGGCGTTATGAGTCAGAAAGGAGTCGAGCATGAGTGAATTACCCGAAGGTTTTGGGCCAATTTCACGAACTAGCGCTTTTACAGATTTGATAGGCCCCATCTACCAAAAGACGGATGAATCCGGCTTGATTATCGGGTTGGTTGCCGAGGCGAAGCACTGCAACGCTAGAGGTATAGTTCATGGGGGCGTGTTGTGCACTCTCGCCGATATTGCTATGGGGTACAGTGCGGCGTTTTCTACAGAGCCACCCACGCCCATCGTTACTACCAGCCAAACTGTGGATTACGTGGGCAAGGCCGAGAAAGGCGACTGGATTGAGGTGCATACCGACGTTCAAAAGGTCGGGCGCAGCACGGCGTTTGCCAACTGCTACTTTCACGTTGGTTCTAAGCGCATTGCGAGAGCCAGCGCTGTCTTCAGCGTCATAGCCTCATAACCAGTCGTTCCAGTTCGTTCCGGCCCAAATGGGCCTCCACCGGACGTCCTTTTCTCCGCTTCGCTGCAAAAAGGTCGCCGCTGAACATTGGCTACATGGACTCCCCCTGCGGTCAAGCAACGCCATTTGAATCCGAAGCGGTTTGAGACTGCAGCTCTACATTCGGCCTCTTTGTGGGCACTTCTGCCCGGGCCAGGATGATGATGCGTGTGAGCGATGGCCTCATTCGTTAGTCGGCTTTTGACAGCCGCTGAGCTAAACAGGCTCTATCACTCTCGGTCTGACCGTTCCGTCATCGCTTGCCGTTGCAAGACTCGGCTGGCAGGCGTGTTCTGCCTGTCGTTGTTGCTCGGATATCAGCCCGACACGGGCTGTGTTTTAAACTCTGTCTGGTTCATCAGTAGTGCCCAGATGATTCGGGCATTTTTTGCTGCTAACGCGACAGCGGCCCGCTTGTATCCGCGTCGGTCGACCAAGTCCCTGGCCCAGCCACTGAGCCGATCGTTCTTGTCGGCGAGCTTGGCTATCACCGCCCGGGTGCCATGGATCAGAAGCATTCGTAAATATTTGTCCCCGCGCTTGGTGATCCGCCCAAGTCGGACTTTGCCACCGGTTGAATATTGTCGGGGTACCAGCCCCAGCCAGGCGGCAAAGTGTCGTCCGCTTTTGAACTGCCTGGGATCGGGCGCACTGGCCAATATGGCTGTGGCCGTTTGTGGTCCAATGCCTGGAATGGCCATCAGCCGTTTGGCCTGCTCGTTGCGCCGGGCCATGGCTTCGATTTCCCGGTCATAGGCGAGGATCTCTTCATCGAGCTGAAGAATGCGCTGGTTGATGTTATTGAGTAAGCGTCGTGCCAGCATGGGTAAGCTGTTTTCGGCATCCTCCAGGATTTCAGGAACCCGCCGCCGAGCGGCATAGCGCCCCTGGGGAATGATCAGACCGAATTCGGCCAACAGCCCGCGAATCTGTTGATCTGCGCGGTGCGCTCCTTGGTCAGCCCACGGCGAATTCGATGCAGGCAGAGCGTCGCTTGCTGGTCTTCGGTCTTGATGGGAACGAAGCGCATATTGGGTCGGCCGACCGCTTCGCAGATGGCCTCGGCATCGTTGTCGTCGTTCTTGCTGCTCTTGCGATACGGTGCCACAAACCGGGGTGCAATGATCCGAACATCATGGCCGAGCCTGGTCATTTCACGCGCCCAGTAGTGGGCGCCCGAGCAGGCTTCCATGCCGATCAGGCAAGGAGGTAATTGTGCGAAGAACGGCAACAGCTTGAGTCGATTCACCCGTTTGCGAACCACGACCTTGCCGTGTTGGTCGGTGCCATGAATACTGAACACAGTTTTCGCCAGATCAATGCCAATGGTTGTAACATTCATGATGACTCCTCCTGCTTTTGATTGAAGATGTCAGACACCTTCAATGTGGCACATGGATGCCGTGGGAGCAGGAGGAGTCCATATCATTCGTTAGGCAACCGAGAATATGAAAGTAGCAACCATAAAGTTACTGACGGTATTTGCGCTTCTTACGGTACTAGGTGGTGCAATTGGTGCTACAACCCACGAGGGTTGGCTAACCGCATGGTTCCTACTCTTTATCTTTGTCGGGCTACCGGTTTTTATCCTGTCCTGGATTGATCTTGGATCAGCACTCAGGGGCCTCGATAATCCAAGCTCTCTGCGAAGGGTACCTGGGGTCTTGTTCGGGGTTCCTCAGGCAGTATTAGGGGTGACGGCCATTTTTATCGGTCTCTCATTAGTAGGTTGGGTTCTGTATAACTCGTTGGTCGAAACACAGTCGCAATATAGCGGCGGTTTCCTTACTCTTGGTGTTGGACCGGCAATGGTAGTCTTCGGCATCTATTGGGCTTATGCGGCGTTTATTCGAGAGAGCTAGGCGTAATGACGGAGTCTTGGCCTAACCAAGCCAGTAGAGCTAATAGGACACCCTATATAAGCAAAAAAGCCACGCTGAACCCGCTCAGTAAACAAAGCTGGTGTAAGAATGGAGTTGGGCTAAGGAAATTGCGATACAACCGGCGAAAAGGGCTTTACTGGCTGAATTTCAGTCACGGCAATGCTCTGAAGATGCCTCAGTAGGAAGATTTTGGGCAAGAAGGTTACGTTTAGGTCAGCAGTTTACCAGCGGTGAGCCCAGGTGTGCGTATGTATCCCAACTTCCTGCACTTATTGACCAGAGTCTGAACCGTGCCGACGAATCCTTTGAACGAGCTTTAGAGGGCAATCGAGACACCCACTTTAGTGGCTATTGGCAAGGGTTTATCAATAGGGCTTGGAGTGGGTGTCCATGGAAGCCCTCCATGGAAGCCCGCACAGGCACCAGGTCAAAGCCGCTTCACTACGATGCCAGATTCCTTTCGACAACGTCGGCACGCAGCACGGACTGATCCACCACTAGATCGCTGATCAACGGGCGGCTTTTGAGGTAATGGTCGGCCTGCTTGTGGAGTTGCAGGGCATGCGGGCTGGTATAGATCTCATACAAATAAAATGTGTTCGGTTCTTCCTTGGCTTCCAGTACGTCGAAAACCAAGCAGCCCTCCTCTTTTTCGACCGAGGCTTTGGCATTGGGTAGCATGGCGGCCAGGTAGTCGCCACGCGCGCCCTCTTTGACGACGTTCTTCACGACGATGCAATACATATTTTGTCTCCAGAATTGTGTACAAATTGGCATTAATATTGTGTGCGATTACCATAACAAAGCCTCAGAGCCGGATAAAGCATCACCCCTACCACGCGGTGTCCAGTACCCGGGTTGTGCTGGCTGGTTTCAGCGCCGGGCCAAGCCAAAACGGCTTGTTTCGAAACTCCAGCGCGTTTCAAAATAAATGTATTTCACAGAACAAAGAGGAATGATCCATGGCAAACCGTCCCGCCCCTTTTAATGGCCTGCGCCATCTGGCGCTGGCCGTACCCAACCTGGAAGAATGCGAGCGCTTCTACATCGACATTATTGGCATGGAAGTGTTGCGCCGCGCCAACGAGAATCTGCTGTACCTGACCCTCGGTAACGACAACCTGTCGTTGAGCCGCAACAGGAAAGGTGAGCGTACCGGCGTGCAATATCTCGACCATTTTGGCTTTATCGTCGATACTAAAGAGCAGTTACAGCAGTGGTATGACTTTATGAAAGCGGAGGGCGTCAAACTGCTGGACGAGCCCCACGACCACGGTGACGGTGCCCGCAGTTTCCATTGCAAAGACCCGGCAGGCAATGTTGTTCAACCCATTTACCATCCAGCGATCTCTGGCCAGCGTTTCTCGACCCCCGGTTGATCGAGCCATGGTTGATGGTTGCATGGACACCCACCGTAACGACAATCGTCCCGGATGCTTTAATAGTTAAGAGCTATAGCGAATTTTTCTACTTAGGGTGGGTGTCCCTCCACGGCTTCTTAGAGAAGGTGCCAAATGGCATATAATAAAACTGTTATGTGCGGAACTTACGGACAAAAATTGATGGATGTGTCTGAGGTTAGGGTCGTAATTGCGAGCGATGTCAGTAACCGAGATGGTATAGGTGTTGAGCTTTACCACGGCGATGAGATGTTATGGAGATCTTCCGTGACGACACAAAGAGAGAACGAGAGGTTACTCTGTACCGTAAAAATCTCCCGCTAAACATCGTTGAGTACGGTATCCGGCTATTTAAGTCAGAACTACCCTGGGACTACATCGAAGATGAGTAGTCATCACATAACAAGGCCAGGCACGGCGACGTCTACTACATTGCGGCTTCGCCTCCATTTCGTAGCCGCGCATGCTGGCTGGCGTTAGGCATGAGAGGTGCCCATGACAGAGAGTGATTGGAAGAAGTTCAAAGCGATCAAGGAAAAAGCCATAGAGCAGTTCTGCACTAAAGCTCTGGATGAGTTTGAAGAGGTCATCTCGAATACGGATGAGCATGTTCACAATCGCTATTTGCTGCTCTACAAGCTTGTTCAAAATCGCGACAAAGAAATGTCATTAATATTTGATGATCACAGCAGATCCAAAGCGCCGATGCAGCTCACGGCAATTCGAGCTAACGGCCTCGCTGATGAATCCTTGCTAGCGGAATTATCGGACGAATTTCGGGAGCAAACGGACCCCAAACGGTTCGGTTGGGAGTAAGGTGCCTAACCAAGTGTTCCAGTTTGTTCCGGGCCGAATGGCCCTCCACCGGACAGCTTTGTCTCCGCTTCGCTGCTCCAAACCGGCGCGTGAGCCGGGCGATCTGTATCGATACCCCCCGAGAGAGATGGAAAAATGTTAGTCCCCAGCCATTTTAGAGAAGAAAACCAAGAAAAACTTAAGCAGTACATCAGGGAATACAGTTTTGGTGTGCTGGTGGTTGCTGACAGTGATGGTATCGACGCAAACCATCTACCCTTCCATTTCAGTTGCAGTGAAGACCAACCACTTGGAACGCTGAGATGCCATGTGGCGCGAGTGAATCCTGTTTGGCAGCGAATTGAGAACGGCGCTTCGGTTCTTGCGATTTTTCAGGGGCCGGATGCCTACGTATCACCGTCCTGGTATGAAACCAAAGCGGAAACGGGGCGGGTTGTTCCAACATGGAACTATCTGGCCGTCCATGCGCAAGGCAAGGGTTTAATCTTTCAGGAGCACTCTTGGCTGAAAGAGCATCTTCATCAGTTAACGGATCTTCACGAGTCCAGTAGAGAAAATCCATGGTCTGTAGATGATGCTCCTTCCGAGTTTACCAGTCGCTTGGTTAAAGCCATTGTCGGTATCGAGATCAAAATTGAAACGCTCACAGGACAAGTTAAGGCAAGCCAAAACCACCCGGAGCGCAATAGAGCTGGTGTAAAGGCTGGGCTTGCAGATGGTTCTGCCAGTGATTCGGCAATGTCCGAATTTATCAGTTAACAATACGCGGCACTCGAATGGCCTTTTCTCCATAAAGGCCGCCGGGAGGTAAAAGTGAAGGTAAAGCGCATAGTCACGAACATTGCGGCAGCCAGCCCTTCAGAAGCAGAGAGGTTTTATGAGGCAATTTTTGGGCTGAAGATCGTGATGGATCACGGGTGGATAAGGACCTATAGCTCGGGCGAGGAAATGACCACGCAGGTCAGCGTGGCATCCGAGGGTGGCTCCGGCACGACGGTTCCTGATCTATCCATAGAGGTGGATAATTTGGATACGGCCCTGGAGAGGGTGAAGAACGAAAAAATTAAAATCGAGTATGGGCCCGCAAGCGAGCCCTGGGGTGTTCGTCGCTTCTATGTTCGTGACCCTTTCGGGAAACTCATCAATGTATTACAGCATGAGTAATCGTCGGGCCATCGCTAACAAAGCCAGCACGGCCATCCATCGAACGCCCGTTCACGTTCAGTTTGTGTCGAACAGCCGTGCTCCTGGTCCTTCCTCTGCCGCTATGTCAGCGGGGAAGTCACTCAGTTCAGGCCAATGAACCGTGTGTTGTGTTTTTCATGGCGCTGCCCCCTTCACCTTTAAGCACTCAGCAACTGGCCGATGCGGTTCTCCGCTGCGGTCAGGCTTTTAGCCTTGTGGCTTTCGTCCAGCGCCAGGCCTTCGGCATGAATGAACTCCACATCCGTGATGCCAATGAATCCCAGAATCTCGCGCAGGAAACTGGTCTGGGAGTGATCCTCACCGTAAATTCCGCCGCGGCTGATGAAGACGTAGGCCTTCTTTCCGGTAATCAGCCCTTCGGGGCCATTCTCGGTATAGCGGAATGTGACGCCAGCGCGTGCGATGTGGTCGAAATAGGCGTGTAGCATGGATGGCACATTGAAGTTATACATCGGCACGCCAAGAACGATCACATCGGCATTCTTCACTTCTTCAATCAATGCGTCCGAGTAGGCAACGATCCGGCGTTGTTCCCCGGTCATTTCATCCGGTTTGGTAATGAATGCCTGGAAACGGTCCAGGCTGAGGTGGGGAACCGGGTCTTGGGTCAGGTCGCGTGTGACGACTTTCCCGTCCGGATTCTTTACGTGCCACTCTTCGGCGAAGCGGGTGGCGAGGGCGGATGATTGCCCCTGGCCATTAAAGATGCTGCTCTGGATCTTCAGTAAGGTGCTCATGGTGCTGTCCCCAATAGGATGATGATCGACAGTCAGTATTTCAGCATTGATTAAATCGATATAAAAATGTAAATAATTGCTTAAAACCATCGAATGAGATGATGTATGAGTGCCAAACTAACCCCTACTCCGCATATCAGCCTGGAGCAATGGCGCAGCCTGGTCGCCGTTGTTGACGCGGGGGGCTACGTCCAGGCTGCCGAGGCGCTGCACAAGAGCCAGTCATCCATCACCTATGCAGTGCAGAGGCTTGAGCACGTACTGGATGTGAAAGTGTTCTCCATGCAGGGGCGGAAAGCGGTGCTGACCCCGGTCGGTCAAATGCTTTACCAGCGGGCGCGCCAGTTACTGGAGGATTCTCTGGGGATGGAACGGGCCGCTGTCAGGGCGTCCGCGGGCTGGGAGAGCGAGATTGCGATAGCGGTGGAGGTACTGTTCCCGACCTGGCTAACGCTTGAGTGCCTTGATGCATTCGGGGAAATCAGTCCCCAGACCCGGGTCAATCTATACGAAACGGTACTCGATGGCGGCGCGGAACTCCTGCAGCAAGGCAAGGTTGATCTGGCGATTCTGCCCAAAGTCCCGCCGGGCTATCGCGGTGAAATCTTGCAGCGAAGTGCGAGCATTGTCCCGGTCGCGCATCCCGATCATCCCCTGCACCAGCTTGAGCGTGAATTGTCGCTGCGTGACCTGCGTAAACACCGGCACGTTGTTGTGCGCGATACCTCCGTTAAGCGCAGCGACAAAACCCATACTGTGGATGTGGCGCAGCGGTGGACGGTCACCAACATGGCGACCCTGATTGGTGCAGTATCCCGCGGGTATGGTTTTGCCTGGCTGGCAGCGGACAAGATCCGCCACGAACTGGATGCGGGCGTTCTGAAGCCCCTGCCATTGCGGGGGGGTGAACGTCTGGCTGATTTTTATCTGATTTTCGCGGACGGCGAAGCCATCGGCCCAGGGGTTGAGCGCCTGGCCCAGGTTTTTCGCGACAGGGGCGAGGGCACAATGCTTACCAGATCAGTCGCACCAGAATGATCGCCACCATCACCAGGGTCAGCCACTTGATCCACTGTGCGCCACGGACTCCCATATTCACCCGCACCGCCACGATGGCGCCGGCCATATTCCCGAGCGCCAGCACCAGCCCCATGCCCCAGAGCACCTGGTCGTTGAAGGCGAAGATGGCCAGGGCGGGCAGGGTGTAGATCAGAATGATGAACACCTTGATGACATTCACCTGGGGCAGGTCGATCTTCAGCATGCGGTACAGGACCACAACGAACAGCGCCCCGACCCCGACCTGGATGAAACCACCGTAGAGACCGATCAGGAAAAGCGCGAGGTATTCCGGAATGCCCAGCCGCTCCGGCGTTAAGGGGCGGGTATCAAGCCGGGGCTGTGGCAGCAGCATGAAAATGGAGGCGCCGATCATGGCGGCAATCAGCACGCCCTCGAAGATCTGCCGGGGAATCCAGGTGGCTGTCCAGGCACCCAGGAGGGCGCCGGCCACCGCCGGGATGGACAGGCGGATGCTGACCGCCAGATTATGGTGGCCGGCCCGGAAAAAACTGCCTACCGCCGTGATGCTCTGCAGGGTGATGGCCACCCGGTTGGTACCGTTGGCAACCTGGGCGGGCAGCCCGAGAAACATCAGCAGCGGCAGCGTCAGCATCGACCCGCCTGAGGACAGCACGTTGATAAAACCCGCCACGCCGCCAATGGCCACCAGGGCCAGGATTTCCGGAAGACTCATGATGGGTCACTCAGGCCGTGGCAGGGTGCGGCATGCCCATACCCCGCCGGGCACTCCAGACCAGCAGCACCAGGAAGATCACCAGGCCGGCCAGGTCGATCCAGATCATGCCATGGGGCCATAACATCAACGCGCCTACGGGGAACATCAGCAGTCGCAGCCACCAGGACAGGCGATGTTCCAGGTACCCTTCCATGCCGGCAACGATTGCGTAAATCCCGAACAGCGCAAAGGTGAACACCTTGATGGCCTCGGCCGGTGTACCCGACACCAGGGGAGAATAGGCAAACAGCAGCGGGATGATGTACAGGCCCTTGGCGATCTTCCAGGCGGTCAGCCCGGTGCGCATGGCGGGGGTGCCGGCGATGGCCGCTGCCGCGAACGCGGTGAGGCAGACCGGCGGCGTTACGTTGGAATCCTGGGACAACCAGAAGATGATCATGTGGGCCGACACCAGTGCCATGGTCAGGGCATGGGGCGACAGCGCCAGTTCCTGCAGCTGGGTGCTGAAGGTGTCCGGCACATCCGCCAGCAACTGGGTGGCGGTTGCCATATCCATGGGGGCATTGAGCAGGTTCACGCTGTCCGGCGCGGTGAGCATGAAGATGGCCCTGGCCTCCTCCGGCAGGTTACCGCTGACCATCAACTCCAGCAGCTGGCTCTGGGCGATCAGGCCATAGATGGCTGGCGCCGACAGGGTGGCCAGCACGATATAGGCGGCGGTGACCGGCAACCCCATGCCCAGGATCAGGGATGCCAGGGCCACCAGCGCGATGGTGATCAGCAGGTTGCCACCGGCCCAGTCGGTAATCATCAATGAGAAGGTGTTACCGATACCGGTGGTGGAGATCACATTCACGATCAGCCCCACGGTGATCAGCAGGATCGCGGTGGTCATGATGTTGCGGCTGCCCTGGGCAAGGGCGTCCAGGATGTCCCTTGGCTTCATCGGGTTTTTGGTCAGCCAGGACGCCACCACTACCGAGATAATGGCAATACCGGCGGCGTAGGTCGGGGTAAAGCCGTAGATCAGCGCGGCCACCAGGATGACCAGCGGCAACAGGTAATGCCAGCCTCCCTTGAGGACCTGGGCAAAGCTTTCGGCGTTCTCATCTTCCAGTTTGACGGCATGGCTGCGTTTGGCCTCAATGCGGACAAACATCGCCACGGAGAGGAAGTACAACAACGCCGGCAGCGCCGCCACGCCGATGATGGTGACGTAGGACACCTGGGTATAGGACGCCATGATAAAGGCCCCGGCACCCATCACCGGGGGCATCAGCTGGCCACCGGTGGACGCCGCTGCCTCCACGCCACCGGCAAACCGGGCCGGGAAACCCGCCTTGCGCATCAACGGAATGGTGATCACCCCGGTGGATACGGTATTCGCCACGCTGGAGCCGGACACCGACCCCATCAGGCCTGACGAAAACACCGCCACAAACCCGGGGCCGCCGATAAAGCGGCCAGCGGCACAGCGAGCCAGGTCGATGATGAAGTCCCCGGCGCCGGATTTGACCAGAAATGCGCCGAAGAGGATGAACATGAACACGTAGGTCCAGGAGATGCGGGCAATGGAGCCCAGCATGCCCTGACCACCGATGTAGGAGCGAAACAGCACCGTTTCCCAGGTCAGCCCCGGGAAATTGAATATGCCCTCCACGTACTGGCCCCACCAGGCCACGTAGGTGAGCGCCACGATGCACAGGCAGGGGATGAACCAGCCGGTGCTACGGCGGGCGAACTCCAGCACCAGCAGCACCGCGAGGATGGACACCACCCAGTCAGCGGTTGAGAACACCACCCCGCGGTCGTACAGCGCATCTTCGAATCCGATCAAATAGAGGGCGCAGCCCAGGGCCAGTAACCCGAGTACCAGGTCCACCGAGAACACCAGCCGCCGGGTGCCGGGTCGTTCGCTGCGCACCATGGGCATGGCCAGGGCGCACAGCAGGCCAAACAGACCGAAATGCAGGGCGGAGGTCCACAGCTCAGAGAGCGTGGAAAAGGTATTGAACCACAGATGGCTGAGGGCGATACCGATCGCCAGCACAAAGATCACCCGACCAATGACCGGGTGATCCAGCCGCTCGGGCGCCTCCGTCGGGCTTTCCTCGCGGATCTTCTCGAGCCGGCTGTCTAGTTCCGGATCCTGGTCGGGGGACGCATTACTCACTCAGGTACGTGCCCCTATTCCGCGATCAGGCGGCCCGGAATCTCGATGCCCTGTTCCTGGTAGAAACGCGCTGCCCCGGGGTGCAATGGCATGGGCAGGCCGACAATGGCCTTTTCCAGCGCCATGGCCTTGGTGGCCGCGTGGATATTGTTCAGGAATGGCAGGTTCTCGTAGATGGTCTTGGTGATCTGGTAGACATCTTCCTCGGAGACATCATCCCGCACTGCCAGGATGTTGGGCTGGGCAATGGTGTTGATCACCTCGTCCTGATTGGGATAGGTGCCCGCCGGGATTTCATAGTGGGACCAGAGTTCGAATTCGCTGTTCACCTGGGCCAGTTGCTCCTCGGTGAAATCCAGGGTTGTGATGTCATTGCCCATGTTGGCGTAGGCCCGGGTGACCGCGGAAGCCGGCACCCCGGCTGGAATGTTCATGCCGTCAATGTTGCCGTTCTGCAGGGCATCCGCACTGGGGCCATACCCGAGGTAAGCCATATCCATGGCTTCCAGGTCGACGCCCAGCTTGCCGAGAATAAAGCGGCCGGACCCCTCGGTGCCGGAGTTGCGGGCGCCGATGGAGAAGGTCTCGCCGTAGAGGTTTTCCATATCGGCAATGGTGCCGCTGTCAGCCAGTTCGCTGCGAACCACGAAATGCTCCACGTTCTGCCACAGCATGGAGACGGAGCGCAGGTTCTTGTACGCCTTGGGTACCGGACCACTGCCACCCCACGCCCAGGCGCCGTAGAGGCCCTGGAGAATGCCAAACTGGATCTGGTCCTCGTCCATCAGCTTCAGGTTCTCGCCGGAGCCGGCGGAGCTGATGGCAGACACGGAGATATTCTCGGTGGGCTCAAGTTTGACCTTGATCAGGGTGGAAATCGCGACCCCTACCGGGTAATAGGTGCCACCGGTGGTGGCGGTTCCCATGATGTAGTTCCCCTCGGCCTGGGCATTGAGGGAAACCCCGAGTGTCGCGGCGGCAAGCATCGCCGTGGCGGATTTCAGGAACTGGCGCTTGTTCATGACGGTGTCCTTACTGATTGGTCGGAACGAGGGTTCTTATGGGGTTGTTTATCCCGATCAATCTAGACCAGGCCAGGACAATCGGCCACCTTATCGAGTAAGCCATTAGGCGTAGATGACCTGGTGGTATCCATTGCCGGACGGACGGTCGCCCGTGACACCATCGTGTTTTCCGGTACAGTGACCGTTATTCATCCACATCTCGAGAAGAGGCCGATGTATGACCGATAACACCTACACCCCACCGAAAGTCTGGAAATGGGACTCCGCCAGCGGTGGCGCGTTTGCCAACATCAACCGTCCCATTGCCGGCCCGACCCATGATAAAGAGCTTCCGGTGGGCAAGCACCCGTTGCAGCTGTATTCCCTGGCCACGCCCAACGGCGTGAAGGTGACGGTGATGCTGGAAGAGCTGTTGGCCCTCGGGTTTGAGGGGGCAGAGTACGACGCCCACCTGATCCGGATTAGCGAGGGGGACCAGTTTGGTAGTGGCTTTGTGGAGGTGAACCCGAACTCCAAGATTCCGGCGATGATGGACTACAGCACCAACCCGCCGGTGCGGTTGTTCGAATCAGGGTCGATTCTGCTGTATCTCGCCGAGAAGTTTGGCGCCTTTGTGCCCGAAGACGTTGCCGGTCGCGCCGAGTGTATGAACTGGCTGTTCTGGCAAATGGGCAGTGCGCCGATGCTGGGTGGCGGCTTTGGTCACTTCTATGCCTATGCCCCCGAGAAGTACGAATACCCGATCAACCGCTACGCCATGGAAGTGAAACGCCAACTGGATGTACTGGATCGCCAGCTGGCGGACCGCCCGTACATTGCCGGCGATGAATACACCATTGCCGATATGGCGATCTGGCCCTGGTACGGGGCGCTGGTCAAGAACAAGGTCTACGAAGCGGCGGAGTTCCTGGAAGCCCATACCTACACCAACGTGGTTCGCTGGACGGATGAGATCGCCAAGCGCCCGGCTGTGCAACGTGGCCGTATGGTCAACCGGACCTGGGGCGAGCCGTCGAGCCAGCTCCATGAGCGGCACGACGCCAGTGATTTCGAGTTCCGCACTCAGGACAAGCTGGAGACTTCCTCCTGAACCGGTGCCCGCTTTAAGGGGTGACCTGATACGGCGTGAGCTTTGGCCTTCCCGGCGAACTCTAGGTCGTAGTCTTTCAGTTTGAATACGTTCAGCCGGCGCTTCAGGGCGCTCAAAGACCAGGGCCAGGCGGCGAAGTTGCGGCCGTTCTGGTCCAGGTAGTAGCTGCTGCAGCCGCCGGCATTGAAGACGGTGGTTTGCAGGTTTTTCTGGACCCGTTGGTTGTGCTGCTTCAGCACCGAGGGTTTGATGCTCAGCTTGCTGATGCGCCTTTCCCTGATCTTCCACAGACCGTCAATGATGTAGTCGAGCTGTGCTTCCGCCAGCCGTATGAACGAGTCATACACCAGCACGTTGGGGCCGAGGATCAGGAAGGCGTTCGGGGAGTTTTCCAGTGTGGTGCCCAGGTACGCCTCCGGCGAGCTGCTCTGCCACAGGTCGGCCCAGCGTTCCCCGTTGGCGTTGAACACCTTGTTGCCGATGGGCGGGTGGGAAACGTCGAACCCGGTGCCCCAGATGATCACATCCACTTCGCGGCGTTCGCCGTTGGCGGCGATGACCGTATTGCCTTCCACTTTCACCAGCCCGCTGGAAATCAGCGAGGTGTTGTCGGCCTGCAGGGCGTCGTAATAATCGTTGGCAAACAGGATGCGTTTGCAGCCGATGTCGAAGTTCGGGGTCACCGCCTTGCGCAGTTCCGGGTCCTGTATCTGCAGCTTCAGCAACTGCCTGGCGGCCACATTGACGGGCTTGAGGAAGGTCGGGTTACGCAGGCCGAAATTGATCACGTTCAGCGAGCCGGCGACGGCCTTGCGCCAGGTGCCCTGGATCGCCGGGAACCGGTCGATCACCTGCTTGCTGGTGTCACCCAGTTGCATGTCGGGCTTGGGCAGCACCCAGGGGGCCGTGCGCTGGAAAACGTGGAGTTCTCCCACTTGCGGCTGGATACGGGGCACGAACTGGATCGCCGAGGCGCCGGTGCCGATGACAGCAACACGCTTGCCGGTCAGGTCGTAATCGTGGTTCCAGCGGGCGGAGTGGAACATCTCGCCCTTGAACGAATCCAGTCCCGGAATTGCCGGGATCTTTGATTCGGTGATCGGACCGGTAGCGAAGACCACGGTTCTGGAGAGGTACTGACCGCTGCTGGTATCCAGTCGCCAGAGGTGGCGTTCGTCGTCCCAGGCGGCGCGGTTCAGTTCGTTGTTGAACTCGATCAGCGGGGTGATGCCGAAGTCGTCGCTGACGTTTTCCAGGTAGTCCAGAATTTCCGGCTGTTTGGCAAACAGGTTGCTCCACTTGCTGCTCGGGGCAAATGAGTAGGAATAGAGCGATGACGGCACATCACAGCCACAGCCGGGGTAGGTGTTTTCCCGCCAGGTGCCACCGACCCGGCTGGCCTTCTCGATGATTTTGAAGTTGTGGTAGCCGGTTTTCTTCAGCTTGATCGCCGTAGCCAGCCCGGAAATGCCCGCGCCGACAATAAAGGTGTCGTAGACAGTGTCCGCGGCGGAGGCGTTGGTGTTTGAAGTTGCCATGTGTTGTGACCGTCATTGAATGCTGTGGTTTGAAGGGCCTGCGGTGCCGGGATTACGCCCGCACCGGCGGGACGATTTCCTTGAGCAGGTATGGTGTCAGCAGGCCGGTCTCGGGATTGAGCAGGCGCTCTTTGTAGTAGGCGAGATACTCGGAGGTATCGTGGTCGTTGGGGTGAAATCCCGGGCGCAGGTAATCGAACACATGGCCAAGGGTGCTGCCATAGACGCCATCCCCGCGACCGATCAGCAGATCAAGGCTGCGCTTGGCGTCCTTCCAGAACCGGAGGCTGATCAGGTTGCGCGGCCGGCGGATGAATGGAATCAGTACGCCGCCCAGCGGAACCAGGAACCAGATGGTGACCAGGGCCAGTGCAAACCCGCTGACGCGTAACGCATAGTTGCCCGAGAGTTGCTGGAAGACATCGTAGGCGATGTCCTTGTGCTCGGACTCCTCCAGCATGTGCCACATCCACAGGCCGCGCTGCTTCTCGTCCTCACTGTGAAAGAAGTTCTCTTCGTGCTTCATCATGAATTCCGCCAGTACGGCGGTGAAATGCTCGATACCGGCCATCAGCGAGAGCTGCAGCGGTTGCGGGAACCGCCGGAACCCGTAGTTGAAGACGTTCTCGGCCAGGAAACGGTAGAAGGTCACCGGAAACCGGTGTTCTTTCAGGACCTCGTTCCACTCCTCGTGCACCTTGGAATGCAGCGCTTCCTGGCCAATGAGGGAGGTTACCCGCTGTTTCAGCACCGGGTCGGTCAGGAAATCGCGATGGTGGCGGGCAGTCTCGATCACCAGGTCTTCGCCATAGGTCAGAAAGATCGACAGCGCTTCGAAGTAGGCGGATGCCAGTTCGGTGTTGAGGTAAAAATTGGGGTCGGCATCCCTGGCATTGAAATCGAACTTCATGTGCCGGATAGGCACATCAGCCTTGGGTGATTCCGGTGGTGTCGTCACGGAATCGAGCTTTTCGGCGGTTGCAGTTGTCATGGTGGTTTCCTTGGGTGCCGAGGTCACTGTTGTGAGCGTGGCTGAAGCATTTGTCAGGGTATGAGATTAAAGCGACTAATTGTTCGGGTTCAATTCGGAACCCAGGGCCGCGCAAGGAGCGGTGATAGCGGCAGGTCTCCCTCTTCGACGGGTCTGCAAGGACAACAATACGAATGCTTGTTCGGATTTTTGTTTTTTTCCGCTTGATCACTGGAAAGTCCACGGCCTGAGGGATGTGTTTTCGGAATTTGCGACTATGCTTTGCTCAGGGCCCTGAGTTGTATGCAGGGCTGTTTCATTAACTGGAAATGCGGAGGGCCTTGTGACGGAGCGGAAGGTGGTCACCGTGTTTTACGATGAGCGGGTTCTAAAACACTTCCCGGATGTGAATACCGCTTTTCTGCCCGGGCGCCTGGACAAGCGAGTTCGAACGATCCTGTCCGGCCTCACCGTGCAATGGAAGTACCCCGAACATCCCGGGCGCCTGGATGCGATCATGGATCTGCTCAAACGGGAGCCCATTCCCGGGGTGGCGTTCGCGCCCGGGCAGGCAGCGACTCGCGAGCAGCTGGCCCGTGTTCACACCATGTCTTTCCTGGACGATATTTTCTCCCTCAGGGATGAAAGTGCCTGGCTGGATGTCGACACCACCGCGGTGTCGCCTGGCAGTGTTGAAGCGGCGGAAGTGGCTGCGGGTACGGCCGTCGCAGCAGTGGAGTCGGTGGTGGCGGGTCAGACGGAGAGTGCGTTCGCGATGGTTCGCCCGCCGGGGCATCATGCCGAACCGGCACGGGCGAGGGGATTCTGCCTGTTCAACAACGTTGCGGTTGCGGCGGCTCATGCCAAGGCCGTACTGGGCTGCAAGCGGGTTTTGATCCTGGACTGGGATGTTCATCATGGCAACGGCACACAGGATATTTTCTGGGCCGATCCCGACGTCATGTTTATTGACCTGCACCGGGCAGCGCCGTTCTACCCGGGCACGGGCACACTGGATGAAGTCGGTGCCGGTCGCGGGGAAGGGACTACCGTGAATGTGCCTCTGCCCGGTGGGTCTGGCGATGTGGCCTATTTCCGCGCCATGCAGGAAATAGTGGTGCCGGCTGCGGATTACTTCAAACCGGACCTGATTCTGGTGTCGGCGGGGTTTGACGCCCACTGGTTCGATCTGGCGATGAATGTCAGCTACGAAGGTTTCGCCGCCATGGCCAGTGTGGTGCAGTCCCTGGCCCGACGACATTGTGATGGCCGGCTGGTGTATGTCCTGGAGGGGGGGTACAACACAGAATCCCTGTCCCGTGGGGTTCATTCAGTGCTGGGAGTGTTGGCAGGCGGGTTGGTTCCTGAGCCCCGGGTCTGTGGCATGGACGAAGTGGAGAAAGCCATCGAGTTTCACCTGGGCGCTTTTACCGACGACTGGGAGAACTGAAATGGCGGCTCCAGGACAAACCACCCGAATTCCGTTTTCTGAACTGGAAGCGTTACTGGCAGAGATTTTCAAACACCACGGCACCTCGCCAGCGGTGGCCCGCACGCTGGCCCATAACTGCGCCAGCGCGCAGCGGGATGGCGCGCTCAGCCATGGGGTTTTTCGCATACCCGGTTACCTGTCGACTCTCAGAAGTGGTTGGGTAAATGGTGAGGCGGTGCCGAAAGTGAAGGACGTTGCCCCGGGATTTGTCGTCGTGGACGCCGGCAACGGGTTCGCACAGCCTGCGTTGGAGGCCGCCCACAACCTGATGCTGAAAAAGGCCCGCGCCAATGGCATTGCCATGCTCGCGATTCGTAACTCCCATCATTTCGCGGCGTTGTGGCCGGATGTGGAGCCCTTTTCACGGGAGGGCATGGTGGCCCTGGCATTCGTCAACAGCATGGCCTGCGTGGTGCCCTTCGGTGGTAAAAAGCCTCTGTTCGGCACCAACCCCATCAGCTTTGCCGCGCCCCGGGCCGGGGCGGACCCCCTGGTGTTTGACCTGGCCACCAGCGCCATCGCCCACGGTGACGTGCAGATCGCCGCGCGGGAAGGCAGAACCCTGCCCAACGGCTGTGGCGTGGATGCCCAGGGCAACCCCACCACCGATCCGGCCGCGATCCTCAATGGTGGCGCGCTGCTGCCCTTCGGCGGCCACAAGGGTTCTGCGCTGTCGATGATGGTGGAATTGCTGGCGGCGGCGCTGACCGGCGGAAACTTCTCTTTCGAGTTCGACTGGTCACCCTATCCGGGCGCGAAAACCCCCTGGACCGGGGAACTGGTGATCGTCATTGATCCTTCCAGGGGCGCGGGCGGCGACTTTGCCAAACGCACAGAAACCCTGGTGCAGGAAATGGTTTGGGCGGGCCAGCCCCGACAGCCAGGGGAGAGGCGCTACCTGCGGCGGGCGGAGGCCATGGTGCAGGGAGTGATTATTGGCAGGGAAGAGCTTGATCATCTTCGTGAATTGGCTGGCGTTGCGTGAGAGGCGGCTACCCTTGGCGGCGATAGTCCGAGGGCGACTGGCCGAATCGACGCCTGAATGCCCGTGAAAACTGACTGTGGTCGCCGAAGCCACACGCCAGTGCGACGGCGGTGATCTTGGCGGATGGGCGCTGTAGCAGGCGCCGCGCCCGCAACAGTCGCTGTTCCTGAACGTACTGGTAGGGCGCCAGCCCGAAGCTGGAGCGGAACAGGCGGGCGAAATGGTAGGGGCTGAGGTTGAGCCAGCCGGCCATGGTGGCCAGGTCCAGGGGGTGGCCCAGGGATTCGTCAATCCGGTGGGTCAGCTGACGTTGTTGTGAACGGGAAAATTGCCCGCTGACGGTCGGTTCCTGAAGGGTGCGGGCGCCATAACGGCCGGCGATCTGCACGATCAGCCAGTGTGCCAGGTGATCCATCGCCTGGGTCTGGCTGGCGGACTCCCATTCACTCATGTCCAGCAGGCGTCCGGCCTGGGCAATGATGTCATCCTCGATCTGGTAACGTTCGCCGAGTTGCAGGGCCACAGGCTCGCGGTCCCAGGTGCTTTCGACGCAGCGGTGCAAGTCCTGGTCGGTGAAGTAAAAATGCAGGAACTCGAACGGGCCGTTGATGCGCCAGAGCGACTGGCTGCCGGCGGGAAACAGGCAGACCGCGCCGGGAAAGCCATGGCTGACGGCCTGGCCGTTCACCTGCCGGGTGGTGTGCTCGCCGCCCCGGGTGTAGATGCTGAGGGCGTGATGTCGGGGGCGCTCGTAGCGGGCTTCGCCGTGGTGATTGTGCCAGTGGGCAAGGGCGCGGCCGTCGTTCAGTTCCAGCACACGGCGGGGCGCCGCGCCGGCTGTGGTCAGCGCATGGACAATGTCCCTGGTTTCGTCTTGGCTCGTGGCCATTCCGTTCGGCTCCTGATTGCTCCTCACCTTTATCCTTCACTACCGCAAGAATCTTCCACCCTTTGACAGGATCTGACAAGTCAGCGGTTTGCTGACCGGGCTACTATCCAGAGTCCCTGTTGAATTGAGGAGAGTCTCGCCATGCCCATCAGTGCTCATTATGCCCTGACCGTTCTGATCTGGGGGCTCACCTGGACAGCCATTCGGCTGCAGGTTGAATCCGCTGCTGTGGATATCTCGGTGTTCTACCGCTTTGTTCTGGCCGCCGCGGTGGCCCTTGGCGGGCTGGCGCTGTTGCGGCGGTTACCCCGACTGACCGTGCGCCAGCATGGTTGGCTGGTGCTGCAGGGGTTAACCCTCTACAGCATCAACTTCCTGCTGATCTATCGTGCAGCGGAAAACATGACCAGCGGTCTGCTGGCGGTGGTGTTTTCCCTGGCAGCGCTGTTCAACGCCTTCAATGGGTGGTTGTTTATGGGCATTCGTCCCAATCCCCGCATCTATCCGGCGGTGACACTGGGCATTTCCGGTGTTGCCCTGCTGTTCTGGCACGATTTGCAGATAGGCAACGCCGCGCTGCCAGCGCTGCTGTTTGCGGCAGCAGGCACCTTCTGGTTTTCCCTGGGCAACCTGCTCAGCCTGAAGGTTCGCGCGGAAAACATTCCCTTGCTGGCGGGCAATGCCTGGGCGATGTTCTATGGTGCCCTTGCGCTGGGCATCTGGTGCCTGGTGAACGGCGTTGAATGGGTGATGCCGCAGGGTGCAACGTTCTGGGGGGCTACTCTGTTCCTTGCGATTCCCGGGTCGATCGTGGCGTTTTTCAGTTACATCACGGTGATCCGTGAGCTGGGCGCAGACAAAGCAGGCTACGCCACTGTGCTGTTTCCGGTCGTGGCCCTGAGCGTGTCGACCTGGCTTGAAGGGTTTGTCTGGAGTGGTACCGCGCTTGCGGGGGCCTGCCTGGCGATCCTTGGTAACTACGTGCTGTTCCGCAAGCCCCGGGCGACGGCGAGACTGGCGTAATCGCTGTCGTGTTTGCGGTTTTGGGGCTAAGCTTTTGGTAGAGACAGGAGGGCGCTATGTTTGTGGCAGAAAAATACACCGGCCATTTAATTGAAGTGCTGGATATCCCGGCCCTGTTCGACCCCCACAGAACCCGCATCAAGGGCAGCATGCAGTACGGTGAGGAAGCCCAGGATCCGGAGTTCTATGAAAAGTCGGAGCTGGGATTTCCCTCCGGTGAAGCCTTGCCCAAGTGCTGGACCGACCCGAATTATCGGCTGAAGAAGTGACCTGGTGTTGTCGGATTACGCTTCGCTCATTGTGCCGTTCACCGGTAAATCCGACACCACCTGTTCAATTTATAACCGCCCAAAGTTGAAACCCCACCCTCTTTTCTGTAGCCTTTATTTTAATTGAACGTTCAATTAATAAAACGTGAGCCGGAAAACAGCGAAACCGTTATGCCGATTGTTGGAGTTAAAGACACACGAAAGCAGCAGTTGATCGACGCCACCATGGAGTCCATCGCCGAGCTGGGAATGCAGAACACCACCATCGTGAGCATCAGCAAACGGGCGGGGATGTCCTCGGGCATTATCAGTCATTATTTCGGCGGCAAGCAGGGCCTGATTGAAGCGGCACTGCGTTATTTGCTGGATCAGTTGGGCAAGGAATTGCGGGAGCGTATGGCGAAGACCGACGGCTCCCCGGAACAGCGGCTAAACTGCATTATTGAGTCCAATTTTTCTGAATTCCAGCGCTCGGCGCTGGCCGCCAAGACCTGGCTGAGCTTCTGGGCGCGCTCCATGCATGAGCCTGGCCTCCAGCGGCTGCAGCAGATCAACAACGCGCGGCTGTACAGCAACCTGCGCTATTCCTTTGCCCGGGTGCTGCCTGCGGCAGACGCCACCGAAGCCGCGCGGCAAACGGCGGCGTTGATTGACGGCTTCTGGCTGCGTAGCGCCCTGAGTCTGGACCCGGTCGAGAGCTTTGAGGCCGGCGAGCGGCTCTGCAAGAAATTCGTTCACGAGACACTGGCGCAGGCAAGCGCCTGACACACGGTCCACAAGACCATGAAGTCATCAGATTGAGGTTACCCGCTATGTCACTGTCCACATCCGAAACCGTTGTTCAAAACTTTATCCATGGCCGCTTTCTGGCCAACAGCTCCGGCGAAACTTTCCCGGTGGTGAATCCGGCCAACGGCCAGGTGATTTATCGGGTAGAAGTGGCCGATGAATCTATCCAGCAGGCGGCCATCGAGAGCGCCCGCGCCGGCTTCGCGGAATGGTCGGCGATGACCGCCATCGAGCGCAGTCGAATACTGCTCAGGGCCGTGGCGCTGCTTCGCGAGCGCAATGATGAACTGGCGGCCGTGGAAGTGAGGGACACCGGCAAACCCTGGCAGGAAGCGGAAGCGGTGGATGTGGTGACCGGCACTGATGCCATCGAATTCTTTGCCGGCCTGGCCCCGTCCATCGAGGGTAACCAGCAGGATTTGGGCGGTGATTTCTATTACACCCGCCGCGAGCCGCTGGGCATTTGCGCTGGTATCGGCGCCTGGAACTACCCGATCCAGATTGCCTGCTGGAAGTCCGCTCCGGCGCTGGCCTGCGGTAACGCGATGATTTTCAAACCGTCGGAAGAAACCCCGATGGGGGCCGTCAAGCTGGCGGAAATCTTTATCGAGGCGGGCGTGCCGGCGGGCGTGTTCAATGTCGTACAGGGTGCGGCGGAAGTCGGCCAGTGGCTGACCCATCAGCCAGAGATTGCGAAGGTGTCTTTTACTGGAGAGGTGGGTACCGGCAGGAAGGTGATGTCGGCTGCGGCATCGTCCCTGAAGGATGTCACCATGGAGTTGGGCGGCAAGTCCCCGCTGATCATCTTTGATGACGCGGATCTGGAGAATGCCATCTCCGCCGCGATGGTGGGCAACTTCTACACCCAGGGCGAAATCTGCACCAACGGCACCCGGGTGTTTGTCCATGAGGACATTTACCCGCGCTTTATGGAGCGCCTGCTGGAGCGCACCCGCAAGAACATCAAACCGGGTGATCCGATGAATCCGGACACCAACTACGGCGCGCTGATCTCCGCCAAACACCGGGATCTGGTGCTGGACTATATCGCCAAAGGGATCGCCGAAGGTGCCACCCTGAGCCACGGCGGCCGGGCGTTTGATCCGGAGGATTCCAAAGGTGGCTACTTCGTGGAGCCCACCATCTTCTCCGACTGCACCGATGACATGACCATTGTGAAGGAAGAGATCTTCGGCCCGGTGATGTCAGTGCTCACTTTCTCCGATGAAGACGAAGTGATTGCCCGCGCCAACAGCACCGACACCGGTCTCGCCGTCGGCGTGTTCACCAACAACATCCGCCGCGCTCACCGGGTGATTCACCAGATCCAGGCAGGTATCTGCTGGATCAACAGCTACGGAGCCTCCCCGGCGGAAATGCCGGTTGGTGGCTACAAACTCTCCGGCATTGGCCGCGAAAACGGGCGCGAGACCATTTCCCACTACACCCAGATCAAATCGGTGTATGTAGGGATGGAAGACCTCGACGCCCCGTTTTAATCCCGCTGGCCACACAGGAGAACGCGTATGACAGAAAATCAATACGACTACATCATTGTGGGTGCGGGCTCGGCTGGTTGCGTACTGGCCAACCGCCTCACTGAAGACGCGCACCACAGGGTGCTGCTGTTGGAAACCGGCGGCAGCGATAAGAGCATCTTTATCCAGATGCCGACGGCCCTGTCCATTCCCATGAACACCAAAAAGTACGCCTGGCAGTTCGAGACCGAGCCGGAGCCGTACCTGGACAATCGCCGCATGCACTGCCCCCGGGGCAAGGTGCTGGGTGGCTCGTCCTCCATCAACGGCATGGTCTACGTTCGCGGCCACGCGCGGGATTTCGACGAGTGGGAATCCGAAGGTGCGGAGGGCTGGAACTACCGGCAGGTATTGCCGTACTTCAAAAAAGCGGAAACCTGGGCCTTTGGTGGCGATGACTACCGGGGTGACAAGGGCCCGCTGGGGGTGAATAACGGCAATAATATGCAGAACCCGCTCTACGAGGCCTTCATCAAGGCCGGTGCGGATGCTGGCTATTTCGAGACCGGGGATTACAACGGCGCCCAGCAGGAAGGTTTCGGCGCCATGCACATGACCGTCAAGAACGGTCGCCGCTGGTCCACCGCCAACGCTTACTTGCGCCCGGCCATGGAGCGCCCGAATCTGACGGTGGTTACTCATGCCTTGGTGCACAAGGTGCTTTTGGATGGACAGGACGGCAAGACCGCCACCGGCGTGCGCTATGAGCAGGGCGGCAAGATTCATGAAGCAAAAGCCGCGGAAGAGGTGATCCTGTCCGCTGGTTCCATTGGTTCCCCCCATCTGTTGCAGCTGTCCGGTATCGGCAAGCGCGAGGTACTGGAAAATGCCGGCATCGACGTACAGCACGAGCTGCCGGGCGTGGGCGGGAATCTGCAGGACCATCTGGAGTTCTATTTCCAGTTCCGCTGTAAGCAGCCGGTCTCCCTCAACGGCAAGCTGGACTGGTGGAACAAGCTCAAAATCGGCGTGCGCTGGATTCTGCGCAAGGACGGCCTCGGCGCCACCAACCACTTTGAATCCTGCGGCTTTATCCGCTCCAGGGCCGGTGTCGAGTGGCCGGACCTGCAATACCACTTCCTGCCGGCGGCCATGCGCTACGACGGCAAGGAAGCCTTTGCGGGCGACGGTTTCCAGCTCCATATCGGTCATAACAAGCCGAAAAGCCGCGGCTTTGTGCATGTGCAATCCGCTGATCCGAAGCAGGCGCCGACCATTCGCTTCAACTACATGGAACATGAAGCCGACCGCGAAGGCTTCCGCGACTGTGTGCGCCTGACCCGGGAAATCATCAGCCAGCCGGCGATGGATGAGTACCGTGGTACGGAAATCCAGCCGGGTGTCGAGGTACAAAGCGACGAGGAGATCGATGCCTTTGTTCGCCAGGCGGTGGAAAGCGCCTATCACCCGTCCTGCTCCTGCAAGATGGGCACCGACGAGCTGGCGGTGGTGGACCCGCACACCCGGGTTCATGGTATTGCAAACCTGCGGGTGGTGGATTCGTCCATTTTCCCGACTATTCCCAACGGCAACCTGAACGCGCCCACCATCATGGTGGCCGAGCGGGCAGCCGATCTGATCCGGGGCAGGGAGCCCCTGCAACCTTCTGACGCGCCTGTGGTGATGGACGACCAGTGGCAGGGGCGGCAGCGACCGGGACAGGCAAAGCGCGCTCTGGGTTAGCGCGTCGTCATCCCCACCCGGGCGTGCAATGCGCCCGGGGTTTTGCAAGCCCTCAGGATTTCCCTATCAGCGCGACGGCATCCCGCCGTTTCCGGGCGCCGGATAGGCAAGTCCTGGGTTTGTGTCCGATTCGAAATAAGCAGCGCTTACAAAGTAGAGGAGGAACACCCATGCTGTTCACTAAAATGATGAAAAATAACCGGAGGTGCAGCGCATGACGCTCTGGTTATCCACCGGCCTGATTTTCACCTTCGCCGCCATTGTGCTGATTCTGTACAAGTGGTGGGACATCCAGTGCATTGGCGTAACGCCGGTCCGCACTTTCACCTTTATCGCCATCCTGTTCACGTCCGGGCTGGATGTGGGGCTGATCATGTTCCCGCTGACCGAATTTGGCGGTTACGGCGATCTGTCGGCGAGTCCGGAGTATGGCTTTGCCAACCCCCTGGCCATTGAGTTTGGCTTCTGGGCCTTCTTGATCTGGGGCTTCTATTTCCTGACCTGCTTCTATTTCGCGATCATTGAACCGCGGGTGCAGTTCTTCGAGATCCCGCTGGTAAAGGTCGTCAACAACGTGGTGATCATCGGTACCTGTGCCTTCACGGCCTACCTGCTGCTGGTGAACCTGCCCTGGTACCTGCCCCAGCTCGGGGACGGTGAGTCCGTGGTGCCGGCGTTCTACTTCATTGTGTTTGCCGCGATTGGCCTGGCGGTCTACTCCAGTTCCAAGATCAAGTACGTGCGCATTCTCAGCCTGGGCTCCAGTCTGCTGTTTATTGCCCTGATCGTCGGCATGTGGTTCCGGGCGTTCGTGCTGGGCGCGGGCTCCCCTGGGGATTTCCTCGGCACTGCCGGACTGTTGGGTGAATATTTCACCAACATCCACCAGTTTGCATTGCCGATCAATGATTACCACGAGTTTTATCTGTTCTGGTGGTTCGCCTGGAGCATCATGATTGGCCAGTTCACCGCCCGTTTCGTCAGCGGCATCCGGACCTGGCAGCTGTTGCTCGCCATGCTGGTGGTGCCGTCCATCGCCATCGGGGTGTGGTTCTCGGTGCTTTACCATTATCACGCCGAAAGTCTTGAGATCGCGGCGTTCACCAACCTGGCCATGATAACCGTGGGCGTGTTGATGGTTGTGAACTCACTGGACTCCCTGATCAGGCTCTACACCGACAACCTGAATATGACGGCCGAGCGTCTGGGAAGGGCGAACTACGTGGTGTTCAACTTCCTCGCGATGGTGGGCCTGACCATGCTATTCCAGCTGGATTTCCTGAAGATCCAGTGGGTCGGCGCCCTGGTTATTGCCCTGTACTTTGCCTGCTTTGCCTACATCCTGGCGAAGAAGCGGGCGGAAGTGATGGCCATCAAAGCGTCACCGAAAGAGAATATTCTCGACTTCCGTAAGATTGAACTTGCCGGTTAAAGCCCCATAAAGGGAAACAGCAGTCGTTTCAATGGGATTGGAGCGGCTGCTGTGACGCTTCGGGGGACAGGTACACTGGCCCGGATGTTCAATGGATAGGTAATGCCTATCTGTAGTTTGGAAATAATCAATTTTGACGAAGCGTCGAAAACCCGTATCTTTGTCCCCGTATTTTAATCAACACGCAAACGAACCAACAGGAGTTATCTTAAATGGGCGTGATTAACAGCGAGATCAAACCGTTCAACGCAACTGCCTTCAAGCAGGGCGAGTTTGTTGAAATCTCCGAAGCTGATGTAAAAGGTAAGTGGTCCGTATTTTTCTTCTATCCGGCCGACTTCACTTTCGTATGCCCGACCGAGCTGGGCGACGTTGCAGACAAGTACGAAGAGCTGCAGAAGCTGGGCGTGGAAGTGTTCTCTGTTTCCACTGACACCCACTTCACCCACAAGGCATGGCACGACGCTTCCGAGACCATCGGTAAGATCAACTACTTCATGGTTGGCGACCAGACCGGCACCATCACCAACAACTTCGGTGTGATGCGTGAAGGCCAGGGCCTGGCAGACCGTGCCACTTTCCTGATCGATCCGGATGGCGTTATCCAGGCCATGGAAATCACTGCTGAAGGTATCGGCCGTGACGCGGACGACCTGATGCGCAAGGTGAAAGCCGCTCAGTACGTTCGTAACCATCCGGGCGAAGTATGCCCAGCCAAGTGGAAAGAAGGCGAGGAGACTCTGGCGCCTTCCCTGGACCTGGTTGGCAAGATCTAAGCTCCTCCCCGAGAGTAGCTCAAGAGCAGAAAACCCCGGATTATCCGGGGTTTTTTGTGTCTGGGGAAACCGCAGTGCCACGGGCCTTGAGGCGATAGAACTCCTCGATGACGCCGGCCATGGCATCCGGGCAGTAAGGCCGCAGGCCGCTCAGTATAAGGTGTTTGGTAACTTCGCCCACGGCCTTGCCGTCTGCGGTCAGCTGGTACTCCAGCAGAACGTTGCCCCGCTTTCCGGCCGCCTCCAGCGTTGCGTTACTCAGTTCGAGGTCCGGCGACGGCAGGTCCAGGTCGTTCAGGGCCAGGCTCATGCTCTCGTACATGACCATCGGGCGATCGGGATTGAACATCACCCCGTTCGACTCCATCAACGGTTTCAGGGTATGGGGGAAGTTCTTGCCGGAGGCGGCCACGTAGGCGCGGGTAATATCCTCGATCAGCTGCTGGTCCGCGGTGCGGGCGCCACTGCGGGTCACTTCGATATAGACCTTGCCGGCGTCATCGCAGACGTTAATGCCGCTCTCGGTCTCCACAAACCGTAAGGGCACGCCTTCGCCCAGCAGACTACGAAATCTGAACGTCATGTTTTCCGATAGCCCGAAACGGGCCAGAATGATGGCGAAGAGCAGGTCCCCGGGAACGCAGAAGCGGCGGGCATCCGGATCATGAATGGGGTTGAAGTCTCCCGCGATCTCTTTGGCGAACTGACTGGCCTGCAGGGCGGAGATATGTACGTGCCCGTCCTGGACGGAGTGGAAACGATCTAGAAACATGCGTTGCCTATTCTGAGTACCAGAGAGTGGTTATTCGGTGTCCTTGTCACACGATACGCTGACAAGTTGCCGTTGGGTATTCGCTATTGGTCAAGACTGGGAAACCATCCACTGAAAGGACATAGCATTGCCCTATCAAACCGTTTGGGGCAATTAATTTGAGCATTGGCTTGCCAGTCCGTATCTTCATTACATCTCATACTAAACGACCCGTTTTAATTCCAGAAACCCAATTTCAGTTTCTAAAGGAGAAGCACGACTATGTTGGATGCCAGCATCAAGGAACAACTCAAGGCGTATATGGACAAGCTGCAGCAGCCGATTGAGCTGGTTGCCGCCTATGATGACGGCCCCAAATCCCAGGAGCTGCGTGAGCTGTTGGAAGAGCTGGAGCCGATGTCCGCCAAGATCAGCCTGCGCACCGAGGAAGATTCTGACGTTCGCCGTCCGTCTTTTGCCATTAACCGCGTGGGCACCGATATTGGAGTGCGTTTCGCTGGCATTCCCATGGGCCACGAGTTCACCTCGCTGGTGCTGGCCCTGCTGCAGGTGGGCGGCCATCCCTCGAAAGCCTCCCAAGAGGTGATCGAGCAGGTTCAGTCCCTGGATGGCGAGTTTGAGTTCGAGACCTATTTTTCCCTGTCCTGCCAGAACTGCCCTGACGTGGTGCAGGCCCTCAACCTGATGAGCGTGCTGAACCCGAAGATCAAGCACACTTCCATCGACGGCGCCCTGTTCCAGGACGAAGTCGAGAAGCGCGAAGTCATGGCGGTGCCGAGCGTTTATCTGAACGGCGAGAACTTCGGCCAGGGCCGGATGACGCTGGAAGAAATTGTGGCCAAGCTGGACACCAACTCCGATGCCCGCGAAGCCGAAAAGATCAACGGCAAAGACGCCTTTGAAGTACTGGTCATTGGCGGGGGGCCGGCTGGCTCGGCTGCGGCCATCTACGCTGCCCGTAAGGGTATCTCCACCGGGATTGCCGCCGAGCGCTTCGGTGGCCAGGTGGCAGACACCATGGGCATCGAGAACCTGATTTCCGTGCCCTATACCGAGGGTCCGAAACTGGTCAGCGCCATGGAGCAGCATGTCACTGAGTACGATGTGGACATCATGAACATGCAGCGCGCCGAGAAGCTGATCCCGGCCAGCCGGAAAGGTGGCCTGCATGAGGTTCGCCTGGCCAACGGCGCATCGCTGAAATCCCGTACGGTGGTTCTGTCTACCGGTGCCCGCTGGCGTCAGCTGGGCGTGCCCGGTGAGGAAGAATATCGCAACAAGGGTGTGGCCTACTGCCCGCACTGTGACGGCCCGCTGTTCAAGGGCAAGCGCGTGGCGGTGATTGGCGGTGGTAACTCCGGCGTGGAAGCGGCGATCGATCTGGCGGGCATCGTCGGCCATGTCACCCTGATCGAGTTCGGCGCGGAAATGCGGGCGGACGAGGTGCTGCAGAAGAAACTGCGCAGCCTGAAGAACGTGGAGATCATCACCTCTGGCCAGACCACCGAAATCACCGGTGAGAACGGCAAGGTGAATGGCCTTCAGTACACCGACCGCAACACTGGTGAGAGTCACCACGTGTCACTGGAAGGCGTGTTCGTCCAGATCGGCCTGGTGCCCAACACCGAGTGGCTGAAAGGCGATATCGAGCTGAGTCAGCACGGTGAAATCATCGTCAATGACCGCACCGAAACGTCCATCCCCGGCGTGTTTGCGGCTGGCGACGCCACCACCGTGCCCTACAAGCAGATCGTGATCTCGATGGGTGAGGGTTCCAAGGCGGCATTGAGCGCCTTCGACTTCCTGATCCGCAACTCGGCTGAGGATGAGGACGATCAGGCTGCCTGATCATCCAGAACTCCTGATGAGAGCAAGGCAGGCCTCCACGGCCTGCCTTTTTTTGGCTCCGGTCTATGGCTGGGTAGAGCCTTCCGATACATCGTCTTCGAGACTGCCTGAGAATTCAGGCTGAATGTCATCCCGCGCAAACAGGTGCCCGTAGGCGGCCCGAATTCCGTCCACGATAAATTCGTGGGGAACGTCGTCGAACACGCCGTGATCATTGACGTATTCCATGTGGGCTTCGCCGGATTCGGTGTATTCCTGGAAAATGGAATCGTTGACGCCATCGAATTCCAGTGGCTCCACGTCCATCAGCTCGCATAACCGGGCGTTGAATGCCGGAGTTGCCTTCACCCATTTTTCGTTCAAGTAGAGCTCGATGAAACCGTGCATGCGGAAAATATCCGACTGCAGGTAATCGATCAGCTTCTGGCTGGACAGATGATTGCGCACATCCGCCAGGCCAAGCCGGCTGGGAATGCCAACGGAACGCGCCGCCGCACCCAGTAGTACTGCCTTGGGAATACAGTAGGTCTCGCCGCTTTCGAGGGCGTAACTGGCACTGAATGTCCCGGGATCCGTCCGGAACACGTAGGGGTTGTAACTCACGGTGTCCCGTACCGCCAGGTACAGCGCTTTTGCCTGCTCGACAGGGTCTTCGGGCACGCCCTCCAACTGGTCCGCAATCCAGGCTTTCAGTTCCGGCTGGTGGTAATTGAAGAAAGCGGTGGGCTGGAGATAGCGTTCCATAATGGTCCATCCGGGTTTGGGGTATCGACTTCTGATCGTCTCCAAATAGCAAGCTACTGACAATGGCCTTTTCCGACAATGACATTGCCTTTTTCTATCATTCCTTGCCTTCGAAACCTTGCATTACATTCACCGCGTTCACCCCGATAGCCTCCACGTCATAGCCGCCTTCCATGGTAAACACCGTGGGTAGGCCAAGCTTTTCAAGACGTTTGCCCAGCGTCAGATAGTCGCCGGATGTGAATTTGAAGAAGGAGATCGGGTCTTCCTCGAAGGTGTCCACACCCAGCGCCACCACCAGGGCGTCCGGGCGGAAGGCTTCGATGCGCTGGCAGGCGGTTTCCAGGCCCTGGCTCCAGACGCTGTAGGGGGTCTCGGGTGGGTAGACAATGTTCAGGTTGTAGCCTTCCCCTTCGCCCTCACCAATCTCGTCCTCAAAGCCGAGGAAATGGGGAAACACCAGGTCCGGATCGCCGTGCAGGCTGATGGTCAGTACGTCACTGCGGTGGTAGAAGATGGCCTGGGTACCGTTGCCGTGGTGGAAATCCACATCAAGGATGGCGACCCGGTCGTAGCCCTGGTCCCGGAAGGCCTGGGCGGTGATCGCCGCATTGTTGAAAAAGCAGTAGCCGCCGAACAGGTCCGCGTGTGCATGGTGGCCCGGTGGGCGGCACAGGGCGAAGGCGGCGCGTTCACCTTTCGCCACCAGTTTCTGAGCGGTCAGGGCCACATTGGCAGATGCCCGGGCGGCGTCCCAGGTGCCCTCGGTGATCGAGGTTTCCGCCGCGAAGCTGTAATAGCCCAGGCGACCGTCGATGTCTTTGGGCGACCGATGGCGCATACCGCGTCCGGCCCAGACGGCGGGAATGGCTTCCCCGGGTTTGCCGGCAGCGACCCAGTCGTCCCAGCAGGTTTCCAGGAAGGCGACGTAATCTGCTGTGTGTACCTGTTTAATAGGCTCCAGGCCAAACTCTTCCGGCTCCAGAACCTCACCCAGCGCCTGATGCCTGACCCGGGCGAGAATGGTTTCTGCCCGCGAGGGTTTCTCGTGGGGGGCGATCAGCAGGCCGCCGTCCAGTTCGGTTTTGACGGTACGGCGGGCATGGAGGGGAGAGAACACGGTTTTCATGGCATGAAGACTTCCGGGTGGATGGACTCAGGTCACTTTGGCACAGGCAATGCCGTGGCTCAATTTCCGGCATTGTGGCAGTCTGGGATGGTTTCAGGGAGAGAGGATAACGAAGATGACGCTGCAATCACTTTTGGGGATCGAGTTACCCCTCATTCAGGCGCCGATGGCGGGGGTTCAGGGCAGTGAGCTGGCTCTGGCGGTGTCCAACGCCGGCGGCCTGGGTTCGCTGCCCTGCGCCATGCTGGGTGCAGATGCCTTGCGTGCCGAGCTGGAAACGCTGGCGGCGGGTACCACAAAACCCTTCAATGTGAACTTCTTCGCCCACAAGCCGCCCGAGCCGGAAGATGCCCGGGAACGGGCCTGGCGGGAAGCGCTGACGCCATACTACCTGGAGTACGGTATCGATCCGGAAACCATCCCCGCTGGCGGTGGTCGCACTCCGTTTAACGAGGAAGCTGCCGAACTGGTGGAGAGCTATACGCCGGCGGTGGTCAGTTTTCATTTCGGGCTACCCGAGAACACCTTGCTGGAGCGGGTAAAAGCCACGGGCGCCAAAGTCATTTCCACCGCAACCACGGTTGAAGAGGCGGTCTGGCTGGACGAACGGGGGGTGGACGCGATCATTGCCCAGGGGCTGGAGGCGGGCGGTCACAGGGGCATTTTTCTGACCCGGGACCTGTCCACCCAGATGGGTACGTTTGCGTTGCTGCCGCAGGTTATCGAAGCGGTGCGCTGCCCGGTTATTGCCGCTGGCGGGATTGCCGATGCCCGGGGCATCCGGGCGGCCATGGATCTGGGGGCGGCTGGCGTCCAGTTGGGCACGGCATTCATGTTGTGCCCGGAAGCGACTACACGGCCGATCCACCGGGAGGTTCTGAAGAGTCCGCAGGCCCGCCATACCGCCCTGACCAATCTATTCTCCGGCGGGCCCGCCCGGGGCATCATGAACCGGGCGATGCGTGAGCTTGGTCCGATGTCGGGGGTTGCTCCGGCGTTTCCCCTGGCGACATCGGCCATTGCGCCCTTGCGGGCGAAAGCAGAGGCGTCCGGCTCCGGCGATTTTTCTCCCCTGTGGTCCGGGCAAAATGCCTCCGGTTGCCGGGAAATGCCGGCCGCCGATCTGGTTCGCCAGTTGGCTGAGGAATTGTGACCGGGTTCTTTGCCGACATGTCCCTCGCTACTGCGCTGGGGCAGGTCTGCGGTCTGGTTGCCCTGGGCTTCTGCATCGCCGGGTTCGCCAACAAGAATGACGACCGGCTGATGGTGTTGCTGATTTCCGCTAACGTCGCTTTTGCCCTGATGTTTGCGTTTTTTGAAAGCTGGACCGCCACAGCGCTGACGGTGCTGGTGATCCTGCGGATTGCCCTGGCGCGGAAGTTTCTGGGCAGCTGGCGCATCATGACGGTGATTCTGGCGGTCAACCTGCTGGTGGCCGCGGTGACCTGGCGGGTGCCGACGGATATCTTTCCGCTGACGGCCGCGATTCTGGGTACGGTGGGTATGTTCACATTGCGGGGTATACCACTGCGGATTGTGCTTGGGCTGGCGGCGTTCTCGTGGATGCTCAATAACATCGTGATCGGTTCGGTGGGCGGCACTTTGGCGGAAGGCATGGTGGTGGTGACCAACATTATCACCATCATTCGCCTCAACCGCCTTAAGAAAAAGTATCCGGACGTGATCGAGCCGCTGCTGGGCGGGGAGTCCGACCGCCGACCGTAATGTCGATTTAATGAATCCGCGCACGACAACCTGCCAAAAGATGTACGACACTATCCAATAATTTTATCGTCAGCTATTGGATCAATGAGATGGATGCTCTGGATCTGGACATTCTTTACCGCCAGCACTCAAGGCAGGTGCTGGCGACGCTGATCCGTTTGCTGGGGGAATTTGATCTGGCAGAGGAGGCGCTGCAGGACGCGTTTGCAGCCGCCGCCCAGCAGTGGCCGGTACAGGGAGCGCCGGATAATCCGCTGGCCTGGTTGATTCGCTGTGGCCAGAATCGGGGCATTGACCAGATCCGGCGACGACAGACCGTTCGCTTCCACGCCGACGAGCTGGCCCGGGCCGTGGAGGAATGCGACACCCCGGACCTGGCGGACTCCTCCCTGCAGGATGACCAGTTGCGACTGATCTTTACCTGTTGCCACCCTGCGCTGGCGGTTGAGTCGCAACTGGCACTGACGCTGCGGGAGGTCTGTGGGCTCACCACGGAACAGGTGGCACGGGCGTTGTTACAGAAGCCCACCACGCTGGCCCAGAAGATTGTCCGTGCCAAGCGCAAAATCCGCGAGGCGGGTATTCCCTACGAAGTCCCCGAAGACAAGCGCCTGCCGGAGCGTCTTGGGGCAGTACTCCATGTTATCTACCTGATGTTCAATGAAGGCTACGCCCGCACCGAAGGGGAGGGTTTGATCGACGCCAGTCTGACCGCAGAGGCCATCCGCCTTGCGGAATTGCTTGCAGTGCTGCTTCCGGACGGCGAAGTATTCGGATTGATTGCCCTGATGCGCCTGCAGGACGCCCGCAAGGCGGCCCGGGTGGATGAGCATGGCGAACTGGTGACGCTGGAGGACCAGGACCGGACCCTGTGGGACAGGGACGAAATCCGCCTGGGCAAGGCATGGCTGATGCGGGCGCTGGGGCAGTCGCCGGCCGGCGGCTACACCCTGCAGGCCGCAATTGCCGCCGCCCACGCCGATGCAGCGAGTTTTGAGGAGACCGACTGGCACGACATCGTGGGTCTCTACGATCTGCTCTATCAACGCTCACCCACGCCGGTCGTTGCCCTCAACCGGGCCGTAGCGGTGGCGATGCTGGAAGGGCCGCAAGCCGGCGTAGCTCTGCTGGAGGGGCTGTCTTCCCACAAAGCCATCCAGAACTATCATCTGTTTCACGCCGCGTTGGCCGACCTGCATCGACGTGCCGGGCATGGAGAGCAGGCCCGGGTGGCCTACGAACGCGCGTTGTCGCTGGCAAACCAGGCCCAGGAAAAGCGTTTTCTCCAGAAGCGGTTATCCGAGATGGGGCGGGGCGACGGGCAATAAAATTCCCGTTCGGTGTCGAAATCACTGACCGGCGGACGACAAGGACACGGGACAAGACAAAGGAGACCCCCCATGAAATACGTGGCATTGGTTTACTACCGGGAACAGATCATCAATGACATGACCGAGCAGCAGTGGCATGACCTCAATCAGGAGTGCATCCGTTGTGTGGAGAATCTGGCTGACAAGGGTAAGTTCCTGGCCGGTCAGGCGCTCCAGCCGGTGGGCAGTGCCACCACCCTGAGGGTCAGGGATGGCGAGGTTCTGATGTCGGATGGTCCCTTCGCTGAAACCAAAGAACAGCTGGCAGGGTTCTATCTGCTGGAGGCCCGCGACCTGAACGAGGCGCTGCAACTGGCAAGCCATATTCCGCCGGCGCGCCTGGGCAGTATTGAAGTTCGTCCGGTGCGGGACCTGCCACCGAAGGACTGAATGGCGCCAGCGGACAATCAGACAGGAGGAATACCCATGACGTACGTTGATGGTTTTGTGGCTGCGGTGCCAACCGCCAACAAGGAGAAGTACATCCGGCATGCCCGGGACGCCGCCGTGGTGTTTAAGGAACACGGTGCCCTGAGTCTGGTGGAGTGTTGGGGGGACGACGTGCCCGAGGGCAAGGTCACCTCCTTCCCTATGGCCGTGAAGTGTCAGCCTGAGGAGACGGTGGTGTTTTCCTGGATCACCTGGCCGTCGAAGGAAGTGCGTAACGCCGCGATGCCAAAGGTGATGGAAGATCCGCGCCTGCAGGCCGACGTCAACCCCATGCCTTTCGATGGCAAGCGGCTGATTTACGGTGGCTTCCAGATGGAGGTGGACGAGTAAGCCGGGGTCCCTGACTGGCCCGTTGAACACCCGGCAACCGGGAGATTGGCCAATTCACCGGTTGCCGTAAATCGCTAACGTTGGATCATGGTTGGCCCGGACCCATATTTCGAAGGAGAGGGCCAGGAAGATTTTATCAGGAGCGAGGCCGCTACCATGAGCCAACAACATTTTGATGTACTGATTATCGGCGCCGGCGTTTCCGGCATTGGCATGGCGTGCCACCTCAACCGCGAGTGCCCCGGCAAGTCGTTCGCCATCCTCGAACGCCGCCAGTCTCTGGGCGGTACCTGGGACCTGTTCCGTTACCCGGGCATCCGTTCCGATTCCGACATGTTCACCTTCGGCTACAATTTCCGTCCGTGGACCGGTGGCAAGGTGCTGGCGGATGGCGCCTCCATCAAGAATTATGTGAAAGAAACGGCCGAGGAAAACGGCGTCGACAAGCACATTCAGTACGGTCTGGCGGTAAAAACCGCGGACTGGTCCAGTGTCGACAAGTGCTGGACGGTGACCGCCGAGCGGGAAGAGAGTGGCGAGACCGAAACCTTTACCGCCAGCTTCCTGGTGGGCTGCACCGGTTACTACAACTACGACAAGGGCTATAAACCCGATTTCCCCGGCGAAGAGGACTTCAAGGGCGAGGTGGTTCACCCCCAGCACTGGCCCGAGAATCTGGACTATGCCGGCAAGAAAGTCGTGGTGATCGGCAGTGGCGCCACCGCCATTACCCTGGTGCCAACCATGGCGGAGGAGGCGGCGCACGTCACCATGCTGCAGCGGTCGCCGACCTACCTGATGCCGTTGCCGTCTACTGATAAGGTGACCCTGGGCCTGCAGAAAGTGCTGCCCGCCAAGGCGGCCTACAAGATCACCCGCGCCCGCAACATCTCCATCGCGCGCCTGTTGTACGAGCGTTCCCGCAAGAGCCCGAAGGCCATGCGCCGGCTGTTCCTGAGTGTGATCAAGCATCAGGTGAACGGTAAGGCGGACATGCGCCACTTCACGCCGGACTACAACCCGTGGGATCAGCGTCTGTGTGTGGTCAAGGATGGCGATCTGTTCAAGGCGCTGAAATCGGGCAAGGCCTCTATCGCCACAGACCACATCGAGCGTTTCACCGAAACCGGTATCCGCCTGAAATCCGGTGAAGAGCTGGAAGCGGACATCATCATTCCGGCCACCGGCCTGGATATTCAGATGCTCGGTGGTATCAAGCCGGCGGTGGATGGCGAGACAGTGGTGATGAAGGACAAGATCATCTACAAGAACGTGCTGGTGGAAGGCGTACCCAATGCCGGTATGATCTTCGGTTACACCAACATTTCCTGGACCCTGAAGGCGGATATCGCCGCTGAATACCTGTGCCGCCTGATCAATCACATGGACAAGAAGGGTAGCCGTGTGGTGGTTCCGCGGGATACCGAGAACAGCCTTGGTGAAGATACCATTCTGGGCGCCCTTAGCTCTGGCTATATCAAGCGCGCGGAGGACAGGCTGCCGAAGCAGGGTACTCACGGCCCGTGGAAAGGTTCACAGAACTATCTGGAGGACGTGAAGATCCTGCGTTTTGATCCCATCGAGGATGGCTACCTGGAATTTGATGGCAAGCGCTCCCTTGACGTGTCGGAGAGCTCCACCGGGTTCCTGAAGCCGTTGCGGTCTGCGCTGTTCGGCTCATAACGGCTTACCGGGCCTGCGGGCCCGGTTACCTAAAGCATCTGTAAGTCGGTGCGGGAATATGTCAGGCTCTTTGGCCTTATTAATTGCAGTAAAGGCTATTGATGTATGTCGAAAACGGCCAAAAAGAAAAACAAGCCTCTGTGGCATCCGGTTTACTGGTCCTCCTGGCTGATTGTCTTCACGCTGTACCTACTATCGTTGCTGCCAATGCCGGTCAAACAGCGTTTTGGCAAGCGCCTGGGGTGTTTTCTGGAGCGCAAGCTGAAATCCCGCTCCAGGGTGGCCCACACCAACCTCGCCGCCTGTTTGCCGGAGTTGACTGAGGATGACCGGGAGCAACTGGTGCAGGATAATTTTATCGCCTGTACCCGTGGCTTTCTGGAAAGTACCCACGCCTGGTGGCGGGACATGTCCGGCTATTGCGAGAGCACGGAAATACACGGACTGGAGCACGTGGAGGAGGCAAAGGCGCTAAACCGGGGTGTGTTGCTGATCGGCGCCCACTACAGCATTTTTGATTTCGCCCTGCCACTGATTGCCTGCAAACTGGACAAGCCGGGGTACATGTACCGCCCCAACGACAACCCCGTCATCGATCGTATGATCGAGAAAGGCCGGCGCCGTCACTTCAATATTCGCTCGTTTTCCAAGCGCCAGCTGCCCAGGATGATGAAGTTCCTGAAGGATGGCGGCCAGGTGTGGTTTGCCTGTGACCAGGATTTCGGTCGCAAGACCGAGCTTTTCGTGCCGTTTTTTGGCGTGGATGCCGGCTGCATCACCTCTCCCAGCTATATTGCGCGGGAGTCCGGTGCGGCCGTGCTTTGTGTCAGCCATTTGCGGTTGCCTAACGGTCGCTATCGCGTGGAGTTTTCGCCCATCCAGGAAGACTTCGGCCAGGACGAAACCCGGGATGCCGAAATCTGGAACCGTTTTATCGAATCCACCATTCGGGAGTTCCCGGATCAATACCTGTGGCTCCATAAGCGTTTCAAGACCCGGCCAGAGGGGACGGCAAAGGTTTACTGACCACATCCGGAAAAATACATGAGGGCAGATGATGACCAAAGGTTATGAAAACCACCTATGGCTATTTCCCGGGCCCTCTGTTACCGTGCCTGCATCCTGCCTCTAAGGATTTCCGCAGTTTCCGGCCCTGTGCCCTTTGCGACCCATCCGATACGACCTGTCAGAGGACGTCACCCCGTTAACGGCGCGTGACCGTAGTCGTCTATTATTCCATGAATTTTCATGGCATCTGCCCGCATTCGCCGAGAACGGTGGTCGTGGAGGCAGAACAATCAAGAGTTGATCCAATATGAGCTTTTCTTCACTCGGTTTGTCCGAGCAGCTGGTCCGTGCCACTTCCGATCAGGGTTATGATACCCCGTCTCCCATTCAGGCCCAGGCGATTCCTGCCGTGCTTTCTGGCCGGGATGTGATGGCTGCCGCCCAGACCGGCACTGGCAAAACCGCCGGCTTTACCCTGCCGCTGTTGCAGCGCATTGGTGAGAACCCGCGCACCGGCAAGGGTCCCCGTGCCCTGATCCTGACGCCCACTCGTGAGTTGGCGGCTCAAGTTCACGACAGTGTGAATCTGTACAGCAAATACGTTCCCACCAAGGCCGCTGTGGTTTTCGGTGGCGTGAAAATCAATCCGCAGATGATGAAGCTGCGCAAGGGTCTGGACGTGCTGGTGGCAACACCGGGTCGGCTGATGGACCTGTACCAGCAGAACGCCGTTCGCTTCAACGAAGTGGAAATCCTGGTGCTCGACGAAGCCGACCGCATGCTGGACATGGGCTTCATCCGTGACATCCGCAAGATCCTTGCGCTGCTGCCGGCCAAGCGCCAGAACCTGCTGTTCTCCGCCACCTTCTCCAACGAGATCCGCACCCTGGCTAAGGGCCTGCTGGATAACCCGGTTCAGGTGGAAGTCGCGGCCCGTAATACCGCGGCGGAAAGCATCAAGCAGTCCGTCTACCCGGTAGACCAGAGCCAGAAAACCGCCCTGCTGAGCAAGCTGGTGCGTGACAATGCCTGGGAGCAGGTGCTGGTGTTTACCCGTACCAAGCATGGCGCCAACCGCCTGACCCAGAAGCTGGAGCGCGACGGTATTACCGCTGCGGCGATCCACGGCAACAAGTCACAGGGTGCCCGCACCCGTGCGCTGGCGGATTTCAAGCAGGGTGAAGTGCGTGTGCTGGTGGCGACTGATATCGCGGCCCGTGGCCTCGACATCAAACAGTTGCCCCAGGTCGTGAACTTTGAGCTGCCCAATGTGCCGGAAGATTATGTTCACCGTATTGGCCGTACCGGTCGTGCCGGTGAAAGTGGCCACGCGCTGTCATTGGTCAGTGCCGATGAAGGCAAGATGCTGGCGGGTATCGAAAGGCTGATCAAGATGCAACTGCCGCGCACGAGCGTGGAAGGCTTCGAGCCGACCAACAACCTGCCGCTCAAGCCCAAAGCTAAGGCCGATCCGAGCCGCGCCCGTAATCGCAACGGTAACGGTGGCAAGCCCCGCAGCTTCGGCGCCAAGCCGGCTGGTCGCAGTGGCGGTCGTAGTCAGAATGGCGGCGGTGGTCAGGGCCGGCGTTCACCGGCTCGCCAGAGCGCGTAACCGGACCCCGGCACTGCTGCAATAAAAGGCGGGGCCGAAGCCCCGCACAAGAGAACGTACCTGCCGGAAACCCACAGACCGTGAGGTTTCCGGCAGGTACGGGGATCAGAACTTGTCGATAAAGCCCACCATATAAACCATCGGGTCGAGCTACGGCTTGTCAGCCGGTCTTCTTTTTGCCGTCCGGCACGAATACATCACGAACCGTCAGCGGTTTGCCATCGACATCCTGGACTTCCACCGGGCGAATGGTGCGGCCGGTTTCACGATCCCGAAGATCCAGCGGCGCCTGATCCGGCGCCGGATTCCACTTGTCACCCCACTGGCGCAGGGCAATCACGATCGGGAACAGGTCACGGCCTTTCTCGGTCAGACGGTACTCGAAGCGGGAGCCGTGTTCGCCCACGTCCACCTTTTTCAGGACTTCGTTGTCCACCAATCGGGCCAGACGGTCACAGAGGATATTGCGGGCAATGCCCAGTTCCTGCTGGAAGTCCACAAAGCGACGGGTGCCATACATAGCGTGCAGCACCACAAGCAGGGACCACCAGTCCCCCACTTCATTCAGGGCACGGGCGACGGAGCAACTGGAATCATCAAAACGTTTTCTGGCCATATCGGGAAGTCTACCTAATAGGGTTGCATTTTAAAACCAGATTAAATAGGGTTGCATAAAGAAACCAGATTAATGAGGTTGCAATCTACTATGAGCATGAATCTTGGCCCCCTGTTTGACCCCTTTGAGATCCATAATCTGACCCTGCGCAACCGCGTTGCCATGGCCCCGATGACCCGCAATTTCTCGCCAGGCAATGCGCCGAGTCAGGAAGTGGTGGACTATTACCGTCGTCGCGCCGAAGGTGGCGTGGGACTGCTGATCACCGAAGGCACCACGGTGAACCATCCCGGCGCCAACGGTTACCCGAACGTGCCGTTCTTCCACGGCGATAATGCCCTTGCCGGCTGGAAGGACGTTGTTGATGCGGTTCATGAAGCCGGCGGCGCTATCTTCCCCCAGTTGTGGCATGTGGGCGCGGTGCGCAAGGAAGGCACGGAGCCAGACCCGAAAGTGCCGGGTTACAGCCCGTCCGGCCTGTTTGCGCCGGGCAAGCCCAACGGCAAAGCCATGAGCAAGGACGACATTGACGATGTGATCAATGCCTTCGCCGACGCCGCCCAGGACGCCAAGGCGCTGGGTTTCGACGGTGTCGAGATCCACGGTGCCCATGGTTACCTGTTGGACCAGTTCCTGTGGGAAGGCACCAACCAGCGTGACGATGAGTACGGCGGCAGCATGGAAAACCGCCTGCGCTTTGTGGTGGAAATCATCGAAGCCGTGCGCCACCGTGTGGGCCCGGATTTCCCGATCATGCTGCGGTTCTCCCAGTGGAAGCAGCAGGATTACGAGGCGAAACTGGTGAACACTCCGGAGGAGCTGGAACAGTTCCTGAAGCCCCTGGTGGAAGCAGGTGTGGATATCTTCCACGCGTCGACCCGCCGTTTCTGGGAGCCGGAATTCGAAGGTTCCGAGCTCAACCTGGCGGGCTGGACCCAGAAGCTGTCTGGCAAGCCGACCATGTCTGTTGGCAGCGTGGGCCTGACCGAAGACTTCATCAGCGGCACCTTCGCCAGCAAGAAGGAAGCGGTGGAGCAGGCTGGCATCGACGAACTGGTGGAGCGTATGAACAACCACGAGTTCGAGCTGATCGCTGTTGGTCGTGCCCTGTTGCAGGATCCGGAGTGGCTGGTCAAGGTAAAGGAAGGTCGCATCCACGAAGTGGAGGCGTTTGCCAAGAAGTCACTGGCGAAGCTTTACTGATTGTATGAAGCGTTGACGTGAGCCCCGGCCACCCGCCGGGGCTTTTTTGTGTCTGTCTGTGCTGTAATTTAACCTTACTTCAAAACCCGTATGATTGACGGTCTGATCATCAAAAAAAGGATATATCATGAGGCCCGTTGCATCTTTTTCTGCCATGATTCTGGTTGCCTTGTCGTTAACCATTGCCGGCTGTGCCACCGTCGGCCAGGACTTTGCCACTCACAATGTTGACCAGATCGAGATCGGAGAAACCACCCGGGCGGAAATCCAGGACATGTTTGGCCAGCCCTGGCGCACCGGTGTTGAGGATGGCAAGCGCACCTGGACATACGGCAAGTACCGCTGGTCTGCCTTTGGTGACGCCGAAACAACGGACCTGGTGGTGCGATTCAATCAGGACGGAACGGTGGCATCCTACGTTTATAACACCACCGAATAGGCGCCAGGACGCGGGAGGCTGGGGTAATGGATGACCAGAGTGACCCGGCTAATATAGAACAGTTACTGGACCGGCTGGAGGCCGTGGTGACCGACCGTTCCCACGTGTCCATCGGGGAAATGATGGATGCCATAGGGCGCAGAACGTTCGGGCCCGTGGTGCTTCTGGTGGGGCTCATTCTGGTTACACCGCTGAGCGGTGTGCCGGGAATACCGACGCTGATGGGGTTGCTTACCCTGTTGACCCTGGGACAGGTTCTGCTGGGGCGACAGCATTTCTGGTTGCCGGGTTGGCTGGTGCAGCGAAAGGTGGCGCGCCAGAAGCTCTTGCAGGGACTGAAGTTGTTGCGCCCGCCCGCCAGAAAGATTGACCGCCTGATCCGCCCACGGCTCACCCTGTTGGTCAAGGGGCCCGGACTTTATGCGATGGCGCTGGGGTGCATGGTGATTGCCGTGGTGATGCCGGCAACGGAAGTTGTCCCGTTCAGCTCCAGTATTGCCGGCGTAGCCCTTGTGCTATTTGGCCTGACCATGATTTCGAGGGATGGCCTGCTGGCCCTGTTCGCCTGGGGGATCTCACTGACCGGCCCCATCATGCTTGTCCGCAACCTTGGTGGATAAGTAGCAGGCCGAGTTGATAGGCGCTTCTGCCGCGATCTGATCGAACCGGGCTGCCGGGACGGCCAGAGCCAGTCCCGGCAGATTGAGCGGTTCTTTGCAAAAGGGGCAGAGGCCTGATCGATCAGCCCCGTAAACCACCCACCAGCCTGTCGATGCTTTCCTTGGCGTCACCAAACAGCATGCGGGTGTTGTCCTTGAAGAACAGCGGGTTCTCGACACCGGAGTAACCGGT
Organism: Marinobacter alkalisoli; assembly: GCF_045449855.1. NCBI lineage: Bacteria > Pseudomonadati > Pseudomonadota > Gammaproteobacteria > Pseudomonadales > Marinobacteraceae > Marinobacter > Marinobacter alkalisoli. The sequence continues at coordinate 80,119 of NZ_JBJJLC010000059.1, read as the reverse complement.
GGCCATGCCCCGCTTGAGGACAACCACCTGCCGGGCTTTCCATACTTCCAGTACCGGCATGCCGGCAATGGGGCTGCCGGGATCCTCAGCGGCGGCCGGGTTCACCGTATCGTTGGCGCCGATGACCAGCACCACGTCGGTTTCCGGGAAATCGGCGTTGATCTCGTCCATTTCCAGCACGATGTCGTAGGGTACGTGGGCTTCCGCCAGCAATACGTTCATGTGGCCGGGCAGACGGCCGGCTACGGGGTGAATGCCGAAGCGCACGTTTACGCCCCGCTCCCGCAGTATCCGGGTCATATCGCTGACTCCGTTCTGAGCCTGGGCCACCGCCATGCCGTAGCCGGGCACGATGATGACGGAATCGGCGTTGCGCAGTTCCTCGCAGACTTCATCGGCACTGGATTCGTAGACCGTCTGGTCCGGATCGGTAGCGCTGGCGCTGCTTGTCGTCTGGCCAAAACCGCCGAGGATCACACTGATAAACGACCGGTTCATGGCCTTGCACATGATGTAACTGAGGATGGCACCGCTGCTGCCCACCAGGGCACCCACGACAATCAGCAGGTCGTTGCCGAGCATGAAGCCGATGGAGGCAGCAGCCCACCCGGAATAACTGTTGAGCATGGACACCACCACCGGCATATCGGCCCCGCCGATGGCCATGATCAGGTGAATGCCGAGCACCGAGGCAATGGCGGTCATCAGAACCAGGGAGATCAGGCCGAATGCCATGCTGTTGGTACCGAGGAACCAGGCCCCCAGCAACACGCAGGCGATAACCGCCACCAGGTTCATCAGGTGCCGGCCGGGCAGGGTCAGCGCCTTGCTGTCGATGCGGCCATCCAGCTTGCCACAGGCCACCAGCGACCCGGTGAAGGTCACCGCGCCGATAAAGATGCCCACAAACACCTCTACCAGTTTGATGGTGTGTTCCGCTCCGACCGTTGCAATCAGCGGTTCGATGTAGCCGGAAAAACCGACCAGCACCGCCGCCAGACCGACAAAGCTGTGAAGCAGGGCGACCAGTTGCGGCATCTGGGTCATTTCCACCTTGTTGGCGATGGGAATGCCGATTGCGGCACCCAATAGCACCGCAATCACGATAGCGGTAACGCCGCCGTCACCCACGCTGGCGAGGGTGGCCCCCACCGCGATGATGATGCCGGCAACGCCATAGAGATTGCCGCGCCGTGCGGACTCCTGGTGGCTAAGGCCACCCAGACTGAGGATAAAACAGATACTTGCGACCACGTAGGCCACGCTCACCAATCCTGTGCTCATATCGGGCGCCTCCTACTTGCGGAACATTTTGAGCATGCGATGGGTGACCCGGAAGCCGCCCCCCACGTTGATGCTGGCAATCAGCACCGCGACAAAGGCCATAATGCCGACGGCAATATTCTCCGCCTGGGCCAGGTGCAGAATGGCACCGATCACAATGATGCCGCTGATGGCGTTGGTCACACTCATCAGGGGGGTGTGCAGGGACGGTGTCACGTTCCAGATCACCTGCCAGCCGATAAAGCAGGCCAGCACAAACACCGTAAAGTGTTGCAGGAAGCTTTCCGGCGCGTGGGCACCGACGCCATAGAGTGCCAGGGCCGTCACGATCAGCAGAACACTCCTGCCAATCAGTCTGCGGCGGTCGGCGTCCTTCTTTGCCGCGGCCTTGTCGGCAGCCGACGGTTCCTCCGTGGCCGGTGCTGGTTTGGGGCTGACCGGTGCCTCCGGCTGGGGTGGTGGCCAGGTAATGTCGTTCTCCCGCACCACCGTCAGACCACGGATGACATCGTCGTCCATGTTGACCAGGGGCTGGCCGTCTTTCTCCGGGGTCAATTCGGTGAGCAGGTGCACCAGGTTGGTGGCGTAGAGATCGCTGGCCACCTTGGCCATGCGGCTGGGCAGGTCGGTGTAGCCGATCAGCGTCACACCATGGTGATGGGCCACCTTGCCCGGTTCCGTCAGTTCGCAGTTGCCGCCGCGTTCCGACGCCAGATCGACAATCACGCTACCAGGTTTCATGGACTTCACCATGTCGGCAGTGATCAGTTTCGGGGCGGGTTTGCCGGGAATCAACGCGGTGGTGATGATGATGTCCACTTCCTCGGCCTGCTCCGCAAATAGCGCCATTTCCGCCTTGATGAACTCATCACTCATCTGCTTGGCGTAGCCGCCGCTACCGCTGCCGTCCTCGTCATCGAAATCCAGCACCAGGAATTCGGCCCCCATGCTCTCGACCTGTTCCTTCACTTCCAAGCGGGTATCAAACGCCCGCACAATAGCGCCCATGCTGTTGGCGGCGCCGATCGCAGCGAGGCCCGCCACACCGGCACCGATCACCATGATCTTCGCCGGCGGCACCTTGCCCGCTGCCGTCACCTGCCCGGTAAAGAAACGCCCGAAATTGTTGGCTGCCTCAATCACCGCCCGATAGCCGGCAATATTCGCCATGGCGCTGAGCGCATCCATCTTCTGGGCACGACTGATGCGGGGCAGACTGTCGATGGCGAACGAAGTAATCTTCCTGGCCGCCAGTTTCTCCAGCAGCTCCGGATTCTGCGCCGGCCAGAGATAGCTGACCAGAAACGCCCCCTCTTTCATCAGGTCCACTTCGTGTTTGTTCAGGGCGGGATTGTCCATGGGGGCGCGCACCTTGAGGATAAAGTCCGCTTCCTGCCACAGCGACGTGGTATCGGCCGCTATCGCCGCACCCACTTTTTCGTAGGCGTCATCCGAGTAGTTGGCGGCCTCGCCAGCGCCAGTTTCGACAACGACCTCGTAACCAAGGCCAACGAGTTTGTGAACGGACGGCGGTGTGGCCGCTACCCGCCGCTCATCCTTGAAGATTTCTCTGGGTATACCTATTTTCATTGTTGGCATGTCCTCCGGATTGCCCGATGAACCAGTTGTCTGGATACCCACATACTAGTTCAAGCTGACGGAATTGCCCGGAATACCCCAAAAAACGGTAAGTTACTCCACCCGTCAGGAGGATTTTTTCACTAGGTTTTCGATCTCATCCTGGGACAGGTTATCCAACATGGCGCCCCGGAACTGCCGGTTAATAAAACGCTCGGTTTCCTGCTGAATGGTCTCCCGCTGCTCCGGTTTTTCGATGTAATCCATGGCCCGGAACAGAATGTAGCGAATGGTCATGCGGGAAATTTCGTGAATAGTCTCCGGCGGCACGGCACTGACCAGTTGCCGCTCGATAATGTCCTCGGCCATCTCCCGGGCGCTGGCGTTGAGCTGGGCTTCCAGGGCCTTGCGCAACAGCTGAGAAGGACCATGAAGTTCCCGCACCGCGACGGTGGTCGCTGAAGGATTAGACAGAAAGTAGTGGTACACAAACGCGACGGTATCGTGGGACGCCTGCTCGGAGCTTTCCGCCATCCGCCGCAATTCCCGCACACCGGACTTCATGTCTGCAGCGATGTACCCCAGCACTTGCAGCCCGAACTCGTCCAGGTTCTTGAAGTGACGGTAAAAGGTATTCGGGTTGAGCCCCGCCTCGCGGGCCAGTTCCCGAAGTCCCAATGATGTCAGGCTACGGCTTTCGGTAATCAGACGAAGGCCAGCCTGTACCAGCTTCAGCTTCCCACCGGTTAAAGCGTTCATGCGATTTCCACCCAAAGTTAATGGTCTGGTTGGGCGGGCAGGGCTTCCGAAAATGCTCGTAGCCATGGGTGAAGAGCGAGAGCTCTTCACGGGCTGGCCATGGACGGCCTGCCCAGGACCCACCATGCGACGCAGGAGCATTAAGCATGGTGGGGCGGAGAGCAAGCGTCCACGGACGTACTTGCAGCGGTTTTCGGAAGCCCCAACGACCCAACTGCCCGCCAAACCCGGAAGTCAGGACAACCTGTTGTCTCCTTGGGCCAAACGAAGCTTATCTGAATTCAAGAAGTATACAGCTGTCTACTTTGTTATGTATACATGTGTATACCGTCAATCATCATGGCGAAACAGACAACAACAGGCAAGGCCAAATGGCCAGCGAACAACGAGGTAGAGTTATGAGTCAGTCAGCACAAATTGCCATCATCGGCACCGGATTCTCCGGCCTGGGCATGGGCATCAAGCTCAAGGAAGCCGGTTACGACAACTTCGTGATCCTCGAGCAAAGCGACGACGTCGGCGGCACCTGGCACGAAAACCACTACCCGGGTTGCGCCTGTGACGTGCAGTCTGCTCTGTACTCCTTCTCGTTCGAACAGAACCCGAACTGGAGCCGCATGTTCGCGCAGCAAAAAGAAATCCAGGCCTACCTGCGTCAATGCGCCGAAAAATACGACCTGATGAAGCACGTGCGTCTGAACACCCACGTGGCGGGCGCCAAATTAGACGAAAAGACCCAGACCTGGACCGTCGAAACCTGCGACAGCCCGAAACTGTGGGCCTACATGCAGGAAAAGGGTCTCAAACCCGGCGACAAACTGGATCGCAAAGATCAAGACCTGCCAGCATTCAGCTCTTTCAAGGCTGATGTTGTGGTCTCCGGCATGGGCGGCCTCAGCACCCCGGCCTACCCGCACATCAAGGGTATCGAGAGCTTCACCGGCAAGAGCTTCCACTCCCAGGACTGGGACCACAGCTACGACTTCAAAGGCAAGCGGGTTGCGGTGATCGGTACCGGTGCCTCCGCCATCCAGTTCGTTCCGGAAGTGGCCAAAGAAGCCGGTCACCTGGACCTGTACCAGCGTACCCCGCCGTGGATCGTGCCCAAGCCGGACCGCGAGATCCGTCCGCTGGAGAAACTGATGTTCCGCAAGTTCCCGCAGACCCTGAACGCCTTCCGTCAGAGCATCTACTGGACCCTGGAAGCGCGGGTACTGGGCTTCGTGGGCAATCCGCGCATCCTCAAGATCGGTGAGTTGCAGGCCCGTCGCCATATTCGCAACCAGATCAAGGACAAGGAACTGCGCAAGAAGGTGACCCCGGATTTCCACTTCGGCTGCAAGCGGGTACTGATCTCCAACAACTACTACCCGGCCTTGGCCCAAGACAACGTGGACGTGCTGACCGACGGCATCCGTGAAGTGCGCGGTAATGTCATCGTCGACAACAACGGCAACGAGCGGGAAGTGGACTGCATCATCTACGGCACCGGTTTCAAGGCCCAGGACCCGGTCCCGGCCGGCATGGTCTACGGTCGCAACGGCCAGGACCTGCTGGACGCCTGGAAAGAAGGCGCGGAAGCCTACAAGGGCAGCACCATCAACGGCTTCCCCAACTTCTTTATGCTGATGGGCCCCAACACCGGCCTCGGCCACAGCTCCATGGTGTACATGATCGAGAGCCAGATCCAGTACGTGCTGGATGCTTTGAAGAAAATGCAGAAGCACGGCTGGAAGAGCGTGGAAGTGAAGGAAGACGCCCTGAGCAAATACAACGCCTCGATTCACGCCAAGCTCGGCGACTCCGTCTGGCAGACTGGGTGCAAAAGCTGGTACGTCAACGAAAACGGCAAGAACACCACGCTGTGGCCGGGCTTCACCTGGCAGTTCCGCCAGCAGACAAAACGGTTCGATGCGGCGCAGTATGTGTGTGAGCCAGAGGCTGTAGAAGTGGGCGAGGCCGCGCCGGCGTTGTAAGTTACCTGGCCAACATACTACCCAATATGGGCATTAAATTACCCATATTGGGTATTGGCCGTCTAACCGTCAGTATCCTTCAGTTCATTGACTGCCAATCTCACTTCCTCACAAACCCGGATAAGGCTTGCAACCAGGCTCTCATCTACGTCAATAAAGCCCTCGTATTCCGCGAGGTTCCGTTTGCGATGGGCCTGATCAAGAATGCGCCATTTCGCAGAGGGAAGGTCCAGCGTGTGCTGCAGACATTGAAAAACAAGGTATCGGTTGTCAGAGCGATACCCGAGATGACGCAATGCTGCGAGTGATAGCGCATGAACGGCGTTATAAGTCAGATCAAAGCGGCTTTCCAGACTGAGTGATTCCAGTTGTGCGTCTTGCAGTCGGATACTGCCGGATTGGATAAGGCCAATTACCTCGCTGGCATCAGCGGCTTCGTGATGGAGTTTGCGAATGTTGACCAGATTCTCAAGTGCTTCCTTGTTCATCAATGATTCCCTTCAATAGCAGGTACGGTCCATTCAGTACCTTTCTTATAAACGGATTGTCGTTGTTCCGACGCTTTTCAAATTCGTGCCTGGTGTAGAGCGTGGGGTTCACGGGCCGCGACAGCTTCTGCTCCACCGGTTCCAGTGCGGTAAACACATCTTCGAGGGTTAATGTGTCAGAAACCAGCATAAGGTCGATGTCACTGTCCGCCCGATCGGTATTCTTGGCAACCGAACCATAGACCAGCGCCAAGTCGATTTCACTGTCCTTGGCGCTCAGGGCATTCTTGACTTCTTGAGCCGGCCCAAGGGTTTTTGCAACCAGAGAGCACAATTCCGGAAAAATAGGCGCGTCCTGATTGGCTCTATAGCGCTTCTGGCGCCCCTTGACCTCGACAGTGACCAATCCGCTGTCCACGAATCGTCCTACTTCCCGCTGAACTGCCCCGGAGCCGGCCCTTGCCCGTTCGATCAATTCGGCTAGTGAAAACTCCTGATCAGGCTGCATGAATAGGAGGCCAAGCACTTTTTGCCGGGTGCCTGAAAACAAGGCATCTGCAAGGCTGGAATTTGAAGCCATTGAGGGGGTCACCGGTGATTATCGAGTTCTTTCAGATTAATGCCTAATTTGGGTAATTGTATACCCATTTTGGATATGTGCAAGGTGTGTGTTTCTACATCCGATTCCGGTTGGTCGAAGTATCTTGATAGCCAGTCGTTCCTGAACCATGGTTTGTAAAAGGGAGCAAAGGAGAGCGCGCCATGACCAAACTAGTCCTTCCTGACCAATCCCGAATTCTGGAGGCGGAGCGGCGTATTCGGCCACACCTGGGCGAAACGCCACTTCTGAATGTGCCTGACCTGGATGCCGCCGTGGGCCAGTCGCTTGGTCTGAAGTGCGAGAGCCTTCAGCGCACCGGCAGCTTCAAGGTCCGTGGTGCGTTGAACTGGCTGCTGACCGCCAGCGAAGACGAACTCAAGGCTGGCCTGGTGACGGTCTCTGCGGGCAACCACGCTGTTGGCCTCGCCTGGGCGGCCGCCATGCAGGACGTACCGCTCACGGTGGTGATGCCCGAGGGTTCCAGCCCGTTAAAGATTCGTCGTACCCGGGCGCTGGGTGCCGAGGTGATTGTTCAAGGCAGTATTCAGCAGGCCGTGGCCTTGTGCCACGAATTGCGGGACGAAAAAGGGCTGACTCTGGTTCACCCCTATAATGATGTCCGCATCATGGCCGGGCAGGGCACCGTTGGCCTGGAATTGCTGCGCCAGCGGCCGGATGTGGACCGGGTGTTGTGTCCGATTGGGGGCGGCGGTTTGATTTCCGGGCTGGGGCTGGCCATCAAGGCGCAGCGGCCGGAGGTGGAGCTGATCGGCGTGGAGCCGGAAGGTGCGGCGACCATGTTTAACGCCTGGCAAAAGCAGGATGCCAGTGCCAGCCTCGACTCGGTGGATACCTGGGCTGCCAGCCTGGCACCGGCGGTGGTGGGCGACTGCACCTACGCCGCCTCCCGCCAGGTGGTGGACCGGATTGTGACGGTTACCGAGGCGGGTATCCGGGAGGCCACGCGGCGGCTACTGACCGAGGCCAGGCTCTATGTAGAGCCCGGCGCCAGCGTTGGCCTGGCGGCGTTACTGGAAAACCAGGTTGCGCCTGAACCAGAGAAGACCACGGTACTGATCATTACCGGCGGTAACCTGGACCTGGAGCAGGTCAGTCAGTGCCTTTAACAGGCTAAACGAGCACGCTTAACTGACCAGCGTGCCGCCATCCACCGCCAGGCATTGCCCGGTAATGTGCCGTCCGGCCTCGGAGGCCAGCAGTACGGCGGCGCCCTTGAGGTCTTCCTCGCCACCAAAGCGCTTGAGGGGAATGCGCTCCAGCATCTTCTCACCTTGGGCATCCAGCAACCCCTGGGACATCTTCGACGGGAAGAATCCCGGGCAAAGGGCGTTCACGTTGATGTTGTGATGGCCCCATTCGGACGCCAGCGCGCGGGTGAAATTCACCATGGCGCCCTTGCTGGTGTTGTAGGCGATGGTCTTCATGCCTTCCGGGTTGCCGGACAGGCCCGCAATGGAGGCAATGTTGATCACCTTGCCAGTATTGCGGGGAATCATGCAGCGCTTGCCCACGGTCTGGGTCAGGAAGAAGGCGGCGTTCACGTTCAGGTTCATCACCTTCATCCAGCCTTCCGCCGGGTAGTCCTCCGCCGGGGCGCCCCAGGTGGCGCCGGCGTTGTTGACCAGGATATCGATATCGCCAAGCTGACTGACGACCTGATCCACCACGGAGGGTATGCCCTCCAGGTCAGACAGGTCCGCCGCAATGGTCACCACTTCAACGCCCTGAGCTTCCAGATGCGCCTTGGCATCATCCAGCTCATGCTGCTTGCGGGCGCTGATGGCGATTTTTGCTCCCAGTTCCCCCAGCGCTTCGGCCATTTGCAGGCCCAGACCGCGGGAGCCGCCGGTGATAAAGGCGACCTTGCCGGCCAGATCCAATAGTTGTTTTACACTCATGGTTATCTCCTTTAATGATTCAGGCGGTCTTGGCCAGCAGACCGTCGCTGACCTGTGCCAGGTGATGATCGGCATCGCCGAACAGCAGGTTGATCAGGGTCAGGCGCTTGAACAGGTGGGCGGCGAACATCTCGTCGGTCACACCCATACCGCCGTGCAGTTGCACGCCTTCCTGGCCCACATAACGCGCAGCCTGGCCGACCAGCGTTTTGGCCGTGGAGATGGCTTTCCGGCGGCTGGCGCGGTCGTTTGAATCCGCCTCGCTGGCGGCCAGGATAGCCATGGATTTTGCCTGTTCGGTGTGGATAAACATATCCGCCATGCGGTGTTGCAGCGTCTGGAACTTGCCGATGGCGACGCTAAACTGCTTGCGTGTCTTGATGTAGTCCAGGGTCGTGGTGTTCATGGCCTCCATGGCACCAACGGCTTCCGCACACAGGGCGGCAATACCCAGGTCCACGGCCTTTTCAATAGCGGGGTAGGCCTCATCAAGGGTGCCAATCAGGTTGTCGGCGCTGACAGTGACGTTGCTGAAGCTGATATCAGCCGTGCGGTGGCCATCGTGGGTGGCAAAGTCGTCCACTTTGACGCCGTTCGCGTCGCGATCCACCAGGAACAGGGACAAACCGGATTCATCGTTCACACCACCACTGGTGCGCGCGGAGACAATCAACTGGTTCGCCTGGCCGCCATGGAGCACGGCGGTTTTCTGGCCGCTGATCAGGAAATGGTCGCCGTCCTTGCGGGCGGTGGTCTGCACGTAGCTTAGGTTGTAACGTGCACCCGGTTCGCTATGAGCCAGCGCCAGAAGTCTTTCACCATTGGCGATGCCCGGCAGGATGTCGGCTTTCTGGGCGTCGTTTCCGGCATCCCGGATCAGCCCGCCGGCCAATACGACGGTCGCCAGGTAGGGCTCCACCACCAGACCGCGGCCAACGTTTTCCATCACCACCATGGTGTCGATGGCATTGCCGCCCAGCCCGTCATAGTCTTCCGGGAAGGTGAAACCGAGCAGTCCCATCTCCGCCAGGGCTGACCAGGTGGCGGGATCGGTGCCTTGTCCGGATTTGATGATTTCCCCTCGTTTTTCGAAACCGTATTCGTTGGTCACGAAGCGGCGCAGGGAATCGTTCAGCATTTGCTGTTCTTCGGTCAGTTCAAAATTCATAACGCCTCCTTACAGACCAAGCACGAGTTGGGCGATGATGTTGCGCTGGATCTCGTTGGATCCGCCAAAGATCGACAGTTTGCGCATGTTGAAGTAATCGCCGGCCGCCGGTGTGGCGTCGGCAGACCCAACTCTGGGGCCGTTGTAGTCCAGCTCCAGTGCCTCCGGAATATGGGCGATGGCGTCATGCCCGGTGGCCTCCATCAGCATCTCGAACAGCTGCTGGCCGATTTCCGTACCACGAATCTTGAGGATCGACGCCTGCGGCCCGGGGCCGCGTCTGTCGGTCAGGACTCTCAGGACGGTCAGCTCCAGAGCCTGAAGCTCCATATCCAGCTGGGCCAGGCGGTCGCGGAAGCGGGTGTTTTCGATCAGCGGCCGCTGGCCGTCCTGCTCTTCCCGGGCCACTTCCTTGAGGCGTTTCATGGCTGCTTTCCACTGGCCCACATTGGCCAGACCCGTGCGTTCGTGACCCAGCAGGAATTTGGCGTAGGTCCAGCCCTTGTTCTCCTCACCCACCAGATTGTCAGCCGGCACTTTCACGTTGTCGAAATAGACTTCGTTAATTTCGTGCTCGCCATCCAGCATGATGATGGGGCGAACGTCGATGCCGGGAGTGTTCATGTCGATCAGCAGGAATGAAATACCCTGTTGCTGCTTGCCTTCGTTGCTGGTGCGTACCAGACAGAAAATCCAGTCGGCATGCTGGCCCAGGGTGGTCCAGGTTTTCTGGCCGTTAACGATGAAGTGATCGCCTTCTCGTTTGGCAGACGTGCGCAGTGACGCCAGATCCGAACCGGAGCCCGGCTCGGAATAACCCTGACACCACCAGTCTTCACCACTGAGAATGCCCGGCAGGAAGCGCTGTTTCTGCTCATCATTTCCGAAGGTCATGATCACCGGCGCCACCATGCGTAGGCCAAAGTCCAACTGGCGGGGCGCGCCGGCGAGGGCGCACTCTTCCTCGAAGATCAGCTGTTCGATGGGGCTCCAGCCCGGACCACCAAACTCTTCCGGCCAGGTGGAAGCACCCCAGCCCTTGTTGAATAGGATTTTCTGCCAGCGTTCGGTCATCGCTTTGTCCGGGCGCAGGCGTTTCTGCACACGTTCGCGAATGTCGTCCGGCAGGTTGTCGTCTAGAAACTGGCGAACTTCAGCGCGGAACGCCTCTTGTTCGGGGGTGTAATTCAGATCCATGTTGCACCTCTTGTCTGGTGGCTCAGGTTGACGGTTTTGACTTCTGAGTTGCCTGTTGGTTTTTAATGCTGGGCTTATAAGCTCGGGGGTGGCGCCGAATGGGTATCCCCTTTCAAAACACGCTCCTTCGGCACATCCATGTGACGCTTGGGCTCCGCCATCCATGGCTCCGCACAGTTTTGAAAGGGGATACCCATCCGACGCTTCGAGTTCGTGCGTGCCTGCTTTCGTAAATCGCTTTGGGCGAACATTCCCCAGCCTCGGATAGCTGCACCTGTTGGCCATTGCATGAAGCTACGGGCGGCTGTTGGGTGGGGTGTTCCGAAACTGTGCGGAGCCATGGATGGCGGAGCCCAAGCGCACACGGACGTGTTTACAGCGTGTTTCGGAACACCCTACCCAACAGGCGCTTCCCCCAAAGCTTCAGGCAACCAAAGCTTTAGGCAACCTCAAACAACCCGGCAGCACCCATGCCGGTACCAACGCACATAGTAACGACGACGTACTTAACGCCACGGCGCTTGCCTTCGATCAGGGCGTGGCCAACGAGGCGTGAACCGGTGGTGCCGTAGGGGTGGCCGACGGCAATGGCGCCGCCGTTGACGTTCAGGCGATCCATCGGGATGCCCAGTTTGCGCTGGCAGTAGAGAACCTGAACGGCGAAGGCTTCGTTGAGTTCCCACAGTCCGATGTCGTCGACCGTCAGGCCGGCGCGCTTGAGCAGCTTGGGAACCGCGAATACCGGGCCGATGCCCATTTCGTCGGGCTCACAACCGGCAACGGCAAAACCACGGAAGATGCCCAGTGGAGTAGCACCGCGCTGTTCGGCCACTTTGCTGTCCATCAAAACACACGCTGAAGCACCGTCAGAGAACTGGCTGGCGTTGCCGGCGGTGACCACACCGCCTTCCATTGCTGAGCGGATCTTGCTGACGCCTTCCAGGTTGGTGCCCGGGCGGATGCCTTCGTCCTGGCTGACGGTCACTTCCTGGCTGCTGAGCTGGCCGGTGGCCTTGTCGGCAACGCCCATGGTGGTGGTGATGGGTACGATCTCGTCGTCGAACTTGCCGTCTTCACGGGCCTGGGCGGCCAGGTTCTGGCTGCGTACGCCGTATTCGTCCATGTCTTCTTTCTTGATGTCGTAGCGCTTGGCCACGGTTTCGGCGGTGTCCAGCATGGACCAGTAGAGTTCCGGCTTGTTCTTGGCCAGCCAGGGTTCCATGAAGTAGTTCTGGTTGACGTTGGCCTGGACGGTGGAGATGGATTCAACACCGCCGGCGACCATCACCGGCACCCGGTCCACGGCAATGTGGTGGGCCGCCATGGCGATGGCCTGCAGGCCGGAGGAGCAGAAGCGGTTGATGGTGGCGCCGGCCACGGAAACCGGCAGGCCCGCGCGGATGGCACCCATGCGGGCGACGTCGTTACCGGTGGAGCCTTCCGGCAGGGCGCAGCCCATCAGCACGTCTTCGATTTCGTTGGGGTCGACTTTCGAGCGCTCGACCGCGTGCTGGATGGCGTGGCCCGCCAAAGTAGCACCGTGGGTCATGTTCAGGCCGCCGCGCCAGGATTTGGCCAGGGGCGTGCGGGCAGTGGATACGATGACAACATCATTGGACATAACAATTCTCCTCAGGTCGGAGCTGCGGTTTAAACGCAGCCCCGGATCAATTCGTGGACCGGTTATTTAGCGTCGAAACCCTTGCCTTCTTCGGCGCGCTTGGCCAGAAGGGCCGCTGGCTCCCAGAAGCCTGGCTGGGTGTGACGGTCTTCGGTGAAGGCCTGCATGGCGCGGACCACGTTGGGCAGCCCGACTTCTTCGGCGTAGTGCATGGGGCCGCCGCGGAACACGGGGAAGCCGTAACCGGTCAGATACACCATATCGATGTCGGAGGCGCGCTGGGCGATGCCTTCGTCCAGAATCTGCGCGCCTTCGTTGACCAGGGCATAAACGCAACGCTCGACGATTTCCTGGTTGCTGATCTTGCGCGGGGTGATGCCCAGCTCGGCACGCACGTCGTCCACCACCTTGTCCACTTCCGGATCGTGCAGGGCGTTGCGGTTGCCCGGCTCGTAGCGGTAGAAACCGGCGCCGGTCTTCTGGCCGTAGCGGCCCATTTCGCACAGGCGGTCGGCCACCACCATCTTCACCATGTCCGGGTTCTCTTCATACTGACGCTTGCGGATGGCCCAGCCGATGTCGCCGCCGGCCAGGTCGGCCATACGCAGCGGGCCCATGGCAAAGCCGAACTTCTCGATGGCCTTGTCGATTTGCTGCACGCTGGCGCCTTCCTCCAGCATCAGCAGGGCTTCGCGCTGGTACTGGTTGATCATGCGGTTGCCGATAAAGCCGTCGCAGACGCCGGATACCACGGCGGTCTTCTTGATCGCCTTGGCCAGTTTCATGGCGGTAGCCAGTACGTCATTGGCGGTCTTTTCGCCGCGTACCACTTCCAGCAGCTTCATGATGTTGGCCGGGCTGAAGAAGTGCAGACCGATGACGTCTTCCGGGCGCTTGGTGAAGCTGGCGATCTTGTTCAGGTCCAGGGTGGAGGTGTTGGAGGCCAGGATGGCGCCGGGCTTGCACACCTCGTCCAGTTTCTCAAAGACGGACTGTTTGACCCCCATTTCCTCGAACACGGCTTCGATCACCAGATCGACGTTGCCGAGGTCGTCATAGCTGAGAGACGGTGTTACCAGCTCCATGCGGGCGCGGGCGTCGTCTTCACTCATCTTGCCTTTCTTCACCCGGCCTTCGTAAGCCTTCTGGATGGCGGCCATGCCGCGATCCAGGCCTTCCTGCTTCATCTCCACCAGTGTCACGGGGATGCCGGCGTTGAGGAAGTTGATGCTGATGCCGGTACCCATGGTGCCGCCACCGATCACCCCGACGGACTGGATATCACGGGTGGGGGTGTCAGCGGGGACATCGGCAATCTTGCTGGTCAGGCGCTCGGAGAAAAACGCGTGGCGCAGGGCGCGGGATTCCGGCGTCTGCATCAGGTTCACGAAGGCTTCGCGCTCGACTTCCATACCCTTGTCAAAAGGCATGGTCACGGCGGCCTTTACCGCGTCCACGCACTTCAGCGGCGCCGGATAATTCTTCGCCATGGCACCCACAGTGTTGCGGGTGAACATGAAGAAGCCTTCCGGATTGGGGTGCTTGGCCTTCAGGTCACGCACCTTCTTCAGCGGCAGCTTTTCGCTGACCACCTTGGTGGCGTAGGCAATGGCGGCGTCCAGCAATTCGCCATCGACGATCTCGTCAAATAATGCGCTGCCCTTGAACTGCTTCGCAGGTACCACGCTGCCGGAGACAATCATGTTCAGGGCGTGTTCGGCGCCAATCACCCGCGGCAGGCGCTGGGTGCCGCCGGCGCCGGGCAATAGGCCCAGTTTTACTTCCGGCAGGGCAATCTGGGCATCGGGCTTGGCGATGCGGTAATGACAACCCAGGGCCAGTTCCAGACCACCGCCCATGCAGGCACCGCTGATGGCGGCGATGACCGGCTTGCGGCTGCTTTCCACGTAGTTGATTACGGTGTTCAGGTTGGGTTCGGCGCTGGCTTTGGGCGAGCCGAATTCACTGATATCGGCACCGCCAGAAAAGGCGCGATCGGAGCCGATCAGCACAACGGCTTTCACGGCCTCATCGGTTTCCGCCTGGCGGATGCCGTTCACAATGCCCTGGCGTAAAGCGAAACCGAGGCCGTTGACCGGTGGGTTGTCGAGTCGGATAACGGCAATAGCGCCGTTAAGATCGTAATGGGCGGTACTCATTGGGCAGCTCCCTGATACTGGAATCGGGTTGATCGTCGGCATGAAGACGCGCGTTGAAATCTCCATACACTGGTGTATTGTTGGTCCATACACTACTGTATGTTATGTGCAGGGTCAACGGTTTCAAATTTGTTGTGCCTGTTCATGTAGAATGCCCTCAACATCGCCAGCAGCAGGATCTGAGTACCGAATGACTGATGCCAAACCGACCAAACGCAACAGCCGCCAGACGCCGGAAAAAGCGCAACTGACCCGCGACGATTGGCTGGACGCCGCCGCTGGCGAAGTGGCCGCGGGCGGTTTCAGCCAGCTACGGGTGCTGACGCTGTCGAAAAAACTCGGTGTCACCCGGGGTAGTTTCTACTGGCACTTCAAGGACCATGAGGATCTGGTGGTCAGCTTTCTCGACCGCTGGCGGGATCGGCGTTTTCACGAACTCCAGTACTGGAAGCCCAAGGGCGGGGATGTGGAAACCGAGCTAAAGCAGATTCTGGAGCTTCTGCTCACCGATGCCTCCCGCAACATCCGTCGCCTTCAGGTTGAGCTGGCGGTGCGGGATTTCGCCCGCCGGAATGATTATGCGGCGGAGCTGGTGACCGAGGTGGACGAAGCACGGATCAATCAGAACTGTGAGCTGTATCAGCGTCTGAGTAGTGATCCCCAGCACATACGGGATCTGGCGCTGCTGATGTATGTGGCCACCATCGGCTCGCAGGTGGTGCTTACGGGCAAGAAGGGTGACGCCGAGACCATTCGCCGGGTTGAAGACCTGATGGCACGCCTGGCGCTGGGGCAGCGTGATGACGACTAGATGGCTGGCCCTTCTGGCGCTGGGCGCCTGCATTGGTCTTGCCCAGGCCGCCCGTGCAGCGGAGAGTGCTTGCATGGAAGGCGCGAAAACGGAACTGGAGCAGCTGTACTGCCAGGTCGTTCGCGAAGGAGGGGGTGCCGGGTTGCCTTCCCCAACAGATTTCAAACGCAACGATCCACAAGTGCAGGCGTTGCTTTTGCGGCGACCCGCCGGGCGTCTGGGGCTGGACGTGCCAGACGTCGGTGTCTCGGCAGCGCCAGGGAGCCCGCCCTCGCAGGCTGGCCCGGAACTTGTGGGTTCAGAGCCTGAAGCTGAGTCGGAACCCAACGGGCAATTGACGGAGTGCCGCCTTCAGGGCCAACGCATTACCTGCCCACAACGGCGTTTCGATCTGGTGACGAACCAGCCCAACAGCAAATTGAAGGACGGTGTCCTGGCGTCGAACAACCGCCTGGGGCTTGGCCCGTTCGAAGGCAACCGGAATGATGAGGAAACGGTGCGGCGCTATCTGTCAGATGCCTACGATCGCTATATCCCCAAAATGGTGGACATCGGCCTGGGCGCCAGCACCATGAGCTTCACCGCATTCCATCACGCCTTCCACACCATGGAAGGCGGCGGTGTCGATTTTGCCCGGCGCATGGAGCAGACCTTTACCCTGCTCAAACAGGACAAGAAAAACCTGGCGGTAGACACCCGTTATCACGATGAGCTGCCGGACGACCTCTCCCTGTGCACGGTAATCAACCGCGACATCATTGTGTGCGATAACGTGGGCACCAACTGGGTGTATGTGAGCCCGACCCGCTAGCACTTTACTCGGTTTGCAGAAAATCGTTGAGGTAGCCCGCCACCGCGGCCGGCTGTTCTTCCTGCAGAAAATGCCCCGCCTCCACCTGCTCCACTCGCACGGACTCAAAACACGCCTCAATGTGATTGAGATATTCCGGGATAATCACCTTGTCCTTGTTGCCATAGACATACATGGATGGCATCGGCCAGCGATGGCCCGCCGTGGTGGCCCAGCGTTTGGCGTCATCGCGAAAGGTTCGGTAGTAGTTGGAACTGGTACCGGGGGTGCCCGGAATCCGGAAGGTGCGCACGTATTCGTCGAACGCGTCTTGCGGAAAGGGTTCACCGTTCCAGGTGCGCAGGAAATGTCCCAGCCAGGTCTCTTCGGCGCCGGGGACCATGGCTTCCGGCAATCCCGGCGTCTGCATGAAGTGCTGGTACCAGTATGCGGCACCGCTACCGGCGCGGACCTTCTCGATGACTTCCTGGTTGCCCTTGAGGTTGTTGATGATGGCAATGTTCATGATCACCATCCGGCGCACCCGGTCGGGGATGGCCAGCGCCACTTCCTGGGCGACAATACCGCCCCAGTCGTGGCCCACAAGCTGGAAGTCTCCGATGCCCAGGCTGTCCAGCAGGCTGATCACATCCTGCGCCATTGCCTGTTTGCGATAATGCTCGACTTCCGGGGACCGTTCACTGTCGCCCAGCCCCCGCAGGTCCGGAGCGATGACGCGAAAACCCGCTTTCAGGTATGCCGCCACGTGCTCCCAGCAGTAGGAGCTCTCCGGCCAGCCGTGGATCATCACCAGTGGCTGGCCCTCGGGGCTGCCGCCTTCCCGCCAGGCGAATCGGCCCCGGGGCGTTTGTTGCTGTTTCGGGTCGGACAGTTGCATTGCGGGACTCCATGTCAGTTAACGGAACTTGTGCGAAACCTTAAACGGCCCGGCGCAAAGGCGCAATCAGCGGGTGTCCACAGGCCGGCCCAGGTCCCTGAGCACGGTGTCCACAACCATCGGGCTCCACAACAGGCGGTTGTGACCCAGACCACTGGTGCGTAACACCTCCGCCTTGTCCCAGGTTCCGGCCACTCGCTGGCTTTCTTCCGGCGAAATGGACGTGTCGTCGTCATCAATGACGATCAGGCCCCGCTGGGTGAGTGAGCGGGAAAGAGTCTCAAGGTCCAGTTGGTCCCACACCGACGCCCCAAAACGCTCCTCCATCAGTTGCAGGTGAACGGACAGCACCTCCGGACTCAGCCCCAATTGTCTGCCCAGGTTCTCCATCACGGCGGTCAGACTGACCGGCGGCGCCAGCATTGCCACGTAATTGGCCTGAAGTCCGTCGGTGATGGCCCTGGCCACGGCGATGCAGCCAATGGAGTGTGCCAGCACGCCGTGAACCTGACCGACACTGGCCGCCACCTTTGCGATGACTTCGGCCATTTCATACAGGTTCGTACTTTCGCCCTGGGCGCGGCCATGGGCCGGGGCGTCGAAAAGCACCACCCGGTAGCCGGCTTTCACCAGTGGGTCGACCCAGGCGCCGAACTGGATGCCGGCCCCGGCCCAGCCGTGAACGCCGAGAATCACCGGGCCCTGGCCCCAGGAATACACCGGAATGGTGCGTGAGCCATGTTGAAGCTGGGTATAGCTATCGGTGTTGTCCAGCAAATGCTCGTAGCGGGTGGGCATGGGCAGCCGGGATGGCCTGAATGCCATCCGGTTAACCAGTCGCCCGGCTTTCTGGGGCGATACCCGCGCAT
This sequence comes from Marinobacter alkalisoli, assembly GCF_045449855.1. Classification (NCBI taxonomy): domain Bacteria; kingdom Pseudomonadati; phylum Pseudomonadota; class Gammaproteobacteria; order Pseudomonadales; family Marinobacteraceae; genus Marinobacter; species Marinobacter alkalisoli. The sequence goes on along the minus strand of NZ_JBJJLC010000059.1, from coordinate 62,001 downwards.
ACAGTTGCAGCGCCAGCCGCGTGGCGGAGAGCCCGACATTGGTCGGTGCCTTTGCAGGAGTGGCGGAATGGTGAAAGATTTCAGACTGTGTATTCAGTTGTGAGGTCATGGAGAAAGTCCTTCTTCGTGCTCTGGTGGATGACAGGATCAGATTAGGGCTTGCGGGTTACCAGCAGGAGTGTCATATTTGACATATAAAGTGCGAAAAGGGCCACTTCCATCATGAACATTGCAATCGTTGCCTTGCCTAACTGCCATGCCTCCGGAGTGCACGGTTTGATGGATTTCTTTACCGTGGCCAACTACTGCGGTCGTGTCCCGGCAAATCACAATGAACTCTTGTTCGACTGTCAGTTGGTGACGGTGGACAACGAGCCAGTGCGTGGTTATAGCGGTGCCATGGTTACGCCAACGGTTCGTCGCGAAGATTTCCAGCCGGATCTCATAGTGGTGGGTTCCTCTGTGGAGGCGGCGGTCAGCGCTGAGCGGGTGGAGCGCACCCTGGCGCCAGCCATACCTCTGCACGGCTGGCTGCGACAGAGTTTTGAGCGGGGAGCTGTGCTGGCAAGTGTGTGCACCGGCAGCTTTGTGTTGGCGGAGGCGGGCTTGCTGGAGGATCAGGTTGCCACCACGCACTGGCGCGCTGCGCCGCTGTTTCGCAACCGCTACCCCCGAATCCGGCTGGAGGAGGAGCAGTTGCTGGTGGATAACGGCCAGATTATCTGCGCCGGTGGTGCCACGGCGTTTATGGATCTGTGCATCTACCTGGTGGAACGCTTTGCGTCACCGTCAGTGGCACTGGCCTGCAGCAAGATGCTGGTCCTGGATGGCCGTCGGGTGGAACAGACGCCCTACATGGCGTTCTACAGCCGCAAGGCCCACCAGGACGATGCCATCCGCAAGGCGCAAACCTGGCTGGAGCAGCACTATTCCGAACCGCTCACCATCGATGATGTCGCCGAGGTTGCCGGCCTGGGCACGCGAACCTTCAAGCGTCGGTTCAAGGAAGCGACCGGAGAGACGCCCATTGGCTATCTCCAGCACCTGCGTATTGAGGCCGCCAAACACAAGCTGGAGTCGAGCCGCGAGCAGACAGCCCGGATTATCTGGGGTGTGGGTTATGAGGATGCCAGTTCTTTCCGGCGGCTGTTCAAACGAACGGTGGGCTGTACCATGGAGCAGTATCGCAAGCGCTTCAGCTACGTGACACCCATGGCGGTGTAACCGGACGGCCTTTCCAAGAGTTTCATACGTTCACTTCCGTACGGCAAAAAATGCTTTGGCAAGCTATGCTTACCGGCTTTCATTAACCGTTGGAATGCCCGGAATGCTTGAGACGTTTTTCGCCACCTACATCAGCAGCACCATTCGCTTTCTGTTCCTGCTGGCGCCCTTTTTTGTGGTGACCATGTTCCTGGCGCTGACGCGGGGGCTGCCGGTGGCTGAAAAGAGCTCAATTATCCGCCGGTCCACGTTGTCGGCGCTGATTCTGGGGCTGATATTGTTCTTTGCGGGCCCGCTGTTGTTCAACGCCATCGGAATTACCCTCAATTCCTTTCGTATTGGCGCTGGCAGCTTGCTGTTCCTGACCGCAATCAGCCTGGTCACCAGCGGTACCCGCAATCACGCCACGGGCCTGCCCGAGGAAGATCGTGATGATATAGCGGTGGTTCCTTTGGCGATCCCGGTGATGATCGGCCCGGCCACCATTGGTGCGATCATGGTTTATGGCGCGGAGTTGAAAGCCGTGCCGGAACTGGCCGGTGGCCTGTTGGGGCTGGTGTCGGGGTTGCTGATTCTGGCCGTGCTTTTGCACCTGTCCGGGTATCTGGAAAAGGCTCTGGGTAAAACCGGCCTGAACATCCTGTCCAAGATCAGTGGCCTGATCCTGTCCGCGATGGCGGCTGAAATTGTACTCACGGGTATTGCCGGGTTTATTGCGTCCGTTGGCTGATGGTGGCGGGTTTCTCCAGCCCGTATTGCTGTTGCAGGGACTGAACAAGCGCCTGGCGATTCGTCAGGAATTGATTGAACTCCGCAATGATCTCCGGGTGCCCAAGGGTAGACAGGTGGTAATGGCTTGCCCTGGTTTCCATCAGCCTGGGGGCCGGCACCAGACGGTCGCCGACATTGAGTACCTCAAACTGATGCTTCGCTACCGGCGCCGCCAGGTTGAATGTCTCAACCCGACCGGCCAGCGCCATTCTGACGAGGTTGGAAGGTCTTCTTGCGGTTTTCAGTTCCACTTGCCCTGAGTCAATCCTGTCCTGGAATTTCCAGGGCGTGAAGCCGTCGATGGTGCCAAAGTCCCGCATGTCGTCAGGCGCCATGTGAGCTTTGCCGGCGGTCACATAAATGACGTCCTCGAAGGTCAGTAGCGGTTTCGTATAGGTCACGGAAATGCCCCGTTTCTCTGGTCTGTTCCAGTTGGGGTTGTCCGGTATGGCGAAATCGTACTCTCCGGCGGTGTATTCGTGGGTCATTCTGCGGATGGGGCGAACGTGATAGGTGAACTCGATATCGGCATAATCGGCAAAGGCTTCCATCAGGTCCGCCATGTAGCCGGAATAACGATTGTTGGCCGGATCGGCACGGTAGATCGGATAATAATCGATGTCCTGGACCACCACCGTGTATTGTCGGGGCTCCGCATCGGTATAGCCTGTAAGCCCGAGCATCAGGAAGCAACAACACAGCCATTGGCGTGGCCGGTTGGGGCCGGTTATCAGGGAGGCGAGCATAAGCGTTACCGTGAACCGAAGATAACAAACGTACTGACATAATAGTAAAGTACGTGAGTGATGAGTATTAGCGGGATGGCTAGCACGTCTGTTTAACCCCTGAAAAGGCCTCGCAAGCAAAGCTATGAGTGTTAACACCATTGAGCACAATCGCACCCGGCAGAACTTTGATGGCGTATCATCGGTCTGGTTGTTCGGTTACGGGTCGCTTATTTACAAAGTGGACTTCCCTTTTCTGGAGCAACGGCCGGCGAGTATCGAAGGCTGGGTTCGCCGTTTCTGGCAGGGGTCCCATGACCACCGGGGTACCCTGGAGGCGCCGGGGCGGGTCGTGACGCTGATCAAACAGCCCGGGGCAATGTGCAAGGGGATGGCTTATCGGGTGTCTCCGGATGTCTTTGAGCACCTGGATCACCGCGAGAAGAACGGCTATCTGCGCTTCAGCACCGCCATGACCTTTGATGATGGCAGCCAGGAGCAGGGCCTGGTCTACATTGCCACCGAGGACAACGAGGCGTTTCTGGGCCACGCGCCAGAAGCGGATATCGCCCATCAGATTGCCCGTGCGGCCGGTCCTAGTGGTCGCAACGACGAATACCTGCTGAAACTTGCCCAGGCACTGCGCCATCTGGGTGACGATGATCCCCATGTGTTCATGATTGAGCGCTTGCTGCCTTCCTGAAGGGCCTGCCCGGCCCCTGCTTTTTTCCCCTAAATACCCTAAATGGGCCATGCGCCCGAAACGCCCGGTTGATAGCTTGATCCCACTGCCTTCCATGGGAGGCGCGGTTCCATTCCAGCATCGGGAGGTTTCGAATGGACAGTGGGTATCAGAAAATCGACAAGAAGAGCAGCCGCTGGAGCGCCTGGGCTCTGATCGTAATGGCCAGCGTGGCTTTCACCGCTTGCGGTGGTGGTGGAGGTGGAGGAGATGGCTCCGGTGACGACGCTGCTTCCGCGGAGAATCGTGATTATCCGGGAAGCATCGTGGGTGAACGCATAGAGTTCACGGTCACCGAAGCCGGCCAGAACAGTGTACAAGAAGGGCTCACGGTGGTTTACGACTTTTCGTCCGACGGTCAGGTTCAGGGCACCAATCCGGAAACCGGTCAGGTGTTGACCCCCGTGAGCTACGAATACACACCGGAGGGTCGAAACGCCTCCATCCGCCTGTATTATGAGTACGACAATGGCGGCGCGGGCTATGAGGATTACGATCTCGTTGCGGGCGACTCGATTCTGCAAGGCACCTACGACTATGAGGCGGTTGTCACTTCCGGCGGGTGTTGTGGTGGCGGTGCGAAAGGCAACTACCGGATTATCCCGCCCAATAACGCGTCGTTCTACCAGGCTGAAAATGCGGCTGAACTGACCGAGGAGGCGGCGTCCATTCTTCAGCAGATGACCCGCCGGAACGACATCGCCGTCGTGAGTATGGGGGGTAGCCGTGATGCGTACGTGGCGGTGGATGCCAATGGTGGGCTGTTCGCCGATACCAGTTTGAAAGAGCGCCGGGTATTCAGGGATGGCATGCTCCAACCCGAGGAAACGGTAACCTTGCCGTATCCCCCGGAAGGAACTTTTTCAGAAACTGCCTTGGACAGTGCGGGCGTGCCAACAGCAACGGCGTTGGATGACGACGGTCAGTACTGGTTCTGGAGCGGCGACGCGAATTATGACCCCCGGATTGATCAGACCCTGCCATCGCCAGTGCATTCTATCGTAGGCAACTCTGGAGGTGAATTGGTGATCGCAGGAGAGGATCGCCGTCCCTTTTATGCGTGTCTCACCCCTAATGCAGGTTGTGATTCTGCCCCCCAAAGTGAGCTGGATAACCTTGAAATAGCGGATGTGGATCAGGCCGCCGTCGTTGGCCGAACTCTGTTGTACACCGACATGGCGAACCGGGTGTTACAGTTTGCTGACCTGGATTCAAGCTCAACGGGAACTCTTATAAAAATCCCTGCGGGACTTGATCCGCTTGCGCAATTTATTCTTGGAAGGTTTCCATTCGTTGTCGCCATTACGATCAACGGAGAGGTTGTCGCTTGGGACTATGACGGCAACTACCTTGATGTCCCTGCGGAGGCCGACTCCGGGGCAATTGATGTATCCGCCGGCATCAACCCCGCTTCAGGGCCGGGTGAGCGGAAATACGATGTTGCTGTTGTGCGCGACGACGGCATTGGCGTCGTCTGGACTTACAACTGGAACAATCAGTCTGTTGAAGACGTCAGAACGCCAGAGGAAGGGCGCAACGCTAAAGGCGTGGTGGTGACATCCTATCCCGGGCACATCCTGTTCCTCGAGAAAACCGGCGGCTGAGAGCAGCCGGCTCGAAGACGCTATATTGGGCTTCCAAGCCGGCTTTTACGAATCTCTGTCAGCTTATTCGGGGTTTGGGTAAAAGAAATGCAAAGCCCGGCCTGAACACCTGACATACAGCTCCCGATCCGTATCCTGAACTCAGGGTGCGCTTCCGACCATGAGAGAGGCGCGATATCCAGGATCTGACAAGATCGGGAGAAGAACCATGAAACGATTTCTGATAGGTGGCTGTATTGTTGGCTTGTTGATGGCCACCTCACCCGTTATGGCTGAGCATGGACATGGCCTCCCGCCGGGTATCCAGAAGCAGATGGAGCGGGGTAATGCGGTGCCACCGGGGCTTCAGAAGAAGTTCCTGTCTGCCAGGTACCGGGATGATCGCTACTCCCGTGATCACCGAAGGGGCAAGCATTGGGACAAGCATCACCGGAAGCACCACAAAAAACACGGTTACAAAGACCGCTACAAGTACCGTGACCGCCGGGATTATCGCGGCGGTTATGATCACAAGTACCGCTCCGGGTATCACGATACCTATCGGGGATACGATGACGATATTCCGACCCAGCATCGGGTGGTCCGCATCATCCGTGACGCTCAGGTGCTGATCGACTCCTCCCGCCGCTGAGTGGCGGGATTGCCCCCCGGGCCAGTGCAAAAGCGGAGCACCCGTTTGACTGCGTCAGGCTTGCTCAAGTGCCGCCTTGCATATAAGTCCGCAGTGGGTCCTCATCGAGCCGGTGGTCGGCATGAGAAAGTGCCGCGATAAACAGGGAGAACAACTCCGACTGGGAGGAGAGATCCAGCTTGCCGTACAGGTTCTTACGGTGCATCTGTACCGTGTCCGGAGAGATATCGAGCTTCTGCGCTGCTGACTTGGACGAGTGACCACGCAGCAGCAAGAGGGCAACTTCACGTTCGCGCTCGGTCAGGATCGATCGACCGAAGTTATGGAATGCCGATTCCACTTGTGACCGCAACGTGATCGGCTCGGTGCGCGGGCGGGGCTCGATGACTGCCTGCCAGTAATGCAACATTGCGCCCTGGATAACCGGATTCAGCGAGCGCAATCGATCCAGCTCGCGCCGGGTAAATGGCGGATGTGGCTCCAAGCGGCCAATGCCGAGCGAAAGCTGTACGTCTTCACTGGGTGCGATCAGGAAATAGGCGTCGTCGAGCAGCGAGGCTTCCTTGTAGTAGGTGCGGTAATAATCGCTCTGGTAGAAATCGTCTGGTGCTATCTCCGACAAGTGGTAGAAACCGGGAGGCAAACCATCGGAGAAAGCGATGCAGAAAGGATCCAGCAGGTAGGCACCTGAAAAATAACTGTCGATGTGAGATTTGCGCAGAGCGTCGGGAATATCCTGCTCGTAGAGCAACGAAGGAATCTCGCCGCGTCTTTCCAGCGCCAGCAACACGCCCTCTACCTCCACGACCTCATTGATGGCGTTGACGAGATAGCGAGGAAATTCGTCACTGTCCAGTTGCTGGAACAGCGCGCCTACGGCTTCGCTCCAGCGTGATAGCTGAGATTGAGGAGGGGCCATGCCTACTCCCTGTCTGTTTTTGTTACCTCCATTGTGCTCCATCTTATCTCTGCTGGCCATTCCCTCAAAAGGGTATAGCGGCCGGTTCTTTTCTCTATTGTTTGATAGCTGTGAAAGCAAGCATGGAATGTTTGATATTTAAGCCATTCTGCTGATGGGGGACACTGCAATGGCCGGAATCGCTCAGCCAGGTTGGGCTTCCGGCTTCTGTCATTGTTTTGTGTCACCTTTTGGGGGTGGTCGTTTTTCATACGGTCACCCCCTTTTTTCCGTCGGCAGATGACGTGCTACTCATGCTCTGATGTCGCTTGGCATAAGCGGAGGAGAGAATGAATGAGGTTCCAATAACTTCCAGGGCCAATGACACGGATTCGTTCCCGAAGTCTCGACCTGTACTCGCTGGCTGGCGTCTGCACCCGATGCGTGAGCGGCTGTACAGTGAACTGCATAACCGACCGTTTCACCTGCTGGAGAATCCGGCGCAGCTTTCCCATCTGGCCATCCAACACGGTGGCAAGCTGCAGGAGCGGGAGCAGGCGCTTCTTGCCGACCTGTGTGATCGTTTCGGGGTCGTTGCGCCGACCGATTCCATGCCGTGTTTTCATCAGGATTTCGGTTTATTCAGTCTGCGTTGGGAACGGCACATGGAGTTCTCAACCTACACCTTTATTCGTCAGGCAGCGCGACGTGAGGCCCCTTTTCAGAAAAATGCCATCGATGCCGTGCCGAGGGACTGGCTGGCGTCTTTACCGGGTGAGCTGGTCGCAGCGGTCCACGTCGAGGTTGAAGGCGCGTCGGCCGGAAACAGCAGCGAATCCCTTGCGCCTGTTTTTGACCACATGCTCCCCGTTGGCAGTGCGACCAGTGCCGGGCGCTCCCAGATCTGGACCTCCTTCAAGCTTCACGAGGACGGTTTTGGCCGTTTCCTCGTCTGTGATGACGAGTTGACGCCAGCTCAGCGCGGACGACTGGTTCAGAGGGTGCTTGAGCTGGAAACCTATCGTTTGATGGCGACCCTGGGCTTGCCGCTGGCACAGGATGTCAACGCGGTTCTGACGCAGCTGGATCAGCAGCTCAAGCTGCTGACCACCAGGATCGCCCAGGCCAACCTGTCCGTTAGCGACCGGGAGTTGCTGGCGGAGGTGTCGTCGATGGCGGCGAGGGTGGAAGATCTCCGTACCCAGAGTAATTATCGTTTTGCCGCGACGCGGGCCTACTATGACGTGATCCGCCAGCGAATGGAGGAGTTGCGGGAACAGGAAATCTCCGGTCATCTGACGGTCGGGGCGTTCCTTCGTCGGCGCATCAGTCCGGCGGTGAAAACCTGCCGGGCGGTGGAAAATCGGCTGGAAAGTATTTCACGCCGTGTTGCCCGTGCCAGTGAGCTGCTGCGAACCCGGGTCGAGCTCGTCGTGCAGGAGCAGAATCAGGACCTGATGAAAACAATGAATCGTCGCGTCAGGGTCCAGCTTCGGCTACAGCAAACGGTCGAGGGGCTCTCTGTCGCTGCGATCAGCTACTACGCCATCCAGTTGATTGATCTGATCCTGGGGGCCGGTCAGGCCTCGGGGCTTGTCTACGACCGCGAGCTACTGCTGGGCGCTGCGGTGCCAGTCGTGATTGGTACCGTCTTTTTCGCGACAAGGCTGATCCACAAACGATTGTTCAAGGGGGTATAACCCCACCTGCTAAAGAAGAGGCACAAAAAACCGGGGCGGATACCCCGGTTTTTTTGTGCCCCGTTTAGCCTGCTTCAGCTCGGCTCAAACAGCACGTTCATGGCGACAGTGAAGATCGCGCAATCGGTGGCTGGGTGGCTTTGAATGTTATCCAGCAGGGCCTGCCAGCGCCGAACAAAGGGGGCGTGTTTTTCCGACCAGCTTGCGACCGCCGTGGCAGGCGTCTCGTCCGCGCCACGATGGCGCAACGCACTGAGCGTCAGGGTCCGTTGCTGGGCGTCCAGATCATCCCGGTAACTGTTTCGCGCCAGCGCCTGCCAGTGGTTGTTTGCCTTGAAGGTGCGGATCTGATGGTCCAGCCATGGCAGATTCAGCTGTTCGCCGAGCTGGAAATACACCGCGGCGACGTCGTGCAGCTCCCGCCCCAACTCAGTGGCCGCTTCGACAATGTCCAGCAGACAGTACAGACCATTGCTGGCGGCACACTGCGCCGCCAGCAATTCCGGGGCCCCGGCTTCGGTGTAGCGCTGGAAATGCTGTTGCCAGCGATCCCGGGACGGAATTGCCTGCTTGAGCGGCTCGATGCCGGCCAGCATCTGGTTGATGCCGGGACGGTAACTGGCGATACAGTTGTGCAGGTCAAGGTCGTGTCGGCGACGGCTTAACAACCACCAACTGGCGCGACTGACCAGGTGACGCAATTCACGCATCATGGCGAGCTGAATATCGCTGGCGATCTGGTTGTCCAGCGCCTCGATTTCATTCCAGCGCTGATCGATACCGTACAGTTCGCACGAGATCAGGTACGCCGCAGAGATCTGGGCGTAATCGGCGCCCGTCGCCTTGTGCAGGTTGTAGACGAAGGTAATGCCCATGCGGTTGATCAGGTCGTTGGCGATCTGGGTCGCGATGATTTCCCGCCGCAACTGGTGGTTGTGCACCGCGTCCGGATAACGCTCTACGAGAAGCGCCGGAAAAGCGCTTTCCAGTGCCTTGGAAAAACGGCAATCCTCGGTCACCCAGGAATCGATTAAGGCGCGCTTGAGCTCGATCTTGGCATGGCATATCAGCACCGACAGTTCTGGCCGGGTAAGCCCCTTGCGCTGTTCGCGGCGCTCAAACAGGGTCTTGCGTTCCGGCAGGGCTTCAAACTGTCGATCCAGCTTGCCGCTGGCTTCCAGATCGTCAATCAGGTGGATGTATTCATCCAGCGCATCGTTGGCGTCCTGCTCGGCGAGACTCAGTGCCTGCACTTGCCGGTAATTGTTCTTCAGGACCAGTTCGGACACCTGATCGGTCATGCGTCGCAGCAGACTGTTGCGCTGTTCCAGCGTCAGCTCGTTGTGTGCCACCAGGGCATTGAGCAGGATCTTGATGTTGACCTCGTGGTCGGAACAATCCACCCCGCCGGCGTTATCGATAAAGTCCGTGTTGGACGCCCCTCCTGCCAGGGCAAACTCGATGCGTCCGTGCTGGGTCAGGCCCAGGTTACCGCCTTCTCCGATGACCCGGCAGCGCAGCTCGCTACCGTTGACCCTGACATTGTCATTGGCTTTGTCGCCGACCTCGGCGTGGGTTTCAGACCGGCCTTTGACATAGGTGCCGATGCCGCCATTCCAGAGCATGTCGACCGGTGCCTTCAGCAGCGCGCTGATCAACTGGTCCGGCGTCATCTCGTCGGCGCTGATTTCGAAGCGCGCCTGCATCTGCGGGGTGATGGAGATCCGCTTGGCTTTGCGTGAAAAGACGCCGCCGCCCTGGGAGATCAGCGATGTATCGTAGTCGGACCAGTTGGAGCGGGGCAGGGCAAACAGACGATGCCGCTCTGCTGACGCTGCCGCCACGTTCGGATAGGGATCGACAAAAATATGCTGATGGTTGAATGCCGCGATCAGCTCGAGCGTGTCTGACAGCAACATACCGTTGCCGAACACGTCGCCGCCCATATCGCCGATACCGATGACGCTGAATGCGTCACGCTGGCTATCCAGCCCTCGCTCGCGGAAATGACGCTTGACCGATTCCCAGGCGCCACGCGCGGTGATTCCCATGCCTTTGTGGTCGTAGCCCTGGCTGCCCCCGGACGCGAAGGCGTCGCCCAGCCAGAAGTCATATTCAGCTGCGATCTCGTTGGCGATGTCTGAAAAGGTTGCGGTGCCCTTGTCCGCCGCGACCACCAGATAGGGATCGTCATCGTCGTAACGAACGACGGCGGTGGGCGGGACGACCTTCCCTTCAAGCAGGTTGTCGGCGAGGTCCAGCAAGCCACGAATGTAGGTCTGGTAGCAGGCAACGCCCTCGGCATGCAGCTGCTCCCGGCTGCCATCGGTCGGCAGCTGTTTGGCGATGAAGCAGCCCTTGGCGCCCATGGGCACGATGACTGAGTTTTTCACTTGCTGGGCTTTGACCAGGCCCAGGACTTCGGTGCGGTAATCTTCGCTGCGGTCGGACCAGCGCAGCCCGCCACGGGCGACCTTACCGGCACGCAGGTGGATCCCTTCCATCCGGGGCGAGTACACAAACACCTCGTACTTGGGACGCGGCAGCGGCAGCTCGCTGATGGCGGACGGATCCAGCTTGAAAGCAAAGTAGTCCTTGAAACTTCCCTCCGGGGTCGGCTGGAAGTAGTTGGTGCGCAGCGTGGCGAGGATCAGTTCAAGGAAGCGCCGGATAATGCGATCCTCATCGAGGTTCTCGACCTGCTCCAGAGCATTCTGGATGTGCTGCCGTGTGGTTTCACTGGCGGATACGGCGTCATCCTGTCGGGGATCAAAGCGCTGCTCGAACAGGGTCACCAACCGTCTGCTGATGTTGATGTGTCGGCAGAGCACGTCGGCAATGAACGGCTGGCTGAACCCGAAACGAATCTGGCGAATGTAGCGGGCATAGGCGCGCAGCAAGGCGACCTGGCGCCAGTCCATGCCGGCCATCAGCACCAGGCGGTTGAACTCATCATTCTCGGCCGCGTTGTGCCAGATGCGGTGGAAAGCGTCACGAAACAGCGGTTGGGCCTGCTCCAGCTCGACAGCTTCGGTGGCGCAAAGCGTGAAGTCGTGAATCCAGAAGCGGCAACCGTCGGCGCGGTTGACGGCAAACGGATAGCCGTCGATGACCTTGACGCCCAGGTTTTCCAGGATCGGCACCACGTCTGACAGGGACAGTGAATCCGCCCGGCTGATCAGCCGGAAGCGAAACCGTCTCGGGTCGGGGTGGCGGCTCTGGGCAAAGCTGCTGGTCAGTTGGTCGGGCTCGTTCAATTCGTTGATTAACCGGATATCCTCAACCGCCTGGGCAGGCGCCACATGTTCGCGGTAGGCGCTGGAGAATGCCTGCTGATACGGGGTCGCCAGGGCACCACCAGTCTCGATCAGGCGCGTCGCCCAGTCATCTTCCGAGACCGCAGGTTGATTCAGAATCTGGTTGTTTTGGTTGTTGTCAGACATAGCAATACCCTCACAGTGCCATAACAGAATTGTGTAAGGACAAGAGCCGCGGCGCGGCTCCTGATTTCCGGGAGTGTTGAGCGTTCGCGTTCGGGCCTACATCAGGGCGTCGAACGTCTGCTCCAGCAGGTCCATGCTTTCGCTGATCAGTGCATCGGTAATGGTCAGTGCCGGGAGGAATCGAATGACATTGCCACGGATACCACAGGACAGCAGAACCAGTCCCTGCCTGGCGGCCTCACCGACGAGCGCCTTGGTCAGCTCCGCATTGGGCTGATTGACGTCCCCCTCGCTGACCAGCTCCATGGCGATCATCGCGCCGAGGTTGCGGATGTTGCCGATCGTCTGCGGGTACTTGGTCTGCAGACCGCGCAGGCGCTCGACGATACGGTCACCCACGTGGACGGCACGCTCGCACAGCTGCTCTTCCTTGATCACGTCGAGAACGGCCAGGGCCGCCGCGCAGCCGATGGGTGAGCCGCCGTAGGTGCCGCCCAGGCCGCCGGGCAGCGGTGAGTCCATCACCTCGGCCTTGCCGACCACCGCGGCGATCGGAAAACCTCCGGCAATCCCTTTGGCCATGGTCATCAGGTCGGGTTCGATACCGGCATATTCGCTGGCGAACATCTTACCGGTGCGCGCGAAGCCGGTCTGGATCTCGTCGGCGATCAGCAGGATGCCGTGCTGATCACACAGCTTGCGCAGCGCCTGCATGAACGCGGGCGGGGCCGGGTAGAAGCCACCCTCGCCCTGAACGGGCTCGATGATGATGGCAGCGACACGGCTGGGCTCTATATCGCAGGTGAACAGCATGTTCAGCGCCGCCAGTGAATCCTCTGTGGATACCCCGTGGTACTCGTTAGGGTAAGGAGCGTGGTAGATCTCACCCGGGAACGGTCCGAAACCGGCCTTGTAGGGTGCGATCTTGCCAGTCAGTCCCATGGTCAGATTGGTGCGACCATGGAAGCCGCCCTGGAACGCAATGACGCCGCTGCGACCGGTATGGGCACGGGCAATCTTGACACAGTTTTCCACCGCTTCCGCACCCGTGGTGACAAAGACGGTCTTTTTCGGGGTGTCGCCCGGAGCGGCGTCGTTCAGCTTTTCGGCCAGCTCAACGGCGGATTCGTACGGGGTCACCATAACGCAGGTGTGGCTGAACTTTTCCAGCTGGGCCTGAACAGCCGCCTGGACTTTGGGGTGGTTATGGCCGGTGTTGACCACGGCAATACCGCTGCCCAGGTCGATGTAACGTTTACCTTCCACGTCCCACAACTCGGCGTTGCGGGCTTTTTCGATGTAGGCATGAGTCAGGGTACCCTGACCGCGGGCGAATGCGTTGTCCTTGCGCTGTTGCAGAGATGCATTGTTCATGGAGTTAACCTCGGTTGTTCGTTATTTAGTGAAGAACTCGGGCGACGAGCGGATCAAATGCCGCCCATGCACAGGTACTTGATCTCGACAAAGTCTTCGATGCCGTAGCGGGAGCCTTCGCGGCCGATGCCGGACTCCTTGATACCGCCAAACGGAGCGACTTCAGTCGAGATCAGCCCTTCGTTAATGCCGACCATGCCGTACTCCAGGGCCTCGGCGACCCGCCATACGCGGCCTATGTCCCGAGCGTAGAAGTAGGCTGCCAGGCCAAACGGGGTGTCGTTGGCGATACGGACCGCTTCGTTTTCGTCGCTGAATCGGAATACCGTCGCGACAGGGCCGAAAATCTCTTCGTTGGCGATCACCATGTCGGTGGTCACGCCGGTCAGCACGGCCGGGGCGTAGAAGTTGTCGTTCAGTTCGCCCTTGCCGCTTGGCTGGTTCAATTCGGCGCCGGCGGCGAGCGCGTCGCCTACCAGCCGCTCGACCTTGGCGACCGCGCTTGCATTGATCAGCGGACCGGTGGTGACACCTTCACCGAAACCGTCGCCCAGGGTGAGCTTTGCCACCGCCTGGTTGAGTTTTTCGACAAAGCGGTCGTGGACGCCGTCCTGCACCAGGATGCGATTGGTGCACACGCAGGTCTGACCGGCATTGCGGAACTTGGAGGCCATGACGCCGGCAACCGCGGCGTCCAGATCGGCATCGTCGAACACGATAAAGGGCGCGTTGCCGCCCAGCTCCAGGGAGACTTTTTTGACGGTATCGGCGCACTGACGCATCAGCAGTTTGCCGACGGGGGTCGATCCGGTGAACGAGAGCTTGCGCACGCGGGAATCGTTGCACAGGACTTTCCCGACGACCGGAGACTTCAGTGTAGTGACCACGTTAAACACACCGGCCGGGATGCCGGCCTGGCGGCTCAGTTCGGCCAGCGCCAACGCCGACAGGGGGGTGTGCTCGCCGGGCTTGACCACGACGGTGCAGCCGGCCGCCAGTGCCGGGCCTGCCTTGCGGGTGATCATCGCGATCGGGAAATTCCACGGGGTGATCGCCGCGACCACGCCAATAGGCTGCTTGAGCGTGACAATGCGTTTGTCGGGGCCATGGGCCGGGATCACGTCACCGTATACCCGCTTGGCTTCTTCGGCGAACCATTCGATGAACGAGGCACCATAAGCCACTTCACCGCGGGCTTCGGCGAGCGGCTTACCCTGTTCACTGGTCATCAGTTTGGCCAGGTCTTCCTGATTGGCCATAATCAGCTCGTACCAGGCACGCAGGCGGGCGCTGCGCTCCTTGGCGGTCAGTGCCCGCCAGGCTGGCAGTGCCTGGTCGGCGGCATCGATCGCGGCCGTGGTTTCCTCCACGCCCAGGTTGGGCACGTCGGCGATTTTTTCCAGGGTGCTTGGGTTGGTAACGTCGAAACGGTCGCCCGTCTCAGCGTCACACCACTGGCCGTTGATAAAGGCATGCTGCTGAAACAGCGCGGCGTTGTTGATTGTCAGACTCATGGCGGTCCCCCGTTGTGTTTCCATTGCTGTGTCATTGCCGGAATGGGCTATTGGTTAGCAATCATAGGGCGACTACTATAGTGTGATAAATGTTCATCTTTATTTGTAAACGTTGATTGGGGTAAAACAATTGAAGAAGACGTTGAGCGTCAAGCTGGGGCAGGTGGCGGACTATGAGATCCGCCTGTTGCGGGTGTTCAAGTCGGTGGTGGAGTGCGGCGGCTTTGCGGCGGCTGAGACCGAGCTCAATATCGGCCGTTCAACGATCAGCATTCATATCGCTAACCTTGAGCAACGACTGAACCTGAAGCTCTGCCGCCGCGGGCGCGCCGGTTTCGCCCTGACCGAAGAGGGCATCGAGGTCTACGAGCTGATGAAGGAGCTGTTTTCGTCACTCGAAACCTTCCGTGCCGGCATCGATGCCCTGCACGTCGCGTTGACCGGTGAGTTGAAGATTATCGCCAGCGACACCGTCTGTCTCGATACTGAGGCGAAACTTGCCGAAGCGATCGCGAAGTTTTCGCAGGAGGCTCCGGAGGTCAACGTGTTGCTGGATGTGCGGGCGTTGACGGAAATCGAGCGGATGATACTCAACGACGAAGCCGATATCGGCTTTGTCCCCTTTCACCGTCAGTTTGAGGGCATGGATTACAGCCCGCTCTACTATGACCGGTGCCATCTGTACTGCAGTCACAACCACCCGCTGTTCGATGCCGTCGAGGACGCGTCATTCGAGCAACAGGTACTGGCTTCCAAGGTGGTGCATGCCGGCGTACAGACGAGTGCGGAGGTGGGGGAGCAGCTGGCGGACATGAACAAGTCGGCCATCGCCTATTTTTACGAAGCCCGCCTGGCGATGATTCTTTCTGGCGCCTATATAGGCTTCATGCCCGACAAGTACGTGCAGCCCTATGTAGATGCCGGTCAGTTACGTCGGCTCCTGCCCAATCAAAAGGGCTATGAGCTGGGGCTGGCCGCGGTTACCCGCAGCCACCGCAAGAGCAGCCGCGCCCGCGAACTCTTCATCGAGATCCTGCGCGAACTGCACGGTTGAGTGATTACCGGGTATCCGCTCAGAGGCTGATCCAGACACTCTTGATGTCGGTGTACTTCTCCAGCGAGTGCAGCGATTTATCCCGGCCGTTACCCGAGGCCTTGACGCCGCCGAACGGCATCGTGCAGTCGCCTTCGCCCCAGCCGTTGACCCAGACCATGCCACTCTTGATCTTGCGGCTGACCCGGTGGGCGCGTGAAAGGTTATCGGTCCAGATCGATGCGGCCAGGCCGTAGGGCGTATCGTTGGCGAGGCGAATCGCTTCGTCCTCCTGTTCAAATCCGGACACCGCCAGTACCGGGCCGAAGATCTCCTCGCGCACGAACGTCATCTGATTATGGGCATCGACGATGATGGTCGGCCTGGCGTAGAAGCCCTTGCCCTCGACGTACTCCGGCAGGCCGCCGCAGAGTACCCGGCCACCTTCATCGATGGCGGATTGGATGTAACGGCTGACGGTGTCGAGTTGTGCCTTGTCCACCAGCGGTCCCATGCGGGTATCCGGGTCGAGCGGATCACCAACCCGATAGGCCGAAGTGGCTTCGACCAGGGCGTCAAGGAACCGTGCCTTGATACCGTTTTGCAGGTACAGGCGCGAGCAGGCGATACAGACTTCCCCCTGGTTCGAGAAAATGGCCGCAGCGGCGGCCTCTGCCGCAGACTTGATATCCTGGCAGTCGTCGAAAACCACCATCGGCGACTTGCCCCCGGCCTCAATCCACACGCGTTTCATATTGGACTGGCCGGCATACTCCATCAGCATGCCACCGACGCGGGTCGAACCGGTGAACGCCAGGACGCTGACGTCGTGGTGCATTGCCAGAGCTTTTCCCGCCGTGTGGCCATACCCGGTCACGACGTTGAACACGCCGTCAGGGAGGCCGGCTTCCGTGGCCAGCTCTGCAAGGCGCAGGATACTGAGCGAGCTCTTCTCGGAGGGTTTGAGCACCAGGGAGTTGCCGGCGATGAGCGCTGGCGCGAGCTTCCACACGGCCATCAACAGGGGGAAGTTCCACGGTGTAATAGCGCCGACGACCCCAACGGGCTCGTGGCTGATCAGCCCCAGTGTGTCTTTGCCCGTTGGAGCGATTTCTCCATAGACCTTGTCGACACATTCGGCGGTCCAGCGAATGCAGTCGATCGCTTCTGCCAGGTCGACGTTGACCATCTCGTGGATCGATTTCCCCATGTCCAGACTGTCCAGCAGAGCCAGTTCGTTGCCGTGTTGCTCGACCAGGTCAGCGAGCCGAAGCATAACCTGCTTGCGCTCGGCCGGTGCGGCCTCGGACCAACTGCCGGCCTGGTAGGCGGCCAGCGCGGATTGGACGGCACGGTCGATATCGGCACGGTCGCCGCTGGCAACCTCAACCAGGCATTGTTCCGTGGCCGGGTTGATCGAAGGGAAACGTTCGCCGCTTTCGGCGGGCCGGAAGCGGCCGTCGATATAGCAATCACCGTGGAGCCGGGCGCGCTGGCTCAGCTGCTGCCAATCTTTTAGTTGTTCCATGTTGTCGCTCTCCGCTAGGAATCTGGTAGCGCTACAGGCTACGCATTGCGCTGTCGGGTGCGCCATACCCTCTTGAGGGTAGGGGCTGGTTTCCCGGCCCACTACCCTTAAAAGGGTATGTGGGGAATCAAGATAGCCATGCTAATGATTAAAAGCGTTCCCCATCCGTGAGGGAATCGCACAACCCGACAGGAGAGAATTATGCCTATAACAAAAAACCGACTTGGCGCCGCCCTGGCGCTTTCTGTCAGTGTCACATCCGGTGCGGCTTTGGCCGACGAGAGCAAGGTCCTGAATATCTACAACTGGTCGGATTATATTGCGCCAGAGGCGATTGAAGCGTTCTCCGAAAAGACCGGCATCGAGGTCAACTACGACGTCTACGATTCCAACGAGGTGCTTGAGGCCAAGCTGATGTCAGGCGGCACGGGCTATGACGTGGTGGTGCCGGCTGGCGCATTCCTGGAGCGGCACGTCCAGGCCGATATCTATCTGGAAGTTGATCAGTCCCGGCTCTCCAACTACGACAATCTGGATCAGGTGATGTTGGAAAAGGTGGCCCGTTACGACGCGGGCAACAAGCATAGCGTGCCTTACGCCTGGGGAACGATCGGTCTTGGCTACAATGTCGATCAGGTCAGAGAGCGTCTGGGCGATACCCCTGTCGACAGCCTCGATCTGGTGTTTAACCCGGATGTCGCGGCCAAACTGGCTGATTGTGGCATCGCCATGCTGGATTCCCCTGCCGAAGTTGTCTCCATGGCGCTGAACTACCTGGGTATTGATCCAAACAGTGAGAAAAAAAGCGACCTGAAGAAAGCCGAGGCGATGCTTCAGAGCGTGCGCCCCCACATTAAATACTTCAGTTCCAGCAAGTACATCTCCGACCTGGCCAACGGCGAAATCTGTCTTGCCGTGGGCTACAACGGTGACGTACTGCAGGCACAAGGGCGTGCTGAAGAAGCGGGTCAGGGCGTGAATGTGGGTTACTCCATTCCCTCCGAAGGAACCCTGGTCTGGTTCGACGTGATGGCCATCCCTGCCGATGCCCCGCACCCGGATGCCGCCCATAAGTTCATCGATTTTGTGCTGCAAGGCGACACCGCGGCCGGTATCTCCAACTACGTCTACTACGCGGTACCCAATGTGGCCGCTATGCCGCTGCTCGATGAAGAGGTCAGCAGCAACCCGGGCATTTACCCTTCGGAAGAAGTAAAGGCCAAGCTGTTTACGCAGAATGCGCATACACCGAAGTTCGACCGTATCCTGAACCGCTCCTGGTCCAATACCAAAACCGGACGGTGAACACTGTCATTCCGGCGGCGAGCCAGCGCGCAAGCCGCTGGTTTCGTCACCAGCGGAATAACTTCCAGGGGAAAGAGCATGAGTTTATATACGGCAATTGAACCGGAGCAGGCGGAAGCTTGCGCGAATGGTGGCGCTTCAGTGCCACTGTGGCGCCAGGAAGGTGCCGAGCCTTTTGTGAAGATCGAAAACGTCACCAAAAAGTTTGGCGATTTTACGGCAGTCGACAATATTTCGTTGAACATCTACAAAAACGAACTTTTCTGCCTGCTGGGCGGCTCCGGTTCCGGCAAGAGTACGCTGCTCCGGATGCTGGCCGGATTCGAGACGGCCACCAGCGGACGCATCCTGATCGATGGCGTCGATACGTCGGGCATTCAGCCCTGGAAACGGCCGGTCAACATGATGTTTCAGTCCTATGCCCTGTTTCCGCATCTGACCGTCACCGAAAATGTCGCGTTCGGTTTGCGTCGCGAGGGTGTCAGTCGCTCAGAAACCAAACAGCGCGTGGCGCAGATGCTGGATATGGTGCAGATGGGTCACCTGGGTAAGCGCAAGCCGAACCAGTTGTCGGGTGGCCAGCGCCAGCGGATTGCGTTGGCACGGGCGCTGATCAAGCGCCCCAAACTGCTGCTGCTGGATGAACCGCTGGGAGCACTGGATAAAAAACTGCGTGAAGAGACCCAGTTTGAGCTGATCAACCTCCAGTATGAGTTGGGTGTGACGTTTGTGGTGGTGACCCATGACCAGGAAGAGGCGATGACCCTGGCTACCCGGATCGGGGTAATGAATCAGGGCCAGATCGTTCAGACGGCCGAACCCCATGAAGTCTACGAATATCCGAACAGTCGTTTTGTGGCCGAGTTTGTCGGTTCAGTGAATCTGTTCGAGGGCAAGGTTGTCGAGAAGACACCGGGCTCTGTGCGGATCGATTCACGGGACGCCGGCACCACGCTTTCCAACAACCACGGTATCGATTGTGCCGCTAACCAGATGGTCAATGTTGCGGTACGCCCTGAGAAAATCAGTATCAGCCACGAGGACCCCGAACAGCGTGACAACTGTGTTCGCGGCAAGATCGAAGACGTCGCCTATATGGGCAGCCTGTCGTTATTCCGGGTCAGGCTCGATAACGGTTTTGAAGTGAGGGTGACCAAGCCCAATCTGATGCGCGCCGCAGCCGAGAGATTCACCTGGGATGATCTCGTTTACTTGTCCTGGGACGAAGACAGCAGCGTGGTGTTGACGTCATGAGTATTCTTTCTGACTCAGTCAGGATCACAGGGCCTACGCTGAGGGCTCGGATTCTCGAGCGCCTCGGGCAGATCAAGTGTGGCCGCTATGCGGTCATTTCGATTCCGGGTCTGTGGCTAGCGGTGTTTTTCTTTATCCCGTTTCTGGTCGTATTCAAAATCTCGCTTGCCGAGACGGCGATCGCGATTCCGCCCTACACGTCGCTGTTCGAACTCGATCTGGAAGAGGCGTTGCTGGAGATCAGCATCAACCTCGGCAATTACCGCTACCTGTTCGAGGATGATTTCTACCTGGCGGCCTACCTCAATTCGGCCAAAATCGCCGCCATCTCCACGTTCTTCACCCTGCTGATCGGCTTTCCGATGGCCTATCTGATTGCCCGCAGCCACGGCACAACCCGGACGTTGCTGCTGTCGCTGGTGATCCTGCCATTCTGGACGTCGTTTCTGCTCCGGGTTTACGCCTGGATGGGGATCTTGCAGAAGAATGGCATCGTCAATGACTTTCTGATGAGCATCGGCCTGATCGACACTCCGCTGACGATATTGCAGACCGATATCGCCGTCTACATCGGCATCGTTTACACGTATCTGCCGTTTATGGTGTTGCCGCTCTATACGGCGCTCGAAAAGCTCGACGGGACCCTGCTTGAGGCCGCTCAAGACCTGGGCTGCAAGCCCGCGCAAACCTTCTTCCTTATCACCCTGCCGCTGTCTTTGCCCGGCGTCGTTGCCGGCTGCTTGCTGGTGTTTATTCCGGCGGTGGGCGAGTTCGTCATTCCGGCGCTGCTGGGCGGCTCCGATACGTTGATGATCGGTCGGGTATTGTGGGACGAGTTTTTCCTCAGTCGGGACTGGCCCATGGCTTCGGCAGTCGCGACGGTGATGCTGATCGTGCTGGTGTTGCCGATCATGCTGATCCGTAACAACGCCGAGAAACAGAGGGAGGCTGTCTGATGAAACGTCGTTCAACCTTCCTGAATGTGTCGGCCGGCATGGGCTTTGTGTTCCTGTATGCGCCGATCATTGCCCTGATCATCTACAGCTTCAACAAGTCCAAGCTGGTGACGGTATGGGGTGGCTGGTCGTTGAAGTGGTATGCCGAGCTGTTTAAAAACGACCAGATTATTGACGCCGCGCTGGTGAGCGTGAAGATCGCCGTCATCAGCGCCACGCTGGCGGTCGTGCTGGGTACGCTGGCCGGTTTCGTACTGACCCGGTTCGGTCGCTTCCGCGGCAAGATGATTCTGTCGGGCTGGACGACCGCGCCGCTGGTTATGCCGGAAGTGATCACCGGGCTGTCCCTGTTGCTGCTGTTTGTGGCCATGGAGGGGATGTTCGGTTGGCCCTCCGGGCGCGGCACCGGCACGGTGATCATCGCCCATACCACCTTCTGCCTGGCCTATGTGGCCGTGGTTGTGCAGTCGCGTCTGGTATCACTGGACGAGACCCTGGAAGAAGCGGCCATGGACCTGGGCGCCAGGCCTGCATCGCTGTTCTTCCTGGTGACCCTGCCGCTGATCGCGCCGGCGCTTGTCTCGGGCTGGTTGCTTTCCTTCACCCTGTCACTGGATGACCTGGTCATCGCCAGCTTTGTCTCCGGCCCGGGTGATAGCACGCTACCGATGGTGATCTTCTCGAAAGTCCGCCTGGGCGTCAGTCCGGAGGTGAACGCCCTGGCCACGCTGATGATTCTGACCGTGGCGGTCGGGGTGATTGCCGCGGTGTTCCAGATGCGTCGCCAGCACCGTAGCAAAGAAATCCAGGAATAACCCTGCTCCTAATCCTAACCCCGGGGGGCAAAGCCCCCGGTTTCACTCCCCCAAACCTAAAAACAACACCTAGGAGAATCCTATGAAATCATTGTGGATGGCACCGGCGTGCCTGTTACTTTCCTCTGCCGTCACGGCAGCCGAGCTCTCAAGTACTGTCAGCTTCACCAATGACTACCGTTTCCGTGGCATCTCGCAAACGGCCGGTGATCCAGCGGTGCAGGGCAGTATCGACGTGGCCTTCGATAACGGTCTCTATGCCGGCATCTGGGGTAGCAACGTCGATTTTGGTGACGACGCCAACCTGGAAATCGACTGGTACGCCGGCTACTGGGCCGAAATCAATGACAAGATGAGTTGGGATGCGACCCTGTATTACTACAGCTACCCGGGGTACGACGCAGCCGACGCAGACTACGCAGAAGTAGATTTCAACTTCTATTACGGCGACCTGAAACTGGAATACGCCTTCGCCAACGACTATGTCAATCTGAGTGAAGACGCACACTACGTCGCGCTGGACTACAGCTACGCGGTGACCGAGCAGGTGTCACTGGACCTGCACGCCGGCCATAGCTTTGGCGATTACTGGGACGATATTGATATCGGTGACTACAGCGATTTCTCAGTTGGCGCCTCCACCGCCCTTGCTGGTCTCGACCTGTCACTCGCCTATCTGTTTAACGATCTGGACAGCGATCAGGAAATCGATACTGGCCCGTTCCGCAACGACCAAACGGTTCTGTTGACGGTTTCCAGAAGTTTCTAAGCGCTGACGGGCAGCACGGCTGCCTGTTCCGGCCGGCCTGGTGGTTCTGCTATCCCGCTGCAGAACCATCTCGCCGGCCTTTTTTATGGCTCGCTCTGTTGCACTGGAACCAAAGGGTCGCGGAGTCAAAAAAGCCGGGCTCCAAGGCCCGGCTGTTGATAGTAGGCGGTTGGGGAGTCAGCCCAATTCCTTTTGCGTGATCGGGAAGCCCATCTTCTCAACCAGCCGAATCCACAAATGCCGCCAGCCGCCTTTGGCATCGACCGTATCCAGCGCGTACATGGTAATCTTGGCGCCGATCCAGCGGAACGGCTCGGGAGGGATGTAACCCGGCAGCGTGCTGGCAAAGCCCAGCTTGCTCTCGGGCGTGTCTTTCCCATCCAGTATATCCAGTCCGACCCGCGAGCCGAACCGGGTAGCGGTGACGCCGAAACCGGAGTAACCACCGGCGTAGATCATGTCGCCGTTGTGGTAACGCTGGAAGTGCACCGCCATCCGTGTGGTCAGGCCGATGGGACCGCTCCAGGCATGGCTGAAACTGATGCCGCGCAGACCCGGGAAGGTCTTGTAGAAGTTTTCGACCAAGGGGACAAAGTTCTCTGCCGTCTTGTCCGCTTTCGGGTCGGTATCATTCTCGTAAAAGTACCCCAATCGACCGCCAAACAGGATCCGGTTGTCGGCGGTAAGGCGCATGTAGTTAAGCTGGGTACGGGTGTCGTAGATGCCTTGACGGTGCTTCCAGCCGATACTGGCCAACTGCTCATCGGTGAGCGGCTCGGTGACAACGATCCGGTCGCGGATCGCAGCGACCCGTTTGCGGATCTTGCTACCACTGATGGCAAAGGCGTTGGTGGCGAGCAGCACCTTGTTGGCTCTGATCAGGCCCTCGGGGGTTTCAGCCTTTACTCCCGGGTTCAGTGCGCGGGTATCGCACAGAGGGGTGTATTCGTAGATTCTCACGCCGAGTTCTTTCGCCACGCGCTTAAGGCCCCAGGCGAGCTTTCCGGGGTGGACCGTCCCGCTGCGGCTCTTGGACCAGAGTCCACCGGCGAACAGAGGCGAGTTGACCTCTGACTGGACCTGATCCTGGTTGAGCAGGTAGGCGTCGTGACCGTAGCGCTTGTATAGTTTGTACTCTTTCTTGATGTCGGCCAGGCCATCTTCACCGATGGCGACGGTGAGCTCGCCACCCCATTCGACATCGCAGTCGATGTTGTAGCGTTCGATCGTTCCGCGGAAATGGTCAAGGTTTTCTTTGCCCAGACGCTCCAGTTCGTCCATGTCGTCTGGAAACAGGCGCTGAGCATTGTCCAGGCCATGCATAACCGAGGTCGACAGAATAGCTGCGGGGCGACCAGAGGCTCCGATGGCGACGCATTGGGCTTCAATCAGAACCACATCACGCTCGGGGTTGTTTTCTTTTGCCTGCACGGCGGCCCAGAGCCCTGTGAAGCCAGCGCCGACGATCAGCAGATCGCACTGGGTGCTGCCTTTGAGTGACGGTTCAGGCTTTGGTGCATCGGCGTGATCTAACCAGTAGGGAAAGAACTTTGTTCTCAGTAAAGCCTTTTGGGCATCCGTTAATCCGTTCATGGTCACACTCGTTTGTTGTGTTTCTCAGGAGTCGCGCTGATAGCGCTATGTAACCAGTTTGCTGAACGGTAAGGCGGGATTGAATACCCTCGTTTGGTAGGTACCTGAACAGGGTAGAGCGTGAGGGGGCGTGGGAATGTTGAGTAAAGGTGGTTGCTTTGGAGAACAGAAAAAAACGCAGGCAGGGCCTGCGTTCAAGTGGTTTAGCGCTTGCTGTACTGAACCCCGGGTAGCACGCACAGCATCTCGTAGAGCAGGTTGGCGGCCACCACCGAGGTGTTGCGGCTCATATCAAAGGGTGGCGAGACTTCAACCAGGTCGGCGCCGACTATGTCCAGCCCGCGGGAGCCGCGGATGATCTCGATACCCTGCATGACGGTCAGGCCGCCGACCTCAGCGGTGCCGGTGCCCGGGGCAAATGCAGGGTCAAGCCCGTCGATATCGAAGCTGATATAGACCGGACCGCCGCCGACTTTCTCCCGCACCTCTTCCATCAGCGGGGTCAATGACTTGTGCCAGCATTCCTCGGCGGTGACGACGCGAAACCCCTGATCACGCGACCAGTCATATTCGTTGGCCGAATAACCGGTGCCGCGGAGGCCGATCTGGACGACGCGGTTGCCGTCGAGCAGTCCCTCTTCCACCGCGCGGCGGAATGGGGTGCCGTGGGCGATGGACTCGCCAAACATGTGATCGTTGATGTCGGCGTGCGCGTCGATATGGATCACGCCGATCGGGCCGTGTTTCTTTCTCAGTGCCCGCAGAATCGGTAGGGCTATAGTGTGATCGCCACCCATTGTCAGCGGGGCGACGCCACAGCCCAATACGTCGTCGTAAAACGCTTCGATAATATCGATGCTTTTTTGCAGGTTGAACGTATTGATCGGTACGTCGCCGATATCAGCGACGGTCAGGCTGTTGAACGGATCGGCGCCGGTGGATACATTGAATGGACGCAGCATGCGGGATTCGTCTCGGATCTCGCGGGGAGCAAGGCGGGCGCCGGGGCGATTGGAGGTGCCGATGTCAAAGGGTACGCCGATGAATGCCGCGTCCAGTTCTTCGGAGAGATCGACAGCGGGCAGGCGCATAAAGGTTGCGGGCCCGCCGAAACGGGGCATCTCGTTACCGCTCATTGGGGCATAAAGCGTTTTGTTGGACATGGTCGATCTCCTTGCTGCAATAGGTCGCCGGTACTCTGCTCGGGCCGGCTTTTTCTGGTGATGTTGGTCATCACACTAGAAACATCCTGCTTCGCTCACCATACCCTGTTCAGGTGGGTCATTCGGCTACCCCCCCCAACAGGGTATATATCAGGAGGAGGGGGGAGGTGAAAATGGCGCCATAGTAGACAAAAATAAATTAGGTGGTGCCCTATGAGTAAGCCCTTGAGTCATAAAAAAACGTTGACCGCGTTGGACGTCACGCTCTACGCCGTCTCTGCGGTTCTGCTGATCGATCAGATCGCCATGACCGCCGCTGTTGGTCCTGCGGCTATCTTCTGGTGGCTGGTTGTTATCGTCCTTTTTCTGATCCCGAATACATTGGTCACGGCCGAACTGGGCACCTCTTACCCGGAACAGGGCGGCATCTACGCCTGGGTACGCGATGCCTTCAACACCCGCTGGGCGGCACGGATCACCTGGCAATACTGGATTAATATCGCACTGTGGATGCCGGCGGTTTACATCATGTTCTCCGGCATCTTTGCCGCCCTGTTTGTCCCCGACATGAGTCTGTGGGCACAGATCGGCCTCGGGATCGGTATGTGCGCCCTGACAACCTGGGCCAACTGCATCCGCCTCAGTTACAGCAAGTGGATTCCGAATATCGGCACGTTGACCAAGTTTGCGGTTATATTGACCCTGGGTGGTACTGGTATTGCGTACGGCCTGGAGCATGGCTTCGTTAACGACATCAGTTTTGGCGCGGCAATGGACGATCTGCAAGCCGGCCTGGTGTACCTGCCGGTCGTGGTTTATGGGTGTTTGGGCATGGAGCTGATCAGCGCCGAGAGTGACGAGATTATCAATCCCGAACGCAATATACCTCGTGCGATGCTGGCTGCTGGCCTCTGCGCGGCAGGTTTCTACATCTTCGGTACGGCGGGTGTGCTCGCCGCGGTTCCGGCCGACGATGTCGATATGGTCGATATCCTGGCGGTTACACTTCAGGAATTGTTTGGCGGTAGCGAGCTCGGCAACGCCTTCGCTTTGATGATCGGAGGGATGGCGTTATTTACGCTGTTCTCGACCATGGTGACCTGGACCCTCGGAGGTAACCGTGCCGCGGCGGAAGCGGCCGACGCAAAAGAGATGCCCGAGATTTTCGGCTGGGTGAGCAAGGAGCATAAAAGCCCTGTTGGCGCCGCTATTCTGACCGGTACGATCAGCTCCTCGATCATGGTGATCTATGGCTTTATGGCCAATAATCTTGAAGACCTGTTTTGGACCCTGTTCTCGTTCAGTGCCATCATTTTCCTATTACCCTATATCGCCATGCACCTCGCGTTTTTGAAGTTGCGTATCAGTGATGCCGATCATCCGCGGCCGTTCAAAATTCCGGGTGGTGATGCGATGGGTTACGCGCTTTCCACACTCTGTATCGCCATTCTGGGGATGTCGATCCTGTTGTTCTTCTGGGTTCCCGGCGAACCATTGGACACCGCGTTCGCCCTGCAGGTTGGCGCTGGCGTACTGATCACTCTGGCCATTGGCGAATACCTGGTATACCGCGGCGAGAAACTGCGGGCAGCGGAAGCCGATCGGCAGCAAGCCAGGGTCGGTACACAATTGGGTGCGGCCAACTGCTGAGCCGCCTGGAAGACCAGCGACTGGTCCGCTTAACCCTTTTTGCGGGCCAGTCGCTGTTGAATTTCGCCGATAATACCGCGCCGGAATACCATGACACACACCACGAAAATGGTGCCCAGGATCACCTGGACCCAGGAGCCGAAGGACGACAGCTCGTGGGCGAGTGCGCCGACGGTGATGGCGCCGAGTACCGGGCCGAAGATGGTGCCCAGGCCGCCTACCAGTGTCATCAGGATGACTTCCCCGGAGGTTTGCCAGTGGGCGCTGGTCAGTGACGCGAACTGGAAAATGATGGCCTTGGTGGCGCCCGCCATGCCCGCGAGTGTGGCGGAGAGGATGAAAGCCAGCAGTTTGAAGCGGTCCACGTCATAGCCCAGAGACAGGGCCCGGGATTCGTTTTCGCGAATCGCCTGCAGTACCTCCCCAAAGGGCGAGTGAATGGCCCGGTAAATGATGCCGAAGCCCACCATGAAGATGGCGAACACGAAGTAGTACATGGCGATGTCGTTGTTCAGGTCGATAAACCCGAACAGATCCCCCCGCGGGATTCGCTGGAGGCCGTTTTCGCCCCCGGTGAAGGGCATTTGCAGCGCCAGGAAGTAGATGATCTGGGCCAGGGCCAGGGTGACCATGGCGAAATAAATGCCCTGACGACGAATGGCCAGGTAGCCGAACGCCGAACCCAAGACCAACGCAAAGCCGGTACCGGTCAGGATGCCGATCAGCGGCGAAAATCCCCACTCCTTGGTGACATAACCCGCAATGTAGGCCGCTCCCCCGAAAAAGGCGGCATGACCAAAGCTGAGCAGGCCCGCATATCCCAGCAGAAGGTTGAAAGCGCAGGCAAACAGGGCGAAGCACAGCAGGTCCATGACGAACACGGGGTAGGCGTAGAAGGGGGCCGTCAGGCCGGTCAGGAGCATCACGATAAACAGTATGCGATTGGTCATGAGCGGCTCACTTCTCCTTACCGAACAGTCCGGCGGGGCGGAACAGCAGCACCAGCACCATCAGGAAGAAAATCACGGTGTTGGCGGCGGGTGGGTAGAACACCTTGGTCATACCTTCCACCAGGCCAAGGGCCAGGCCGGAGAGGATGGCGCCCATGATGGAGCCCATGCCGCCGATGACCACCACCGCAAACACGACGATGATCAGGTCCGCGCCCATCAGCGGACTGACGGAGTAGATCGGTGCCGCCAGAACGCCGGCAAGGCCGGCGAGGCCCGCGCCGAAAGCGAAGGTCAGGGTCACCATCAGCGGCACGTTGAGGCCGAAGGCCTGGGTCAGGTCCGGGTTTTCCACACCGGCCCGCAGGCGGGATCCCAGTTTGGTGTGCTCAATAAAGAACCAGGTGGCAAAGCACACCACCAGGGAGAAGACGATGGCAAACAGGCGGTAGGTGGGGAAATACATGAAGCCGAGGTTCACCACTCCGCTGAGGGCTTCCGGCTGCCCGGGATAGGGCGTGCCCGAGACGTTGAAATAGTTGGCGAACAGTCCCTGCAGGATCAGTGTGATCCCGAAGGTCAGCAGCAGGCCGTAGATATGGTCCAGGTCATAGAGGCGCTTGAGCATGGTGCGCTCAATGATGACCCCCAGCAGGCCGACCAGGACCGGCGCCACAATCAGCGATGCCCAGAAGCCGACCTGCAGGCTGATTCCGAACCACTGCTCCAGGAAGGAGTAGCCGATCAATGCAATAAAGGCACCCAGCATGTACATGGCACCGTGGGCAAAGTTGATGATATTCAGCAACCCGAATATCACCGCAAGCCCGAGACTCAACATGGCGTAGAACACACCCACATTAAGCCCCAGCAGTGCCTGGGACAGAATGACCTGTATCGACACGTTGGCAATCCCCCTGAAGCCGTGGTAATTCGTTGCGGTTAGTTGTTAACCAGCTTGCACTTGGTCTCTTCCATCGAGATGAAGGCCTGGTCCGCGGGTATCTTCGATACCACTTTCAGTAGGTCCCATTCCTCGGTGGCTTCTTCAGGCTTCTTGACTTCGACCAGGTACATGTCGTGCAGCATCGAGCCGTTGGGGGCAATCTTGCCACCCTTGACGAACATGTCGTTCAGGGTCATGTCACCCAGGGCCTTGCGCACGGCGTCGCTGTCATCGGTCCCGGTTTCATCGACGGCTTTCAGGTAATTGCTGACGGCGGAATACACCCCGGCGTGCACCATGGTGGGCATGGCGCCGTGACGGTCATAGAAGCGGCGTGACCACTCCTCGGCCTCGTCGTTCTGGTTCCATACAAACGCGGTGGTGAATTGCAGGCCCTGGGCAATGTCCTGGCCCATGCTGTGCACATCGGAAATGAATACCAGCATGCCCGCCAGTTTCTGGCCGCCCTGCACGATACGGAACTGATTGGCCTGTTTGATGGCGTTGACTGTGTCCTGACCGGCGTTGGCCAGACCGATAACGTCCGCGCCGGACGACTGCGCCTGGATCAGGTAGGAGGAAAAGTCGTTGGTGGACAAAGGTGCTTCGACATCGCCGACGACTTCACCGCCAAGGCTTTCGACCACGGCGGACGTGTTGTCCCGCAGCGAGTGCCCGAAGGCGTAGTCCGCGGTGATGAAGAACCACTTCTCGCCGCCGTTCTTCACCATGGCAGTGGCGGTGCCCACCGGCAGCGCGTGGGTGTCATAGACATAGTGGATACCGTAAGGCGTGCACTGCTCCTCCGTCAGCGCGGTGGTGCCGGCGCCGGTGTTGAGGGTGATCACCTTGCGGTCAGAGGCCAGGCCCTGCACCGATAGCGCCACTGAGGAGTTATCCAGGGCGGTAATCATGTCCACATTCTCGGAATCGATCCATTCCCGGGCGGTGCTGGCCCCAATGTCCGGCTTGTTCTGGTGATCGGCGGAGACGATTTCGATGGGCTTGCCCAGTACCTCTCCACCAAAGTCTTCAATGGCCATCTCGGCGGCAACAACGGCCCCGGGACCTTCCAGGGCCTTGTAAACCCCGGACATATCACTGAGTACCCCGATCTTGACCATGTCATTCGACAAACTGGCGTTTGCAGCCAGTGGCATTACCAGGCTGGCCGCTGCGATTGCGCCAGCCAGTCCATTCGTCCAGTGCTTGAACATAGCGGTATACCTCTTGTTATCAGCTTTCAGGGGCCCTGGTGTGCATCCTTCAGGCCCGGTGCATCAGACACTCAGGTGTCTGTTCAACTGCTCTTTTTTGGCTTCCAGGTCGGCGGCGTCTATCTGTTCCACGACCTTGCCGTGTTCAATGACGTAATGTCGGTCGGCGAGCGGCGCCGCAAACCGGAAATTCTGCTCTACCAGAATGATGGTGAAGCCCCGCTCCCGGAGCTTGCGGATGACCTCGTCCAGGGAGTTCAGGATCACCGGAGCCAGGCCCTCGGTAATCTCGTCCAGCAGGAGTAGGCTGGCGCCGGTACGCAGGATCCGCGCAATGGCCAGCATCTGCTGTTCCCCGCCGGAGAGCTTGGAGCCCTGGCTTTTCCTGCGTTCCTTGAGGTTGGGGAACATGTGGTAGATCTCGTCCACGGACATGCCGCCTTCGGCCACTACCGGCGGCAGGGTCAGGTTCTCGTCCACATTCAGCGAGGCGTAGATGCCCCGCTCCTCGGGGCAGTAACCCAGCTTGCCTACATGGGCGATGCGGTGCGTCGGCATGTTGATCAGTTCGGTACCGTGGACCCTGATGGAGCCGGTGCGTTTGCTGACCAGTCCGAGGATGGCCTTGAGGGTTGTGGTGCGCCCGGAACCGTTGCGTCCCAGCAGGGTGATCACCTCTCCCTCATGCAGGCTGAGGTTCAGTCCGTGAAGTATGTGGGATTCGCCATACCAGGCGTGGAGGTTTTCAATTCTCAGAAGTTCGGGATGCTGGTCAGGCTGCATCGGTGGTCCCCATGTAGGCTTCCATGACGGACGGGTTGGTGGATACCGCCTGGTAGTCACCCTCGGCGAGTATCTCGCCACGGTTCAGGACCGTGATTGTGTCGGCGAGCGACGAGACCACGTTCAGGTTGTGCTCCACCATCACGATGGTGCGACCTTCCACGACCCGTTTGATCAGGTCGGTAACCTTGCTGACGTCCTCCGGGCTCATGCCCTGGGTGGGTTCGTCCAGAAGCATCAGGTGGGGCTTCAGGGCAATGGTGGTGGCTATCTCCAGCGCCCGTTTCTGGCCGTAGGGCAGTTCAACGGCCATGATGTCGCCAAACTTTTCCAGCCCTACCTGTTCCAGGGTGGCCTGGGCTTCTTCGTTGAGCTGGTCGAGGATCTTTTTCGGGCGCCAGAAATGATAGGAGACCCCGAGTTTACGCTGCAGTGCGATCCGCACATTTTCCCGGGCGGACAGGTGCGGGAATACCGCGGAAATCTGGAAAGAACGAATAAGCCCGTGCTGGGCGATGTCGGCGGGCCGGTCGTGGGTGATATCGCGACCGTCGTAAATAATCTGCCCGGCGCTGGGTTTGAGGAATTTGGTCAGCAAATTGAAAAACGTGGTTTTGCCGGCGCCGTTCGGACCAATCAGGGCATGAATGGTGCCGGTCTCAACCTTCAGGTTGATATCTTTGACGGCGGTAAACCCTTTGAAATCCTTGGTCAGATTCCGGGTTTCGAGAATAATGTCCGATTGCTTTGCCTGGCCGGCCTGCTCGCTCACGGAAAGACACCCCTTTCAATCCAGGCTGACGGAACGTCCTTGCCCGGCTTTTATTGTTTGTTATTGCAGCTTTTTTCGCGAAAGGTCGCCGATACTGCCGAATGAACCCGACCTTCATTAATAGATGGCGTTCCGGGAATCTGTCAAGCAGGGCCAGCTAAAGAAAAGCAGCCGGCTGAACACAGGTTTTCAGCGCTGATCAGCGGCGGGGTGTGGTGAGAGGCCAAATAAAAAGGGAGGCCGTATGGCCTCCCATGGGCAAATCAAGGATTAGAGATACGGGTAACGCAGCAATCGATACTTTCTTAGTCTTCATCCCGGGGCGGACGTTCCACCACCTTGCGTTTACCCTTGGCACAGCGTGCCAGGGCTTTCAGGCCATCGCCCTCGAAGGCGTCCACCCGGATCACGTCGTACAGTGCCTCAAGTGTTTCCAGCAGTTTGTCGCATTCTTCTTTTTTAACAACTCCCTGCTCACAGGCCCAGTCCACCAGTTCCTTGCGCTCGTGGCCCATTAACAGGGCGATGCCATCCAGCTCGTCCTCATTCCGGTTGCGAATGGCCTCGTGGAGCCGGTTGCGCATCTCGGCGGTTTCATTGGCCAGCCGATAGGCATTCAGCACGCGACCCAGGGGATCATCCGGATCGGTGTTGATGTAAGCCCCGCGGCTGACGCGCTGACGCACCGGAGTGTCCTTCACGATGGTGTTGGCGACCGTGGCACCCAGCTTGTCATCAGGGCCGTTCAGGCCGGTAGCGCCCAGCGGGAACACCAGCAACCGCAACGGCCAGCGCAGCGCCGGCACCGGGAAGTTGATAATGGCTTCCCGCATGGAACCCTGGAGGTCCCGCAGACAGGTTTTCAGGCACCATTCCACCAGTGGGCGCTGGTCGTCCGGGTAACCTTCCTCATGCCATTGCTTGATCACGGCGGTGGCGTAATACAGGTGCACCAGGCAATCCGCCATGCGTCCGGACAGTCGTTGACGGGCTTTCAGGCCGCCACCGACGCTCAGCAGGGTGACGTCGGTCAACAGCGCGAAGGCAGCGGAGAAACGGGCCAGCTGGCGGTAGCAGGGTTGGATGTCGCCCTGGCGGGGCACCGGCTCAAGCCAGCCACGAGTCAGCCCCAGAACAAACGCCCGCAGGGCATTACGGGTGGTGTGGGCAATGTGGCGGTAGAAAATGCCATCGAATTTCTTCGCGGCCTTGTCCTCATCCTCCATGCCGGCGGCTTCAATTTCCTCCACAATGAAAGGATGACAGCGTATTGAACCCTGGCCGAAGATCATCAGGCTGCGGGTAAGGATATTGGCGCCTTCCACGGTGATGCCGATGGGAACCGCCTGGTAGGCCCGGGCCAGGAAGTTGCGGGGCCCGGTAATCACGCCGCGGCCGGCCACCACGTCCATGGCGTGGTTGATCACTTCCCGCATCAGATCGGTGTTGCGGTATTTCAGCACCGCCGACGGTACCGATGGGCGTACGCCCCGATCCAGCATGCCGGAGGTGAGCAGGCGAGCGGCGTCCATCATATAGGTGTAGCCGGCGATGGGTTCCAGGGCTTCCTGAACACCCTCAAACTGGCTGATGGAACGGCCGAACTGTTCCCGCGTCAGCGCGTAGGAGCCGGTGGCGAGGCTGGCCACTTTGCCCGCGCCGGTACCGAGGGCGGGTAGTGAGATCGAGCGACCAATCGACAGGCATTCCAGCAGCATCGTCCAGCCCTTTCCGAGCATGTCCTGACCACCGATCACCTGTTCCATGGGGATAAAAACGTCGTTACCCCAGGTGGGCCCGTTCATGAACACGGTGTTCATTGGCAGGTGACGGGCGCCGGCATTGACGCCTTCGGTCTCACGCGGCACGAGCACGCAGGTCACACCGATTTCATCCTGATCACCCATCAGCTTGTCCGGGTCATACACCTTGATGGCCAGACCAATCAGCGTGGCTACCGGCGCCAGGGTGATGTAGCGTTTGTTCCAGGTGACTTTCAGGCCCAGCACTTCCTCGCCGTTCCATTGCCCCTTGCAGACGATGCCCTTGTCGGGAATGGCGCCGGCGTCGGAGCCGGCCACCGGGGAGGTCAGGGCAAAGCAGGGAATTTCCTCGCCGCCGGCGAGCCGGGGCAGGTAGTGCTCTTTCTGGGTATCGGTGCCGTATTCCATCAGCAACTCGCCCGGGCCCAGAGAATTGGGCACCATCACCGTGACGGCGGCGGACACGCTGCGGGTGGAAATTTTCATCACGATTTCGGAATGGGCGGTATGGGAGAAACCCTTGCCACCCTGTTCCTTGGGGACTATCAGCCCAAAAAAGCCGTTCTCCCGGATGAACTTCCAGACCTTGTCCGGAAGGTCGTAATTTTCATGGGTGATTTTCCAGTCATCCAGCATGCCGCAGAGTTTTTCCACCGGGCCGTCCAGGAAGGCCTGTTCCTCACTGGTAAGGTGAGCGGGCTTGGCGTCCAGCAGCTTTGACCATTCCGGCTGGCCGGAGAACAGCTCGCCATCCCAGTCCACGGAACCGGATTTGAGCGCTTCGGATTCCGTCTCGGAGAGCTTCGGCAGGCGGTTGCGGACCCAGCCCAGCAGGGGGCGGCTCAGTTTGTCGAGGCGAAGGTCACCGGGGAAAACCAGCAACAGGGCGAGGGCGAGCAAACCACCGCCAAACAGAATGCTGAGCAGGTGCCAATCGTCCTGGAAAAAACCGACGACGGTGGCAATGATCATCACCGCCGCGGCCGCCTGGCCACCAATGCCAAGATAAATCAGGACCAGTGCACTGATCAGAAGGAGCAGGACGCTCATGGGCAGACCTCCGTATCACGAATGAAATCAATCAGATTTGACCTTAACCATCGGTCAAAGACCGGTTAGTTGCAAGCAGCAAGCACGGATTCTGACCTCTGGATCATACATACCCCACGGCAAACACCAGCCCCAGCACGATGGGCATCACCACCAGGCTGCCGAGGTTGCTGAGCAGTACCAGTGACGCGACCTTGTGGGGTTCCTGCTGGTATTGCTCCGCCACCATGTAGTTGAGGACCGCTGGCGGAAGTGCGGCGAAGACCCACAGGGCGGCCACCTGCAGGCCGGGAAGATCCAGAATGGCAATCATCGGCCAGGCCAGAATCAGTCCGGAGGCCGGGCAGGCAATGGCGCCCAGCATGCCCAGTTTCCAGTCGCTGAAGTCCACGTCCAGCATGCGTACCCCGAGGGTAAACAGCATCAGTGGAATACACACGCCACCGAGCATATTCAGGGTTTCCAGCAGCCACTGGGGCATGGGCACCCCGCCGAAATTGACGGTCAGGCCGGCAATGCTGGCAAAAACAACGGGCAGGCGCAGCCGTTTGATGATGGAGGTGTGCGGGTCCAGCATGTAGAGGCCCACAGTAAAGTGCAGCAGCATCTCCACGATAAACAACACGA
This sequence comes from Marinobacter alkalisoli, assembly GCF_045449855.1. Lineage (NCBI taxonomy): Bacteria > Pseudomonadati > Pseudomonadota > Gammaproteobacteria > Pseudomonadales > Marinobacteraceae > Marinobacter > Marinobacter alkalisoli. The sequence goes on along the minus strand of NZ_JBJJLC010000059.1, from coordinate 27,201 downwards.
TGGCGGCTGGCAGGGCTGCGTCACCAAAGGCGAACACCAGTACCGGAATACCCATGTTGCCGGAATTGTTGAACATCATCGGGGGCAGGAAGGTTTTCAGGTCCAGGTTCAGTACCCGGGCCAAGGGGTAGAGGATAATGCCGGAACCCAGTACCACCACCGTGGCTGCCAGTGCGAGGCTGGTGTATTCCTGCAGCGGTGCCTGCTGGTCTGCCAGTACCGCGAACACCAGCATGGGGACGAACAGTTCCATGTTGAGGGTGTTCAAACCCTGGATATCGGGTGTGCGATAACGGCCATACAGCGCGCCACAGCCGGCAATCAGGAAAACCGGCAACATCGTGGACAGGATCTGGCCAATCATTCGAAGGCTCCGACGGGGTTTATGGGTCAGCCGATGGACAATAAACCGTTAGGTTCGCAAGTGTTGGCCGTGTTCGGCAAGGAAAACCTGTGAATCTTCGACCAAAGCGCTAAACCCGCTGACGGACCGGTCATGTCTCTGATATTCGACGGCTTGCGGTGGTCATCACTCCTGCCACAGAATGATGACCATTAACCCGTCCCCATGACCGATCGGAGCGCCACGTGCCCATAGATTTCGACAAGTCCGTTATCCGCGAACAGACCTGTTCGGTAAAATTCGACGCCCGCCGGGCAGTGTTTGGCAAAGAAGATGTGATTCCGCTCTGGGTGGCGGATATGGATTTCCCGGCACCGGAGGCGGTCACCCAGGCCCTGGAAACCCGGGCCCGACACCCTGTATATGGCTACACCCTGTTTCCCGAGTCCCTGTACCAATCGATGATCGACTGGTACAGGGACCGTCACGGTTGGACTATCGAGCGGGAATGGATCCTCATGGCCCCCGGAGTGGTGCCATCGCTTCACGCAGCGTGTCTGGCGTTTTCCGAACCCGGTGAGGGGGTCATCATTCAGCCACCGGTCTACCCGCCGTTCTTCAGTTCGGTAAAGCGGACCGGTCGCACAGTGATCGAGAACCCGTTGGAATGTGTCGACGGACGTTACATCATGAATCTTGAACACCTCGAACAGTGCGCCGCCCGTGACGATACCCGGCTGTTGGTGCTGTGCTCCCCCCACAACCCCGTTGGCCGGGTGTGGACGGATGAGGAACTGCGGGCCGTGCTGGATATTGCCCGTCGACACGGCCTGGTGGTGTTGTCCGACGAGATTCACTGTGACCTGGTGTATCCGGACAAACCGACACATTGCATGCTTGCCCGCCTGGCGGAAGCCGGCGATGCGCTGGTAACGGCGGTTGCCCCGAGCAAGACCTTCAACATGCCGGGACTCGGGCTGTCGGCGCTGGTGATTCCCGATCCTGGCCGCCGACAGGCAATCAAGGAAGTTTTCGATTCTCTGCACATGGGGCAATGCAATCCGTTCAGCATCACCGGCTTTGAAGCAGGCTACCGGCATGGTGCTCCCTGGCTTGATGAACTGATGCCTTACCTTCAGCAAAACCGCGATTTCGTGGCGGACTTTCTGGCACAGCGGATACCGGAAATCACCATGACGGTGCCGGAAGGAACCTACCTGCTCTGGCTGGATTGCCGTGGGCTGACACCGGATGACAGGGCGCTGAAACAGTTCTTTGTGCAGGACGCGGGCATCGGTATGAATCCCGGCGCGACCTTCGGCGACAACGGGCGCGGCTTCATGCGGATGAATATCGGATGTCCCCGGCCGCTCCTGGAGCAGGCGCTGGAGCGCATCGAAGCGGCTGTCATTCGGCGCTTCCGGTAGGCCGTCGGGTGTCCCCTAATGACTTGTCAGCTTTTTTTACGACCACTGTTATCGTGGGGTTTACAGGAATACACAGACGTCTGGTTTTAAAGCGAAAGACAGAAACTGGCATTGCCGATGCTTTTTGTTAAGGGTGGTACTCATAAACGGAATATGGGGAAACCCAGGGAGGCAAGTATGCCAAGAATTACACTGGTCACGTTGTTGGCCGTCGTATTGTTTTTCCCAACACTGGCAAGTGCGGCGCAGATAACAGCGAGCTATGACGTCAATCTCAACTCGGATGATCCGGGTCTGGTGGTTAACTCCGCAGATATTGCTGACAACCCTTTCACGTTCAATCTTGGCGAAGGGGAAAGCCAGTATTTCAGCCTGTTCAAGATCTGGACCAATGAATCCGATGTCGGGGATGACGACGAAGTTGCCTATCCGATTTCGGTGGACTTCAATTTCACTTCGCCCGATGTGCTGTTCGGATCGATCGATGGTGAGACCGTGGGGGTTAACAAGGTCGGAGGCCTGTTCCAGAAAGGTGTACTCACCTGGGACGGTCCACTGGATCTGTTCTTTGGCGCCCAGGGCGATGGCCATCTTCGGGTCACCCTGTTCGATGCCGTATTCAATGAAGGCTATCTCTTCGGCCTGCATGAGGGCAAGAAATACGGTGCCAAGGTCAAGGCCAAAATCGAGCTGATTGCCAAGGTGTCACAGGTTCCCGAGCCGGGTACCCTGGCGCTGCTGGGACTGGGCTTGCTAGGCATGGGGTTGCGCGCTCGTCGTGGCGTGAGCACCAGCTGAGGGGCCACCTTCCTCAGACGTTCCGTTGGAGTCAGGGGGATTACATTCCCCTGACTCCGGGTTAGTTTGCGGGCACTTTACGTGTCGCAAGAAACAGCCCGGCCAGTATTAACAGCCCGCCGATGATGTGAAAGAGCCCCAGCCGTTCCCCCAGGAAGACACCCGCCAGTATCGATGCGAACACCGGCGTCAGGTACATGAACATGGCCGCCCTTGCAGGCCCCACCCGATGCACGCCGTGATTCCAGAATGCGTACGCCAGGATTCCGGGGAAGAAGGCAAAATACAATAATGGCGTGATCGTGGCGCGACCAACCTCGAACCCCCCTTTGAAGAATATCAGCTCGACCAGATAAAACGGCAGGATCACCAGCGTGCCAAGGGCGATCTGGGTCGTCAGGAATGCCAGGGCCGGCAGGGGCACCGCCTGCCGTCTGAGCAGCACAGAGAACAGCCCCCAGCTGAACACCGCAGCCACCATGATCAGATCCCCGGGCTGGGCCTCGAGTTTGGTAAGCACCGACAACTGTCCACGGGCGACGACCGTCAGTATTCCCAACACGGCCAACAGGATGCCCAGTAGCTGAACCGGGCGGGTCCGGTCACCCAGGAGCAGCCAGGCCAGCAAGGCAATGAAAATGGGAATGGTGGCGTTGATCAGGGCAATGTTGGTGGCACTGGTAGTGATGGCGGCGTAGTACAGCAGCGAATTGAACGCCGCGACGCTGAAAGTGGCCAGTGCCAGCATGGATCCCAGGTACTGGCGGATAACCTGACGGTGACGGAGAACACCGGGCAGCCCGAAAGGCAGGATAACCGCCAGGGCGATCACCCATCGCCAGAATGACATGGACAAGGGCGGGATGCTCTCGATCGCACCCTTGGCAACCACAGCGTTGCCTGCCCAGAATAACGGTGTCAGTACCAGCCCAACGTAGGCCAGCCATATTGGCTTCGGGGAATGAATAGACACGCCGGCTCCTGTTATCGTTCGAAAACATCGGAAGCCGGTAGCATACTACTCGCCGGGAACTTCTGCCTCCGTACCAACGTGGTAGGCTGCAAAGCCGGCCATCACCACCTGATCCACAGCCATGCCAATAATGCGACCGTTACTGACCGCCCGGATAGGGTACTGGGCGTTGGTGATAGGGTCGGCCACATAGCCCAGAACCTCACCTTCGGAAACACGGGCGCCAAGATCCACTTCACTGAACAGGATGCCGCCGTTTGGTACGCGGACCCAGTTGGAATCGTAGTAAACCGGTTCCGGGTCTCCCCAGACGAACATCCGGGAGATCATGCCTTCCTTTTCCAGCAGGCTGGTCAGGCTGTTTACGCCCGCATCAATCTGGTGTTCCTGGATGCGGTGAGATTCGCCCGCCTCCATGGTCACGGTACGAATACCAGCTTCCACCGCCGCCGTGCGTAGCATGCCGGAGGAGCCTGAACTGTGGACCACCGCCATGCGGTCAAAGCCACGGGTGAAGGCTGCCACATCCGGATTGTTCATGTCCGCCCGCAACTGAGGCAGGTTTGTGCGCTTTTGTGAACCGGTGTGGATATCCACCAGCATGTCGCATTTGCGGATCACGCTCTCAAACAGTGAATGGGCAATGCGATCCGCCAGACTGCCATTCGGGCTGCCCGGAAAATGGCGATTCAGGTCACGGCGGTCCGGCAGGTAGCGAGTACCTTGCTGGAAACCTGGCAGGTTGACGATGGGAATGCCTACAACCCGGCCGGAGAGTTTCTCGGGGTTGAGGTCGTAGACCGTGCGGCGAACGATTTCGATGCCGTTGAGTTCGTCACCGTGAACCGCACCAGTCAGGCACAGAGTGGGGCCGGCATTGACGCCATTGACCACCAGCACCGGTGTAGGCTGCGACAGCCCGGCAATCTGTATGTTCGGTGACCATGCCAGGCGCGTGGAGGTGCCAGGACGGACTTTGGATCCCAGCAGCTCGAAAGTGCTGGCCTCTTCCGGTTCGGCTGTTTCAGAATTCGCTTCACTGTCAGCTTCTGCCGTGTTGGGCGCTTTGCCTGAGTCATCGGCGATTTCGGTTTCTTCATCGATGGAGCCGGGGTCCCGTGATTCCCCGGCAGACTCACCGACCTCTTCCTGTCTGGGCGGCTCAGGGACTGGAGCGATCTCTTTGAGATCAATATTGGGTGCGACCTTTTTGGGTTTCTCGCTTTCCGTCCCAGCAGACTCCGGCTGACGGGTATCTTCCTGATCGTCCTTCTGTGCTGTTTTCTCGCTTGCAGACCCGGTCCGTGAGCTCTTGCGGGGCTCGGAATTCTCCACATCCTCAACGCTCTCGTCCTCTGCGAGCTCTGCCAGCAGGACTTCCTTGGTCTCCCTGTCCTGATCAGCCAAAGCGGGATGTACGGTGATCAGAGCACCGAGTGACAGCCCGATAAATGTCAGGTTTTTGAACCAGTTAAACAGCATAATTCCTCTCAGGTCGGCAGCCAGTCGGGACTGCTCCCAGATCCGGCGGCGAAAACGGCCTCTAGGATAAAGCGCCCCTGCTATCATGAATACGGCTGTGACAAAGGTTTAATGCCACCTTCATGAAATCTTTGTGCATTTCCGCAAAATGGCCTATGTAGTAGATCTACAGGCAACATTTTGCGTTCATGTGACACTTATACGTGCTGAAGGGAGTAAACTGTATGGATCTTTTGCGAATTTTGATTGCGATTTTGTTACCGCCGTTAGGTGTCTTTTTGCAGGTGGGTATCGGCAAGCACTTCTGGATCAACATCCTGCTGACCCTTCTCGGTTACATTCCCGGCATCGTGCACGCCGTCTACATCATCGCTAAAAAATAGGCGGAAGCGACAAGCCCGGGCAACGCCGGGCTTTATCAGTGCCTCCTGCCGATGGCAGACCAGTGCTCACCTTTCTCCGCGGCCTTGCCATCCGCTTTCAGTTTCAGCAGGTGCGCCAGCGCCGAGCGCGCTGCAACCCCATGGATAGCCTGCGGCACGTCATCATAGGCCGTCGCCGTCAGATCCTTAAGAGTTACCGGAGCAAGCTGCTTCAGGGCCTTGGCCACCTTGTGCTCCCGCGCCAGCCGATGGGTGATCAGGTAATCAATCACCGCCTCCGGTTGCCCCATCAGGAAACCATGCGCCGGCGCAATATAGCGGACCGGTTCAGCCAGCAGATCGTACAAAGCCTCCAGGTACGCCTTCATATCCCCATCCGGCGGATTAATCACCACCGTGGACCCCTGCATGATGTGATCTCCGGAAAACAGCAGTTCCTGATCCAACAGCAGGTAGCAGATATGGTTTGAGGCGTGACCGGGCGTATGAATCGCCTTCAGAATGCCTGCGTCGGTAACGATCAGATCGCCGTGTTCCGGCTCATCGTCCGGCGCGAAGGTCTGATCCTGGGATGCACCAGCAGGCGCCGGCAACCCGAACACCCGGCATCCGGTCCTGGCTTTCAGCGCCGCGGTGGCCGGGGAGTGATCCTGGTGGGTATGGGTCACCACCACCTGATCAATCACTCCGCCGGTCAGCTCCAGGATGCGCTCAATGTGGGTCTCATCGTCTGGCCCAGGATCCAGCACCGTAAACCGTTCATGGCCGAACAGATAGGTATTGGTACCCGGCCCGGTCATCATCCCCGGGTTGGGCGCCGTCAACCGGATCACCCCGGCTGCGATCTCCACCGGTTCCCCGGGCACAATCTCCGCCCGGGTCGAACCTTCCCCTTCCGGGTCCAGCTTGGCGGCCTCGTCATAGGCCGGCGAACCGGGTTCCAGCATCACCGGCTTGCCCTTCTTCAGCGCCGGCCATGGCTGATCCGGGTAAGGCTCCGGAGGATTGGCATGGGCATAGCGCATCACTGCGTCCGCGTTATCAAAGCTGCTCAACACCCGCAGCGTGCGAATCGTCGGCAGCCCCAGCAATCGTTCACCGTTGCGGTGTTCCTCTAACGCCATGGCAGGACTGATCCACACATGATCAATCGTCTCCACGCCATCATGGCTGGCCACCTGGCCTTTTGGTGCGACAGTCACAAAAAACCGGGTATCAAACCGCCGCGGCGGTCCCGGAGGCGTGATCCAGTGCCCCAGATACGCCAACCGATCCAGCGGAATCGCCAACCCGTGCTGCGCACACAACTGTGCCAGAGACCGTTTGCCGCTGAACAGCGCCTGACGCTCACCATGAACCGGATGGTCTCCCCCAATCGTCGCCCCGTCGGCATCCATTGCCACCAGAATGCCGGCCTCCTCAAAACACTCGCGCACCGCCGCGAGCATATAATCCGCGCCGCCTTCGTCGACACTCATGGTCTGACTGATTTCCGAATCAGCCGGGCCAAGAGCGTGTTCGCGACCGAGAGGTTCCTGTTCATCCACCGCGCCGCCGGGAAACACAAAATAACCGGGCATGAAAACCGCGTCCCAGGTGCGTTGCAAAAGCAGCACCTGGAGACCTTCAGAGGTGTCGCGTGTCAGAACCAGTGTGGCAGCAGGGCGAATATCCATAGACTTTCCGTAATCGTTTTATTTGGGTGCGCTGACAAGGTTGGAACGATGGTAGGAAATGGCTTTCCAAAACTGTGCGGAGCCATGGATGGCGGAGCCCAAGCGCCACATGGATGTGCTTGAGCGTGTTTTGGAAAGCCATTTCCTACCATCGCTACCCCCAAGTTAAGAGGCGCAAGGGATCACTAGCAAGATAACCGATTTCAATAAGAACGTCCTGAGATGACCACTAAAGTCCAAGAGCGTATGATTCCGCCCTCAAACTGAACTTGTATAGAAACAGGTACCCGACCGTGGCCCGTATAAAGCTCTCTTTCCCGGATGATGTCTTCTGCTTTGAAACCAGAATGCCCGTCAGAATCACCGACATCAACGGCGCCAATCACTTGGGCAACGACGCCCTGATCTCCATGCTCTCGGAAGCTCGGGCCCAGTTCCTGGTGAAATACGGCATCCAGGAGGCTGATCAGAACGGCGTCGGTATCATCGTTACCGACCTGGCCACCATGTACCAGTCCGAATCGTTTTTCCCGGAAATGCTGCGGTTCGAAGTCGGGCTGATGGATTTCAACAAGTATGGCGGTGATTTCGTGTTCCGCGTCAGCAAAGCCGAGAGCGGCCAACCGGTAGCACTGGCCAAATACGGCTTCGTGTTCTTCAACTACCAGCGCAAGGCTGTTGTGCCAATGCCTGAAGACTTCCGGTCACGCTTCGCCTGATCGCTGGAGTTTGGCCATGCCGGCGCGGTAGAACGTGTAGGCCATCGCGCCAGCCATCAGATTGCCCACCAGCGCCCCGCTCATCAGACCGGTAAGGCCGCTGATCTGCGAGCCAATCCACAACAGTGGCAGAAAACAGACGAACAGCCGTAACGTGGAAACCAGCAAGGCCCGCAGCGACAGCCCAAGGGCATTACACACTGACACCATCAGCATGCAGACGCCAAGGCCGCTGTAACTGAGTGGCACCCGCACCAGATAGTTGCCCAGCACCTCCTGCACTTCGGCATCGCTGGTAAACAGCTGCGCCACCAACCCCGAGGCAAGCACCCAGATCAGGCCAATGGCCAGTTGCCAGCCCACCACAAAACGTACCGCCAGGCGCACCAGTTTGCGGATCTGGCCAATGTCGCCGGCCCCCAGCATGCGCCCGATCATTGGCGGCATGGACATGGTCAGCGCCAACACCACCACGATTGAAAAGAATTCCAGTCGGGTTCCCAGCCCCCAGGCGGCGACAGCAGCGGACCCGAATCCCGCCACCAGGGCCGTGGCCAGCATGGCCGACGCCGGCGGCATCAGTTGGCTGACCATGGCCGGCGCCATGATGCCGTTGAGCTGTTTCAGCGTCTTGCCGAGGTTAAGCTGACGTAGCTCGAAACTGATCCATTGGCGTCGCAATAGGGCCGGATAGATAATCAGCGAGCCAATGCCGAAGGCAGTAATGGTAGCCCACGCCGCTCCGGGAAGGCCCCAGCCAAACACGAAGATGTACAGTGGATCCAGCGCGATGTTGAGCAGGCTGGTGGCAATCATCAGGTAGCCTGGCAACTTGGTGTCGCCATGGGAGCGGCAGATGCTGTATCCGAAGTAGAGCATGGCACCCGTCCAGGCCGAGACCAGCCAGGGCGCCCAGTATTCGTTGATGACCGGCAGCAGCGCCTGCTCCGCGCCAAGCAGGGTCAGGATGTGGGTTTGTAGCAACCAGACCGACGCACACAGCACCAGGGCCAGGGAAGCGCCCACGGTAATCACCAGCCCGCCCAGTCGCTGTGCCCTGAGCTCGTCGTTCTGGCCGAGGGTGCGGGAAATGATGGCCGTGGTGGCAATGCCCAGGCCAACGTACATGCCGCTGACCAGTTGTTGCATGGGAACGGTAAAACCAAGGGCAGCCAGCGGGTCACGACCCAACTGGCCCACAAAGGCACTGTCGGCAAGATGGAAGGTCATCAGTGAGAGTACCCCGAACAGCATGGGCCAGGTCATGGAAAACAGCTGGCGGGCCAGGGTGGTGTTGTCGGGCGGGGTACTCACGGGTGATCTGGTGCTCGGATCAGGTCTTTGAAGTGACGGTAGGTCGGGTTAGCAAAGCGTAACCCGACACTGAACAGGATCAAAGCACCTTCAAGGCTGCGTCATAATCCGGTTCGTTCTTGATCTCGCTGACCAGCTCGCTGTGCAATACCTTGTTGCTCTCATCGAGCACCACCACCGCGCGGGAACACAGGCCGGCCAGGGGACCGCTCTGGATGGCGACGCCATAGTCCTGCTGGAAGCTGTAGTTGCGGAAGGTGGAGAGGGTTTCCACTTCCTTGAGCCCTTCCGCACCGCAGAAGCGGCCCGTCGCGAACGGCAGGTCGGCGGAGATGACGAGGACTACGGTGTTGTCCAGGCTGCCGGCTTTTTCGTTGAATTTGCGGGTGGATGCGGCGCACACGCCGGTGTCGATGCTGGGGATGATGTTAAGGATTTTGCGTTTGCCGGCCCAGTTTTCGAGTTTGACTTCTTCCAGGCCGCTGCTGGTCAGGGTGAAGGGCGGGGCGTTGTCGCCGGCTTGGGGGAATTTTCCACTGACTTCTATGGGGTTGCCATCGAGGGTTACGTTGCTCATTGCGATGCTCCTGTTGTCTGGATTCTGTTAGGACAGCTTACTCTGTTTAGCTTAGATTGGATGATTTTTCATCCTCTACCTTGGTGCATAGCGGTCAGGGTGGCACTGTCCTAAATACGCTTCAAGCTTTGGGGGTGATCGGCCAGGGTGACACCTCCCAAAACACGCTCAAGCTCATCCATGAGGCGCTTGGGCTCCGCCATCCCTGGCTCCGCACAGTTTTGGGAGGTGTCACCCTGGCCGATTCCGAACTTGGGAGTTGTATTCCGGCCTTCCATTTTGACTAACGCGTTGAAACTGGTTGCGATTCGAAGCCTGCTGCCGGGTGGCGCTGAACCAGTAGCAAGTAGCTGGCCAGGGACGCTGCGGCGCTGGCGGCGATGATGGTGGCCATGACCAGGGAAGTGCCGTCGTGCAGGTGACCAACGAGTATGCCCGCCACAGCGGCGACGGCCATCTGGGTGAAGCCGAACAGCGCGGAGGCGGAGCCGGCCATGTGGGGGAAGTTGGCCATGGCGCCGGCCATGGTCTGGGGCAGGACCATGCCGACGCCGACCATGAACAGGGCCTGGGGCAGGATGACCGCCCAGACGCTGTATATTTCGGCTACTGCCAGGCCGGCCATGATCGCGCCGCCAACCACGGCGATGGTGAGGCCCCGCACCAGAATCTGGTCCGGTACCTGCCGGCTGCCGAGGCGGATGGCGCTCAGGTTGCCGGTGACGTAGCCCACCACGATGCAGGCGAAGAAGAGTCCGAAATGTTCGGGCTCCACGCCCAGGAAATCGATCAGCACGAAGGACGAGCCAGACAGGAACGCGAACAGACCGGAGAAGATCAGGGCGTTGGTCAGGGTGTAACCGAGGAAGCTGATGTCCGTCGCGATGGTACGGTAGTTCCGCAACAGGCTGCACAGCCGCAATGGCTGGCGGTATTCCGGGCGCATGGGCTCGGGAATGCCGAAGGCCACGACCACGGCCATGATCAGTGCGTAGCCGGCCAGCACGATGAAAATGGAGGCCCAGCCCAGGCCGGAGACCATAAACCCGCCGATAGTCGGTGCAATCGCAGGAGCCAGGGCCATGATGCTCGCGAGAATAGCCATAATGCGGGCAGATTCCCGTGGCGTATAGATGTCACGAATGGCCGCCCGACCCAATACCGGGCCAGCGGAACCGCCGAGTGCTTGCAGGAAACGGCAGAGCATCAGGGTTTCGATATTGGTGGCGAAGGCACACCCAATGCTGGCGAGGGCAAACAGCAGAAAACCGCCGATCATAATCGGTTTGCGACCAAAGCGGTCGGCCAGCGGGCCGCAAACCAGCTGCGCCAGTGCAAATCCCATCATGTACAGGCTGAGGGTGAGCTGTACCTGATCGGTTCCGGTGCTGAAATCACTGCCGATCTGCGGCAGCGCCGGCAGATACATATCGGTGGCCAGCGGCCCCAGAGCTACGGCGGCGGCGAGTAAAATCGTTGTCCAGACACTGGTGAGTGCGAGCATTGCTTATCCCGGGATCTTCGGAGGTAACGCGCTGGGTGGGAACCGGCCTTCTGAAACACGCTGTGAATACATCCCTGTACGCTCGGCTCCGCCATCCATGGCTCCGCACGGTTTCAGAAGGCCGGTTCCCACCCAGCGCTTGATCTGACTCTGGGAGTTTACGCCCGTGTCTCTATGGGATAACGGCTTATCGCTTCATACGATGTATGAACGAAATCGATTGATTATTCGTTTAGACCGTTCATCGTCGCCGCCACGGCGTTGACCTGGTTGCGAAGCCAGCGGTGGGCGGGGTCGTTCTGGTTGCGGCGGTGCCAGAGCATCAGCAGGGTGAAAGGTTTGAAATCGAAGGGCAGGGGAACCGAGGCGAAGCCCCTGAGTAAGTGATTACTCATACGTTCCGGCGCGGTAGCCAGCATATCGGTACCACGCAGGAATTCCGGCAGACCTGAGAAATTGGACACGGTGACCACATTGCGCCGGGTCAGCCCGCGGGTGTTCAGTGACGTTTCCAGAGCCGGCTTTTCACCGGTGGCGAACAACAGGGACACATGGTCCGCTTTGAGATACTCCGCCATGTCCTGTGGCGGCTCGCGGTGATCCGGGTCGTAGAACACCACCATACGGTCGGCCATCAATCCGCGCTGCATGATGTCCGTTGTCTCCGGTGCGTGGGGTGAGATGATCAGGTCACAGACATCCTTGCGGAGCATGTCGGCGGTGGGAATGCCGGAGGGAATCACTTGCAGCCGAATGCCCGGTGCCTCCCGCCGCAGAGTACTGACCAGCCCGGGTAACAGCAGATCGCGCTGGTAATCGTTGGCGGCGATGGTGAAGGTGAACTCCGCGGTCGCGGGCGTGAACGGCGGTCCGCTGGACAGGGACTGCAGATCATCCAGAATCTGCCGGATATGGGGCCCCGCCCGCAGCGCGTACTGTGTGGGTGTAATACCGCGCCCGGACTTCACAAACAACGGATCCCCGAGTGCCTGACGTAACCGGTCCAGGGTGTGACTCACGGCCGACTGGCTGACCCCCAGACGAACCGCCGCGCGGGACACACTGCCCTCGTCAAGCACCGTCAGAAAGGTGCTCAGGGAGCGAGTGTCGAGGTTTAATGTATCGATGCCGTTCATGGATCGCAGTGTAATCCACTTACACCCTGGTCGCATACACAAAGTAGGATCCCTGAACTAGTGTATGGTGAGTGATCGCTCAATAATGGCAGGAGGCACCATGACGCTCAAACTTGCGTTCGACGTATACGGCACGCTGGTCGATCCCATGGGCATGGCGGATCTATTAAAGCAGGACGCTGGTGAAAGCGCAGAGGCTGTCAGCGCTCTTTGGCGGGAGAAACAACTGGAGTTCTCCTTCCGCAAAGGTCTGATGCGGGTCTATGAGGACTTCGGTGTTTGCACTCGTCAGGCCCTGCGGTACGCCATGGCCACTCATGAACTGCCGTTGGCCGGGAAGCGAGAGGATGAGTTGATGACCGCGTATCTGTCCCTGCCGGCGTTTGATGATGCGTTGCCTGCACTGAAAGCCCTGAAAGGCAATTATCCGCTGTTCGCATTCTCTAACGGAAGCTACCCCGCACTGGAAAAAGTACTGGGCCATAACAATCTGCTGGATCAGTTCGAAGGCCTGGTTTCCGTTGATGATATCAAGAGTTTCAAACCTGACCCGGCCGTATACACCTATGCCAGAAGGGCAACGGGAGCCTGGGATGAACCGCTATGTCTGGTATCGAGTAATGCCTGGGACGTGATTGGCGCACGAGCCGCCGGCTTGAAAGCGGTCTGGGTGCAGAGAGATACCAACAAGGTCTTTGAAGACTGGGGCATAGAACCGTCAGCGGTAATAAACAGCCTCTCAGAGCTGCCCGCGGCCCTTAAACACCTCTAGAAAGGAATTCCGGGGCCCGTCAGCGCTGCAGCCCCCGGGTCAGCAGACTGATGCTCTCATCCAGCGTCCGCTTGCCGGTCAGTTCGTCGTCGCCGCTGCAGATTTCCAGCAGCACGGCGCCATGCACCACGGCCCACAGGGTGCGGACGGTGGCATCGGGATCGGCAGTGACACGGAATCGGCGCTCGGCCATGCCAGTTTTGAGGAAGTTGGCAAACAGCTCAAACGCGGTCGACCTGGATAATACGCCGAACAGGTCGGCCTCAATGGCCACGGGGGTGCTGGCCGCCAGGAATAGGGCGCGGTCGGAGCCGGCCAGTTCACGGTAGATGTGGGCGGCCTGTCGCAGCATGGCTTCCGGGGGTGTCTCGGGGAGGGCGGCCATCAGTCGTCGTTGCCACTCTTCCACCCAGGCCTCATAGAGCGCGCGGATCAGACCAGGTCTATCACTGAACATGGATTCGACGGTAGGCAGAGGTGTTTCGCTCTTTTCAGCCAGAGACTCGAGAGTGAGCGCGGCCATACCGTCGCTGCGAACAATGTCGCGGGCCATGGCAACCAGTCGGTTGCGTTGGGCCTGGCTGTCGGAATCGGTCTTTGCGTCCTCTGGCTTTGGGGTCATAAAACCATTCCTTTTCGGTCACGGTGTTGTCGACTTGCCCTTCTTCAATGATAGCAGCCTTGTGACAGCACTGAGGACAGATTAGTCAGACCGCTCTGCCAGCCACTCCGCCAGCTCCAGCCAGCTTTCTCCGGGCGCCTTGCTGCCCGCCAGAATCCCCATATGGCCCCCGGGCACCACCCGGAACGTCTTGTCAGCTGAACTGACGTGATCCATCACCCGCTTGGCCGCACCGGGTGTCGCCAGAGTGTCCTCCTGACCGGCGATGGCCAGTAAGTTGGCATTCACATTTTCCAGACGGGCGACATCTTCACCAATCTGAATTTCTCCTTGCGACAGCTGATTATCAATCCAGATCCGCACTACTGTGTCCTGAATAATCCCGCCCGGGTATGCCACCATCCGGTCCAGAAACGCCGACGTCGTCGCGTGGTTACTCACAAACTCCCGGTCACCCAGCCGCACAATCAGCTCCCAGTACCCCATCACACTGCCAATCGGATTGGTCAGCTTGAAACCAATCGTATTGGCCCAGCCCGGTGTGTGAAACCAGTGGGGTTTGACATCGTGGATGCGAAAACCGGTGCGCTTGCGCACAAAATCCGCGACATCCGCCACACGCTGGTACATCAGCCCCATCAGACCGGACGCATGACTGTCGACGGGCAAACCCAGAACCACCGCATTGCGAATATGCTGATCCTTGCTCAGGGCCGAGTAGAACAGAGTGAACATACCGCCCATGCTCCAGCCATGCAGCGATAGCTCCTGCTCGCCACTGTGCTCCCGCACCCGGTTCAGATAGGCCGGCAGCAACTCCGCGACATAGGTGTGCAGATTGTAGTGACTGTGCTGGCGGGTCGGGATGCCCCAGTCGATCAGGTACACCTCGAACCCTTTCGCCCGCAGGAAACGCACCAGACTGCGCTGGGGAAACAGATCGTAGATCAGCATATTCACCGCCAGTGGCGGCACAATCACAATCGGCGTCTTGTGGGCGGTGCGCTCCACCGCAATGGTTTCACCATCCAGCTCGATAAAATCCTCCGCCAGCGGCGGGTAATACCGCAGACTGACCAGCCCGTCGGTATACAGTGTTTCAAACGGCGTTTGCCCCGCCTGCACCAGACTGGCGGCGCGGAAAACCCGGTCGAAGGCATTGCCGGCGTACAGCGCCGTTTGCCGGGTGAGTCCCGACGCTTTGTCAGCCGCGGATTTGAAGAGGTTTGGCATGGGAATGTCCATAGAAGCAATGACCCGGAATTATGACGAATGCAGGGCGGGCAATACAAAGGTTGGCCGAGCGGGTAGGAGAGTCTTTTCCCAGACCGTGCATTGCCAAGGATGGCAATGCCGAGCCCCCAGGGATGGGTTTACGGCGTGTCTGGGAAAAGACTCTCCTACCTGCGCAGACTCCATAGCCCGCAGGCTGGAGCAAGAATAGTGCAGGGATAGTGATTCACGCTATGGCATAACCGTCAGATAGTCAGGGCAAACGGGTCACTTCAGGCCACTGCCCAATCACGACTCTGATTGATATGATTGCACCCCATTGGAAACAACAACCAAAACAGGACCACCATGCTCAGCTTCCTGCCTGCTCCCATTATCGGCGTCCTCAGCTCCATCCTGCTGGGAATCAACACCCTGTTCTGGTGCCTATTGCTCTACATACCGGCGCTGTTGAAACTGGTCATCCCCCACCAGGGCTTCCGCGTGCTCTGCACCAGAGCCATCATCTGGATCTCCGAATCCTGGGTGGCCTGCAACACCGGCTGGATGAAACTGACCCATGGCACCCGCTGGGAGGTGAAAGGCGCAGAAAATCTGCAGCGGGAAAGCTGGTACCTGGTGCTCAGCAACCACCAGAGCTGGGTCGATATCTTCGCCATGCAGCGGGTGTTCAATCGCCGCGCGCCGTTTCTGAAATTCTTCCTGAAGCAGCAGCTGATCTGGGTGCCGGTGATTGGTCTGGCGTGGTGGGGGCTGGATTTCCCGTTTATGAAGCGCTACACCCGGGAATACCTGATCAAGCACCCCGAGAAGCGCGGTGAAGATCTCAAGGCTACCCGCAGGGCCTGTGAAAAGTTCCGCCACACCCCGGTGAGTGTGATGAACTTCGTCGAGGGCACACGGTTCACCCAGGCCAAGCACGACAAGCAGAAATCCCCCTACACCCACCTGCTCACCCCCAAGGCCGGCGGCGTTGCCTTCGTGCTGGACGCCATGGGCGACTCCATCCAGACCCTGGTGGACGTCACCATTGCCTACCCGGGTGGCGCGCCCAGCTTCTGGGACTTCATCTGTGGTCGGGTAGGGGAAGTGAAAATGGAGATCCACACCGCGACCATCCCGGAACATCTGAAGGGGCGGGATTATTCAACGGATGCGGAGCATCGCAGAAACGTGAAGGATTGGCTGGCGAACCAGTGGCGGGAGAAGGATCAGCGCCTGTCCGCGATGCTGGGACACACCGCCGGACAGGCGATTGGAGCCTCATCCGAGTCTCAGTAGGTAGCCAGTGCCTGTAGCGCAAGCTCCTGCCCGACATCCCGCAGGGACACCTGCTGTTCCCGTTTCTCAAAGCCCCCGTCCGTAGCAATCCAACGGCGATCCTCATCGGTTTGCGGAGGAACGCCGTTGGAACTTACCATCGCCTGAACCGAGCCGTCACGGACGTCGAGAATGCGAATGTTGAACTCGTTGCCGGACACCTGGCTGAGCACCATCAGGTAGTCCGCGTGCTGGGCCAGCGCCCGCATTTCCAGCCGCGCCTGGTCCGGCGAGAGGCGGGAGAACTCGCCATTTTCCAGAGCATTGTCGGTGATTCGCATGATGGCGTCGCGGTCCACTACGGTGACACCGGCCCTTGTCAGCTGGGACACAAAGCCACTCTGAAGATCAAAAGCCGGCGCCAGCGGTGCGCTGCGTCGCCCGGAGCGGGTTTCTACCTGGGCGGCGGCTTTGGACTGACCTTCAAGGCTGACATCGCCATCGGGAATTTCGCCTTTCAGGCTGCCCTGGCCGGAGACCACAACCCGGCGCTGACTGGCCCAGTCACTGACCTGGTCGTTGAAGGCCCGGTTCCAGAAAATGGCCATACGCGGATTCTCGCTTCCCTTACCATTACGGAAACGCTGAACGATGGCTTCGGCGGATTCGGTACGTTGAGAGGCGTTAGCCTCGTTGCGCAGGTCATCCTCGGTCAGCGGTTTCTGGGGGGAGGCCTTCATCGGCGCTGCCGCATGGTCATTGGCTGCCTGTACATTCAATGGCAGCAAACCGGTGGTTAGCAGTGCAATCAGGATGCGTCTCATCACTCAAGCTCCCTGACTTCTACCCGGTACTTCAGCGGCTGGGTGCTGGTGGACAGGGTCTTATAGGCACTCACGCTGTTGGCGGGAATGGTGGAACGCTGCCAGGTGGGTTTGGCGTCCACCGGTACGCCATCCTGGTCAAAGAACTGGGTACGGGCTTCAATGCGGTAGTCGTAGTCGGTGTGGTTGCGCAACACGGCATAGACTTCGGTGGTGCCGGTTTCGGTGCGGCGACGGCCATGGTTTTCCACCGACAGGCGATAGGTTTCCCCGCTGCCCATAATGCCTTCGCTCCAGCTACGGCTGAGGTCGTAGTCGGTAAAGACCACCGTGTTGTATTCCACCGGGGCGGTGCGCCCTTCCAGTTTTGTGGAGCTACTGGGCATGGAGGTGCAGCCGGCCACCAACAGGGTGGTTGCGGCAGTCATTGCAATCAGTGTTCGAAACATGGGGTTTCTCCTTTGCCTGTCAGGGCCGCCGGGACGTGGCGAGCGCCAGTCCCTGGCCATGACCGTCGAAGTGGAATTCAGTGGTATCGGTCAGGCCGGGGATGGGCTCGCCGTTCTTGTCCAGGAACCGCACCGTCACCTGCTGGCCGGGCTCTGCGGTCACCGGAATGATGTGCAGGGTGTCCGGCAAGGCTTCCCAGTAGCGGATATCGGCGCGCACGTTGGCGGAGGCGGACATGCCCTGAGCCGCAACGCTGACCAGGCTGATGGCGGCGAAGCCGGCGCCGATCACACCACCGGCTGCGGCACTGGCGCCAGCCAGAACGTTGTTCTGGCTGACGGCGCTGAGGTTGGTGCCAACGTCCCGCGTGGTTTCCTTGTACTGGACCTGGCCTTCCACGATGCGGTCAATGGCGCGACCGCCCCGGGTGGAGGCCTGGAAATAGATATCCTCCATGGGATAGACCGTTTCCCAGCCGCCATCGGTCTGCCATTGGGCGCCAAAATCCGGGAAGTTCTTGCCGCGACGGTAGACAAGCTGATAGTGGCCAACACCGTCCCCCAGCTTGCGGGGGGAGTGGCCGGTTTCCACAATCAGCAATGCGTTATGTTCTTCCGATGGAATGGGGGCGTCCGGGCGAAACGCCTTCAGCTCCTCGAAATGCTCTTCCGCCAGCTTGTTGCTCTCCATCTGCATCGCAGCCCAGCCGGCCAGATAGATCAGCGCCGCGAAATCCGCGCTGTTCTGTTCCTCCTCGGCGAAGGCATCCTGCAGCAGCCCGCCAATGAAGCTGGCACGGGCGTTACCGTAGTCTCCCTCTTCCAGAAAGGTCAGGCCCAGATAGAGGTACACCATGGAACGCTCATAGGGTTCGCCCTTGAAGTCCTTCTCGGCTTCCTCATACCAGACGCTGCGGGCTTTGCGGGCCGCGTCGTCGTCGGCGTAGATGCTTTCGATGCTGACCCGTGCACGATCCAGCGCTTTTTGGGCTTCATCCAGGTGCCCGGCGCGGTACGCCTTGAGGCCGATCTCCATCAGGTTCAGTACTTCGTTGCGGCGGCCTTCCTCATAGAGGTTGCGGAAGTCCGTCTGGAGCACGGCGGGCTTGCCGGCAACGACCTGTTCCTGTTCGCTGGAGAGGCTCGCCCGATCGTAGGTCTTGGGACCGGTGGCGCAACCCGCCAGCGACATCGACAGGATTGCGCTGGCCAGCAGTGCCGGTTGGTTTTTAGCGGTAAACCACATCGTCACGTCCCGCCTTGCGCATTTCGTAGAGCCCGCTCCAGACGATGGTGCCCAGCTCCATATCCACCATTTCAAAGGTGATCTGGCTGTAGCGCGACTGGGTACCATCACTGCGGTCCGAGGCGTCCAGGGAGGTGATCCGGCCCGCCAGCCGATAGTCCGCTCCAGCCTGGGCGGCGGTTTCGCGAATAGTGCCGCCATCCACGGCGCCGTCCCGTTTCAGGTCGCGCTCTTTCTGGACCATGCCGGCGTATTCCCGACCAACGAAGATCATACGGCCATTGGCGGCGCGGTTGAGCTCGATGCGAAGGCGGTCCGTCAGCATGTTGGTGTTGACCACCGATGAGCTTTCGTTCCGCATGTATTCGTTATCAATGATGATGCGCGGCGGGACATCACGACCCGCCAGCATCCGGTTGGCCAGCATATCGCGCATCATTTCGTCGGTAACCGCGACAATGTCCTGGCTTTCAATGCCAACGCCGCCGACCTTGCCGGTGGTGGAGGCATCTTCATACACCGTCGCCTCGCCACGGGTGTTATCAATATTGCTGGCGCAACCCGCCGCCAGTGAAAAGGACAATGCCAGGCCTGCGGCCCTGGCTAATGGGGGAATGGAACGCATAGACAAACTCCAGTCAGGTAAATCACGTAAATCAGGGGATCGGCGGAGCAGGCACTCCGCCGGTGATAATCAGTAGGCTGAGGCCAGGGCGCCCTCGAGTTCTGGGTATACCTGCAGGGTCACCTGCATGGCGTCGCCATAAGTTGGCTCTCGACCGTATTTCTGCGTCAGGTACACGGCCATGTCCTGCAGGGAGTCAAAGCTCATATCGGAAGAGTCGCGGATGGTTTCCCAGCCGCCGGAAGCGGAGATGGCGGCTTCGCGACCGGCGTCTTTACCCATTTGGGAGCCGATGATGCCGCCAATCAGCCCGGCAAATGGGACTGAGTCCAGTACCTGATCCGCGACCATGCTGCCGGCCGCCGCACCGACACCGGAGCCAACGGTGCTGCCTATGCTGGCGTTGGTACCGATATTGACCCATTCCGCCAGAACCCCATCGGAGGTGTACGGGCTCATGAATTCCCCCTGATTGTCGCGGCGCACCATTTTGGTCAGCAGGTCATCGGACATGGGTTCAGCGGCGATAGCGGGCATGGTCATGCCGGAACAGGCGCCGTCATCCATCATTTCGCCATACTGGAAACAGGTTCTGCGTTGGCCCTCGGGGAGCAGGTAGTTGGTCATCCAGCCGTGAGTGACATCATTCAGCATGTTTGTTGAGCTGGTGAGCCGGCTGCCCATGTAGGTGTCGACCTGGGCTTGTGGTCCCATGGCGGTTTGCTGGTTCCTGCGAACCAGGGTCGTGGTGGTGTTGGCTGCCGGGTTGGCGGTCAGGATAAGGTGGGTGCCGGATTCGATACCTGCTTTAAAGACGCCGGAGGTTGCTGTCAGGGTCTGGACGTTCACTGTCTGACCGTTATAGGAACTGGCGGAATTCTGGCGGGTCAGGAAACGCGCTTCACCCTCAAGTTCCCCGCTGTTGGCAGTGCCTTCCGTGCGCACCTTTGCTTTGCTTGTCGAACTGCTGGCATCGGTGGTGACGGTCTGGGTGTAACTGCCAACGCCAACGAACGGTCCCTCAGGCATGCCATCGACGCACTCGCCCTCGAGAAGTTTCACAGACTCAATACGGGTGTCTTGCTCCATCTCGAACTGGTCGCCGTGGCGGGCCTGTATGGCTTTGATTTCAGCCTCGGATTTGCCATGGGTCACCATCCATTGCCCGGCGGTGTTCAGTTCGCAGTCGATGGCATCAGTGGTATCAAAGTAACTGTCCGGAGACGCCCGGAATTGCTGGAAACTGGTGCGCAGTGCTTGGTGCCGTTGTTGCAGATCCTCATCGGTAAATTGGGGTGAGGATTGCAGTTCCGCCTGACTGACGGTTGCCATGGAGCCGCCCATATAGGCCGGGTTTGTCGCCAGGCAGCCAGTGAGAGTTGTTGAAAGTATGATAACGCCGAGTAGTGACTTCTTATTGCTCATCGTTCCGTCCGCTGTGTTGCTGTGTATCCGGACCGCGTCAAATTTTGTGACGCGGTTCTCCTGTTGCATTACAGATACTTCATGCTGGCGGTTACGGAATCCCCTAAACAGGGTATATGGCTAACCGGGTTCTGGATGCCATTAAATATAACTAATTGAAATCAAGTTAGTTTTACGAAAGATCGGGAAAAGAAAGACGTGCTCTCAAGCGTCAAACTTTGTAAAACCTGAGCGCGGGCGGGATTGTCGCGGGTAATAAAACGGGGTCGGGTCGAAGTGATCAGCCCTGATCGTCTTCGACCTCATCGGGATGTTCCCGCTTGTAACGCTCCCATTCTTCCCAGTCGTGGGGCGTGCCGGCATGGGGGCGGCGCAGGTGCTTGGCGTGTTCCATGGCGTTATGGCGCAGGCTGTGGTCCCGCTCCTCGTCGTCTTCGTCGAAACCGTACTTTTTCAGGAACTCATCGGGGCTGATGGGCATGGGAGATCACCTCCGTCGGTGCAATAAACTCCTACCAATTACGATGCGCCCGTCGCCCCGGTTTTTCAAGCCCCGGTGGTTTCGCTGTCTGTGCCCTTGTCCGTTGCTATTTCTTCCGCGCTCACCAGCTTGAAGTTGATCTGTTTCCGTTCCTCGTCCACATCCGCGAAGGTAACGGTGACCGGCTGTTCCAGCTGGAAAATGCGGCCGTTCTTGTTATGAATCAGGCGCAGGGTGATGGGATCAAAGCTGTATTTGCCATCCAGGGTGCGGCAGCTGACAAAGCCCTCAAGGCCGTTGGCGTCCAGGCGCACGAAGAATCCGGCGGGCACGGTACGGCTGATCACGCCAGTCATGGGCTCGGAACCCAGGGATTTGGCGAAATCACTCTTGAGCCAGCTTTCCAGGTTGTTGGCGGCCTGGCGGGCATTGATCTGGGTGGCCTGCAGTACCGCAAGCTGTTCGTCCGTGAGTTCGCCCAGAGGCTCCTGCCACAGCGCCGCCTTGATCAGCCGGTGTACATAAAAGTCGCTGAACTTGCGCAGGGGCGAAGTGAAGGTCGTGTAGGCCGGCAGCCCCATGCCCTGGTGAGGCGCTGCCTCGAATGCCAGTTCCGCACGCGCGAGCTGGCGGGAGAGGATGGCCTTGACCGGTACTTCGGCGTCCAGGTTTTCCGTGCGTTTCATCAGTTCCCGGAAGCCCTCGGCGGAGGTGGCATCCACCGCGGACAGATCCGGGGCGTAGCCTTCGAGTAGCGCCCGGACATTGTCGGCGCGGTCGTCACGCAGGCCCGGATGCTGAATAAACAGCCCTTTGCCTTGTTGACTGAGGAAATCCGCGGCACAGCGGTTGGCCGCCACCATGCATTCCTCCACCAGTCGGTGGGCTTCGTTCTGTACCGACGGCTCGATCAGCCGCACCCGCTTGTTCTCGTCCAGGCGCAGACGGAACTCGGGGCGGTCAGCACTCAGCAGTGCGTGCTCACTGCGCCATTTGCGCAGGGCGGTGGCGGCCTGGTGCAGTTGGTCGAGGCTGTTGGCAACGGCGTCCGGCAGGGCCTTGATGTCGTCGTCCTCGCGGCCTTCGATCAGGTTGGATACCAGCTCATAGCTGAGCTTGCCCTTGGACTGGATCATTGCCTTGTGGAAGCTGTAGTCACCCAGGCTGCCGTCGTTGTTGACCTGCAGATCGCAGACCAGGGCCAGGCGGTTCACCTCAGGCATCAGTGAGCACAGCCGGGTGCTGAGGCTGTCCGGCAGCATTGGCAGCGGCTCGCCCGGGAAATAGATGGCGGTTGCCCGCCGGAAGGCTTCGGATTCCGCCGCGCTGCCGGGCTCGATCACCGCTGTGGGGTCGGCGATGGCGATGGAGAGCTTCCAGCCGGTGGCGTTGGGCTCGGCCAGCAGGGCATCGTCCATGTCCTGGGTGCCGGGGCCGTCGATGGTGACGTAGGGCAGATCGGTACGGTCCTCACGATCACCCGCACGTGTCTCGATGGTCGCCTCGCTGAGGGCGTCCGCCTGTTGCTGAACCGGGTCCGGCCAGGCATCTGGCAAATCGAAGGTGGCCAGCGTGAGCGCGCGCTCGATGCCGGTGTCGCCGGGTTTGCCCAGCACTTTCAGGATCTTGGCCTGGCCCTTGCCGTCCTTGATGGGGTGCTTGTGGATGCGGCAGTAAATGAAGTCGTCCTGCCCGGCGTTCATCCGCTCTTTCGGTGGAATGAAGATCCAGCGGTTGATACCCGGGGTTTCCGGTACCACGAAATGCCCCTTGCCCTTGATCAGGTAACGGCCGACAAAGGTGGTCAGGTTGCTTTCCAGCAGCTCGTCCACCACGCCTTGGGTTTTACCCTTGTCACCTTCCTGTTCGGTGACGTTGACGCGGTCACCGGGCAGCACTTTCTGCATTTCCTCCGGCGGCAGGAACACGTCACGGCCCTCATCCAGCACTACGAAACCGAAACGTCCGTTGGTGGCTTTGACGGTGCCGGGAAAGACCACCTTGTTATCTTTGATGTCGGTTTTCAGCTGGCGCAACTGGCTGAGGGCGTCGGCATTGAGCATGAACAGGACCTGGCTGGCGAATAATGAATGTCAGGGGCGGAGTATACCGGTTATGACCGGACGCGTCAGACCTCTTGCTCAATCCCGGGTCACGCGGGGCGACAGGCAAGCCGACGCCGGAAGCCCGTCATACCCTTACTGGTTATGCTCTGAAAATACCCGGGTCTGGCCGTCCTCGTTAAACATGATGACTTTGTAATGGTCCTTCCGGTCGCCCATTTCCATACCCGGTGAGCCGGCCGGCATGCCCGGAACACTCAGGCCAGTTGCTTTGGGCGCTTCGGACAGCAGGCGTTTGATGTCATCCGCCGGAACGTGGCCTTCGATCACATAGTCACCGACAAACGCCGTGTGGCAGCTTCCCAGTCCGGCAAGGAGGCCAGCCTCGGCTTTGATTTTTCCCAAGTCGTCGGTGTCGGTGGCAGTGACGTCGAAGCCGTTATCTTCCAGGTGGTCGATCCAGTCGCTGCAGCAGCCGCAGTGGGGGGATTTGTACACATGGATACTTTCTGCTTCATCCGCGGCCAGCAACGGGCTGCTGGCCAGGGCGCTGAGTCCGAAGGCGGCGGTGAGGCCGAGAGCTTTTTTACGCAGAGTCATGTCTGTTTCCTCAGTGATGATGGCTGTGATCGTCGTTGGCGGCGCCGGCGGAAGAAGGTGACAGCCAGAACCACCAGACGATGGCCGCCATCAATACCAACCCTCCGGCATTGACCAGAAGTGTGCCCATCAGTTCCGCTCCTCTTGCTGGTGGTCGCCGGGTTGTTGGCTGGTTCGGAACAACCGCAGGCGATTGGCATTCGTGACCACGGTTACGGACGACAGCGACATGGCGGCGCCGGCCAGGATCGGGCTCATCAGTATGCCCCACACAGGGTAGAGCAGGCCGGCGGCGACCGGAATACCCATGGAGTTGTACACAAAGGCGCCAAACAGGTTCTGATGGATGTTCCGAACGGTGGCGCGGGATATCTCGATGGCATCGGGCACGCCGTGCAGGGAGCCGCGCATCAGGGTGATGGCGGCGCTTTCAATGGCGACGTCGGTACCAGTGCCGATGGCAAAGCCGACATCGGCGGCCGCCAGTGCCGGGGCGTCGTTGATGCCATCCCCCACCATGGCCACGGTGTAGCCCTTGCTACGCATGGTGCTGACCACATCGGCCTTGTCTTCGGGAAGCACTTCGGCGCGGTAGTCGTCGATTCCTGCCTTGGTGGAAATGGCTTTGGCGGTGGCATCCACATCTCCAGTCACCATCATTACCCGGATACCGGCATCGTGCAGGCGCTGGATGGCGGCCTTGGAGTCCGGCTTGATGGCATCCGCCACGCCGATGACACCAAGCACGTCCTGGCCGAGTGCCAGGAATAGCGGCGTGCCAGCCTCCTCGGTGATGGTCGCGGCCGCGTCAGCCAGAGCATCGACGGACAGGCCTTCGGCTTCCAGCCAGCGGCGGTTGCCCAGGCGCAGGGGCTGGCCGTCGAACTCGCCCTGAACCCCCTTGCCGTTCAGTGCCTCGAAGCCGGTGACTTTCTCGGGCTGCACACCGTTCTCTTCCGCTTTGCCCAGGATGGCCTCGGCGAGCGGGTGTTCGGAATGCTGTTCCAGGCCTGCCGCCAGCGCCAGTAAGCGTTGCTCATCTTCATCGCTCGCGTATACCCGCGTGACCGCCGGATGCCCCTCGGTAATGGTGCCGGTCTTGTCGAGAATCACCAGGTCCACCTTGCCGGCGGTCTGCAAGGCATCGCCCTGGCGAATCAACGCGCCGTATTCGGCGGCCTTGCCCACGCCCACCATCACCGACATCGGCGTGGCCAGACCCAGCGCACAGGGGCAGGCAATGATCAGCACTGTGGTTGCAGCCACCATCATGTGCACCACCGCAGGTTCCGGTCCGAGGTTGTACCAGACCAGGGCAGCGGCCACGGCAATCAGCATCACGCTGGGCACGAACACCGATGAAATCTTGTCCGCCAGGCGACCAATAGCGGGTTTCGAGCCCTGGGCCTTTTTCACCAGCTTGATGATCTGGGCCAGGGCGGTGTCACTGCCCACGCGGGTGGCTTCGTAGATGATGGAGCCGTGGGTGTTGAGGGTGCCGGCGGAGACTTCGTCGCCTTCGCCTTTGCTGACCGGCATGGGTTCCCCGGTGAGCATGCTTTCATCGATGCGGGTGCTGCCTTCGGCGATAACGCCGTCCACCGGTAACTTCTCACCGGGCCGCACGCGAATATGATCGCCTTTACGGACGTCTTCCACCGGAATGTCCTGTTCCTCGCCATCGCGAATCACTCGCGCGGTTTTTGCCCGCAAATCCAGCAGGCGACGAACCGCCTCGGAGGTCTTGCCCTTGGCCCGCAATTCCAGGGCCTGGCCCAGATTGATCAGGCCGATGATCATCGCGGAGGCCTCAAAATAGACATGGCGCGCCATTTCCGGCAAGGCCTCCGGGACACTGGCAACCACCATGGAATAGAGCCAGGCGGTACCGGTACCCAGGGCAATCAGCGTGTCCATGTTGGCGTTATGGTGGCGGAGGGCTTTCCAGGCGCCCACGAAGAAGTGGCCGCCGGTGGCGATCATGACGCCCAGAGTGAGAATGCCGAGGTTGATCCAGGTGACCTGGTTGTCTGCGGTCACCATCATCGAGCCAAAGCCCATGCCCCAGACCATCAGCGCCACGCCCAGACCCAGACTGATGCCCATTTTGACCAGTAGGGTCTTGTACTGTTTGTGATCCTCCTGCTGCCGACGTTCGTCGGCCTCGTCCTCGTCTTCAATCACACGGGCGCCATACCCGGCGCTTTCCACTGCCTTGATCAGCGCCGCCGGATCGGCCTTGCCGCTGGCAGTGGCGGTGTTGTCCGCCAGATTCATATGGGCATGGCTGATGCCGGACACCGACATCAAGGCTTTCTCGATGGTATTAACACAGGACGCGCAGGTAGCGCCGGCCACGGCCAGATGAATCTGCCCGTTTGCGGTGGCCGCCGGTTCTGCCTGAACGCCTTTGGCGACTGTCCCGGCGGCATCCCTGGATGGATGATCCGTCTGGCCACCGTCGTTATTGCCGTCTTCAGCCGTGTCCGCGCAGCCAATGGCAGATTCTGATGCCTCCCCGACAGGCTCCGCGGGGTAACCGGTTTCCGTCACAATCCGCGCTGCCTCGGCGGCATCCAGGCCTCCCGGCAGGGCCACCGTCTGTTTGTCGAGGTCCACTTCCACCAGCTCTCCGTCGCCGGTCAGCGGTGCCAGGGCAGTGCGGATCTTCTTTACACAGCTCTGACACGAGGCCCCGGAAATACTGAGCATGGTCTGTAGCACAGGTGCGTCCGTCATTCGTTGTTACTCCTCAACCCGATCGCCTGCCCGTCAGAGGGCGTTGGCTCTTCCCAGTGTTCGATCAACCGGCAAATGGTGTGGCCATCCGGCGTACCATCCGGCATGTCCTGCCATGCCACCAACGCCGAGGTCATCCGATTGCGCAGCTCCTGCAGCTCACGAATCTCCCGTTCCACCTCAGCCAGCCGCTGCTGAAATACGTCCCGCACCATCGGACACGGCGAATGATGATCGTCCGCCTGATCCAGAATCTGCCGGATCTCCGGCAGTGAAAACCCCAGCTTCCGGGCCTTGCGGGCAAACCGCAGCCGCCGCAGGTCCTCGGCATCGAACTGCTGGTAGTTGTTGTCCGGATTGCGGGTCGGCTTCAACAGGTTTTCCCGGGTGTAGAACCGCACGGTATCCGGATTGACGCCGGCGGCCTCTGCAATGTCTTTGACTTTCATAGCCTGTTTCTCACCCCGAAATGAGTAATGGTCAAAGGAATCCACGACTGAAGTAAGCGGAGTGTTGAGGCAGGAGCGACT
>NZ_JBJJLC010000058.1:0-11133 GCF_045449855.1 Marinobacter alkalisoli | reverse complement strand
AAGTCGCTCCTGCCTCAACACGGCAAACTCCGATAACCCGATAATACTCTAAAACCTGTGAGCAACTCACAGGTCAAAGGTTTTTTTAAGGTAGGAAGGTTACTGCCCCTTGGCGCGAAGGAACGTACCGCAGTGCTTGCACTGGTCCGGCGCCATCAGCTTCGCCTGCCAGCCAATCTTGTGACCACAGGCCGGACACGCCAGCCGCAACTGAAGCACAATAATCGGCGTGACCAGAGCCGCGATCAGAACCCCGAGCGGCCCCCAGCTCTCGCCACTGGACAAGCCCAACTGACTGCTGAACACCAGAATGATCGTCAGCGCCACGAAGGCAAAGATAAAATAATTCCGGTTCCAGCGCTCCCACTGGCGGATTTTCCGGTCTTGTTCCGGGGTCAGGTAGTGGCTTGTCATGGTGTCTTACCTTGCTGGGAATTGGTCAGATGCGATGGTTAAAAAGGCTGACTATATGCGCGTATCCACCGGCACGCCGGTCACCATGGTACCTTCGGTGAGAGCCTTTTCCAGCGTAGCGACAGGAACCGGCCGGCTGATCAGGTAGCCCTGGGCCAGGTCACAGTGATGATCCTTGAGGAACGCCAGCTGCTCCATAGTTTCCACGCCCTCCGCGACAACCTGAATGCCGAGGTTGTGGGCCAGGTTGATCACCGCGCGGGTGATCACTGCGTCATCGTGACGCTCGGTGACCTCGGTAATGAACGAGCGGTCGATCTTCAGCAGGTCGACCGGGAAGTCACGCAGATACCCCAGCGATGAATACCCCACCCCAAAATCGTCGATGGCCAGGTTCACACCAAGCTGGTGGAGCCTGGACAGTTGGTTGAGGTTGTGTTCGATGTTCTGAATGAAGATTTCCTCGGTCAGCTCTACCTCAAGCCGTTCCGGTGGCACATTATGGGTCTCCAGGGCCTCCCTGATGTGATCCACCAGATTCTCATCGTCCAGCTCACGCCCGGACAGGTTGACGGCAATCCTCAGGTGCTCGAACGCCGTGCCCTGCCACCTGGCCAATTGCTGGCACGCGGCCATAACGACCCAGCGGCCGATTTCGGTGATGCGCCCGCTCTCTTCCGCCAGTGGGATGAATTCCATTGGCGGCATCAACCCGCGCCGGGGGTGCTGCCACCGTATCAGCGCTTCCGCACTGAGAATCTCAGCACTCGCCAGATTAACCTGGGGCTGGTAGTACAGCACAAACTCGTCGTTGGCGAGGGCGTGGCTGAGATCCTTGTCCAGTTCCAGGCGCATGACCTCCCGTTCCTGCATGCCCTCGGTGTAGAACTGGTAGGTGTTACGCCCCTGTTCCTTGGCCCGGTACAGGGCAATGTCGGCGTTGCGCAGCAGGGTGTCGGTATCCAGCCCGCTCTGGGGATAAATGGCGATGCCCATGGTTGCGGTGATGTAATGGGCCTCGTTCTGAACCTCGAAGGGCTCGGCGTAACACTGCTTGATCTGCCCCAGCAGATGAATGACATCGTCCAGGTTATCAACGTGTTGCTGGCAGATCATAAACTCATCTCCGCCAGAGTAGGCCACCAGGACTTTTTCGTCGCTCAGGCTGTTAAGGCGCTCGGAAACCTTGATCAGCAGCTCATCCCCGAACTGGTGGCCAAGGGTGTCATTGAGCATCTGGAAGCGGTCGAGGTCGAGCATCACCAGTGCGACCTGGCGCATTTGCCGGTCGGCGATGCTGAGGGTATGGCTGAGGTCTTCCATGAAGAAACGGCGGTTCGCCAGACCGGTGAGGGTGTCGGTGGATTCCAGCCGGGCCAGGTCCTGTTGCGCCGCCTTGCGCTGGTCAATTTCGAACTCCAGTTCCTTGCGGGTCTTCAGCAGGGCACGATTGCGCTTGAGGACCAACTGCACCAGCAGGGTGGTGAGACTGGTGAGCACTCCCATGAACAAGATGGAGATAAACGTGGTCCAGGGCCAGATGCTTTTCCGGCTATTGACCCAGTCGGTGGTCGGGGTAACGGTCAGTGACCAGCCCAGCATCGGCAGATCGACATCCACCGTATGGGCGTAATTGCGAGCATATTCCCCGCCGGTATTGAGTTCGTAGGCCGGGGCGCCGTCATCGGAAATCCGGACATGGAAGGCGTCCAGGACCCGGTTGGTGAGTAGGTGGCGGGCCAGGGTGTTCATCTGGAAGACACCGGCAATAAAGCCGTTGTTGCGCTCACCCGCATAGACCGGAACGTAGATCACCAGGCCCTTGCCGCCCTGCCGGAGGTCGATTATCCCGGAAATATCAATGGTGCCGTTGGCCTGTGCCGCTTCCAGCGCTGCCCGCCGCTCGGGAGAAAACGCCACGTTATAACCCACTACCTCTTCGTTACCGGACAGGGGTTCCAGCCAGCGGATGATGAACTCGCGGTCAATCCACTCCAGGGCCTGATAGACCCCGAAGTCGTCAAGGTAGTTCCTGGCGTCCCGGCTCCAGAGTTCTTCCGTCATATCCGGGTTGGCTTCGAGCCGCTGCGCCATGCGGCGGACCGCCTCAACGTGAACCAGAAATTCCCGCTCCAGGCTGTTGGCCATGGCCTGACTCTCATTGGTCAGGTTGCTGTTGATCTGGCGTTCGTCCTGCCTGTCGAGGCCGTATTTGAGGACGGAGGCAATGCCGAGGAAAAAAATCAGAATCAGTACCGGAACAACAGGGTGCAGCAGCCCCCTGACGACTTTGTTTGTCACGGATTCAGGTTTTTCCACACGTTACTCCGGTCAGGTGCTCTCTGAACCACATGGCGCTGCCAGTACTCGGATTGTTTGACCCGATTATGGCAGAAGGCAGGGGGTTCGAACAGGTCATTAAGGGCAGCGGTGGCGGGCGGAATCGTCGCCGTGGCACCGGGCCTACCCTCGGGAGACGGGCGGTACTCCGAGCCGGGGGATTTCCTGTTTGGGGCATCGATCCATGACCACCGTCAGGCCGGCGGCCTCCGCTTTCCGGGCACCCTGTTCGTTGATCACGCCAACTTGCATCCACACCACGGGGATGTTGAATTCAATGGCCGCGTCGATGACCGGTCCGGTCCGTTCCGGCGCCAGAAACAGTTCCACCATGTCCACCGGCTCGGGCAGGGATTTGAGGTCGGCGTACACGGTTTCCCCAAGAAGCTGCTGGCCGGCGAGCCGCGGGTTCACCGGAATGACCCGGTAACCACGACCCTGCAGGTAAGCCATTACCTCGTGGCTGGGGCGGTGGGATTTGTTGCTCGCGCCGACAAGGGCAATGGTTCGGATGCTGGTCAGGATAGCGCGAATGGCTTCTGGTGTCTGGCTTGGCATGGCTGTGTAAACCCTGGTTGCGGTTTGTGTTGTCGGCCGGTCATCGGTCGCCGGTGTCCGGGAATGATACTATAGGTCTTTGATCGCCAAGGCTTGCATGTAATAGGATCGCTGTTCAAGGTGCTCTCCCGTCTGATGCGCCCGGTAACTCACAAAGGACCAGAGTATGGCAGTCTTGACCATGCTTGGAGTTGGCCACTCCGAAGCGATTGATCACTGGAACAATAATGCCATGGTGGAAGCCGGTGGTCGTCGCCTGCTGATCGATGCCGGTTATACCATCAAATTCGCATTGCGGGATCGGGGCCTGACCCTGGCGGACGTGGACGCTATTTTCATCACCCATGCCCACGCAGATCACTGTTTCGGCCTGGAGCGTCTGGGGTACGAATGCCGTTTCCGTTATGGCTTCAAACCCACACTTTACCTGCCTCCCGGCGTTTATGAAGAACTGTGGGATCACACCCTCAAGGGCGTAATGGGCCAGGTGGGAGAAGGGCCGGCCGAGCTGGCGGATTTCTTCGATGTGGTCCTGCTGGATGATCAGCCCTTTGAATTCGAAGGGGTCCGTTTACGGCCGTTCCAGAACCGCCATACCCCGGAAAAGCCGTCCTATGGCCTGGTGCTGAACGAGCATTTGCTGTTCAGTGGCGATACCCGTCCAATTCCCGAGCTGGTATCCAGGTACGCCCCCCGGACCATTCTTCACGACGCCACCCTGTCAGACTGGAATCCGGTGCATGCGTCGGTTCGCGAACTCCGTGAAAACTATCCGCAAACCGTGCGTGAACGTATGTACCTGATGAGCTACGAGGACACTTTCGAGCAACACCGGGCGGAGGTGGAACGGGACTTTGCCGGCTTTGCGCAGCAGGGACAGGAGTTTGCCCTTTGACCGACGACGTAATGGTTGCCCGGATCATCCATTCCGACCTTAAGGCAGGGCGCTTTCTGGTACTGGTGACCGAGGATCAGGCGCTGTGCTATAGCCACTGGCGCCCGTTCCAGAGGGCCGGGTACCCGGCAGTCACGGTGGGTCAGGCGTTCCGGGTTCGCCTCGGGCGGGATCGTCGGGATGGCCAGACGTTGGTGGTGCGGGAGGTGCTGGACGCCTGCGAGACGGCAGCGGTGGAGGTGAACGGCCACGGCCTGGCGCTGCCAACGGATCAGCCGCGCCACCTTGCCGGCGCTGAATTCCTTGCCGCCATCGGTGCGGCGGAAGGTGTGGTGGTGATTGCCAATGCGGTGCTGGATGGCTCGGAACAGCCGGATCTGGACATTGCCGGATCGGTGGTGCTGATCAATTGCCGGGTGTCGGGTGATTTCCGCTGGCTCCGTGCGCGGTTTCAGGGCAGCCTGTGGTGCCTTAACTGTCAGTTCAATAACCATTTCAGCCTGAAATCCGCCCACCTGGATGGCAGCGTGGTGATGTTCGACTGTGATTTCAGTGGCGCCGGCGGTATTTCCTTCCGTGGCATCCGGGCCTGTTCCGTGCTGATGGAGTTCGGCACCCGCGGCAGCGATGACATGCTCTGGCTCAACGAAATGACCCTGAGCGGCTGCCTGGCGCTGAACGGCAGTTTCGAGGCGCCGGTGCAACTGATGGCCGTGCAGGACGAAGCGCCGGTCAACGATCAGCCCGCCCTGGGCGGTGTATACATCGGACGGCAGAGCTACCACGCCGAACAACTGAGCCGGAATAGCTTTGAGGGGGGACTGTTTTTCGAAGGCTATACCGTCTCCGGCGGTATCGAGATCCGTCGCAGTCACCTGAATCAGTTACGCCTGACAACGGTCACTGCGGATTCAATCCTGGTCGACAACTGCGAACTCGCGGCCGACCTCTGGCTGGACCGGGTCGTAGTGGTGGATGAAGACACCGGCATTGCCATCGAGGATACCCTGGTGGGCCGCCACCTGCGGATGACCGGTCGCCGGCTCCGGGGGCGTTGCAGTCTGGTCGGGTCGTCGGTGGGCCAGGCCTGGATGCTGGCGCTGGAAGCGCCCGATGAGGGCACCCCAAGCATCGAGATGGCCCGCTTTCACGCGGAACAGGCCTGGTTTGATCCGGTGTCACTGGTTTACGGGGCCAGCCCCGCCCGGCGATCCACGACACCCCCGCCCTTTGGTCTGCTGGCCAGGGCCCGTATGCCTCGTCCCGACCGGGAGGACCGCCGCCAGCTGGCGGAAGCCTACACCCGCTTCAAGAACTGGATGTCCGCCACCGGTCATCTGCGGGAGGAGGATCACGCGTTTTTCCACATGCGCCACCACAAGGAAACCAGCCGGGCCCGTCGCTTCCTGCTCGGTGGCGTCTTCGGGTGGGGCATCCGGTTGCGGAATGTTCTGGCGACGGCGCTGATGGTCTCGGTGATATTCTCGATGCTGTACATGGCCATTGGCGTCGGCTCCGGCGAGGCGGTGATGCTCAGCCTGCAGAGCTTTATCAGCAGCTTCTACGGCCAGTGGAGTGAGCCGGCCCCGCCGGCCACCGGCCTGCTTTCCATGTTGGTGACCCTGGAATCCATGATCGGAGTGCTGCTGGTGACCGTATTGGTAGGTGCCTATATTCGAAAGCTACTGAGATAACTCCGTCATGTGGTACCTGTGTGGACTTGGAAGCAACATTGAACCGCAACACAACCTGGCCAGGGCCGTCGAACGGCTGTTGGATACCCATGGGTCCCTGTGGCTGTCGCCGGTGATCCACACCCGCCCCCGGGGCATCGACACCGAGCGCTCGTTCCTCAACGCCTTGGCGGTGCTATTCAGCCCATTGTCCCCGCAACAACTGAAGTGTGAACTGAACCAGCTGGAGGAATCCTTCGGGCGGGACCGTTCCGACCCGCTCAGCAGCTGCAAGGACCGCACCCTCGATGTGGACATCCTGGAATACAGCAAGAGTGGGCGCTTCGCGGGCTCGAACATTGATGAGCCCTATTACCGGGACCTGTTTGACGGTCGCAATGATGGGTCAGTCCGGGTTTCCCTTGACGTCGCTGACCATACCCTGGGCCAGGCGCCGGCCACCATCCACCGGAATCTGGGCGCCGGTGATGAAATCGTTGTCCACCAGGGCCAGCAACTGGAGAACCACACTGTGAAAGCCGCCTTCGCGGGCCAGCAGGGTTTCTGACAGCACCTGCTGCCGTTGGCTGTCGGTGTGGCGGGGAAGAAAGCCGATCGGCCCGGGCATAATAGCGTTTACCCGCACATTGGGGGCCAGCAGGGCGGCATAGCTCAGGGTCAGGTTGGCCAGGGCCGCCTTGGACGCGCAGTAGGCACTGTAGAGCGGATTCGGGCGCTCCGCGAAAATATCGGTGATGTTGACGACCAGTGACGGCCGCCCGAACGCCAGGGCTGCCTGTTCCAGAGGGACTGACAGACCGTGCATCAGTTGCATGGGAGCCGTGCTGTTTGCCTGAAACAGGTAGGAAGCCTGAGCCGCCCGCTCCCGTGGATCTTCAGCGTCGGTCTCAAACGTGGAGGCGTTGTTCACCAGTAGGCTGACGTTGGCCGTGTCGCGGGCGATCTCGTCAATCCGGGCCTGTAGGGCTTCGGGATCCCCCAGGTCGACCTGTAGCGCCGTCGCACCCTCGCGAACCAGGTGGTTCACGTCGTCGGTGGGGGTCCGGTACAGGGCAAACACCCGGTAGCCCCGCTTGATCAGCGCTGCACTGATCTCGTAGCCAAGCCTGCGTCCGGCGCCGGTTACCACGGCTACGGGAGCGGTCGACATGGGATCAGTCCCGGTGGCTGAGCAGTTGCAGGAATTCGGTTCGGGTCGCCTGGGATTTGCGGAACTGGCCCAACATCACTGAGGTTTTCATGCGGGAGTTCTGTTTCTCCACGCCCCGCATCATCATGCACATGTGCTGGGCCTCAATCACCACGGCCACACCTTTGGCACCGGTGACTGTTTCAATGGCTTCGGCGATTTCCCGGGTCAGGTTTTCCTGGATCTGCAGTCTGCGCGCGTACATGTCGACAATGCGGGCAAACTTGGACAGCCCCAGAACCTTGCCCTGTGGCATGTAGGCGATATGGCACTTGCCGATAAACGGCAGCATATGGTGCTCGCACATGCTGTAGAGTTCGATGTCCTGAATCATCACCATCTCGTCCATGGAGGACTCAAAGACGGCGTTGTTGACCAGTTCGCCCAGATCCTGCTGATAGCCGTTAGTCAGGAACTGCATGGCCTTGGCTGCGCGCTTGGGCGTGTCCATCAGACCCTCGCGGGAGGTGTCTTCCCCCAGGCCGTTAATGATGTCGCGGTAATGGCTGGTCAAGTCTTCCAGGGAGTTGCTCATAATCGGTTCCGGTATTCAGTGTCTGATTCAAAGCGAAGCTTAAGGGAAATCGCCGGTTATCTCCATGGTTTACGTGGACCCGTCCACAAAAGACCACCGATGACCCGGATGACGCCCGCAAATTCGATGAGTGGCTATGGCGGCCCGCACCGGTTTGTTCTACAGTTTCAGACTGCAAACTCTTTCCAGGAACAGAACATGGATCAGGTGATCTCCGGACACGCAACGGCTTCCCGGGGCAAACAACAGGTTGGAACACTGGAATGGTGGCAGCAGGGCGGTAAGTGGTTCAGCTATGAGGGCCACGCCATATTCAGTCGCATGGCGGGGCAGGGAGAGCCGCTGGTATTGCTCCATGGTTTCCCCACCGCAAGCTGGGACTGGAACCGGATGTGGCCGATGCTGACCCAGCAATACAACGTGCTGGTGCTGGATATGCTGGGGTTTGGGTTCTCCGACAAACCGGTGGGCTATGACTACAGCATTGAGGACCAGGCAGATCTGTTTGAGGGCTGGATTGCCGGCCTGGGTTTGCAGAAGGTGCATCTGCTTGCCCACGATTACGGTGACAGCGTGACCCAGGAGCTGCTGGCCAGGGAGCAGGAAGGCTCGTTACCGTTCCGCATTGCCAGTGTCTGTTTCCTTAACGGCGCGCTGTTTCCGGAAGTCCATAACCCGCTGCTTATCCAGAAACTGTTGCGCAGCCCCCTGGGCGGCCTGATTAGTCGTGGTCTGACCCGTCGCACCTTTGAGCGCAACTTTCGCCGGTTACTGGGGCCGGCCAATCCGCCGGATCACCAGGACATGGACGATTTCTGGCAGCTGCTCACCTACAACAATGGCCGCGGCATCCTGCACCACCTGATTCATTTCATGGAAGAGCGGCGTTGCCACCGCAATCGCTGGGTGGGCGCGTTACAGAACGCAACGCAGCCGATGCGGCTGATTTCCGGCGTGTCGGACCCGGTGTCGGGCGCGGCCATGGCAAGGCGCTACCGGGAACTGGTGCCGGATGCGGATGTCGTCAGTTTGCGAAACATCGGCCACTATCCACACTTTGAAAGCCCATGGGATGTGTTCTCGGCTTATCGGGATTTTCGCAAACAGTGTTAGTGTCCGCTATCGGCGACCATTGCCGTGTTATCGTCATCGCGGCGGGCGGAGACATCTAAGGTTCTCGGCGCACTGACCACCTGATTACGGCCCCGGGATTTTGCCAGGTACAGCGCCTGATCGGCCCGGTTCAGCCATACCGACCAGGTTTCACCCTTGACGACTTCCGCCACACTGGCACTGGCCGTGACACTGATGTCATCCAGGAAAGGGCGAGCGCTGATGCAGGTGAGCAGTTCCTGGGCCAGGGTGTCGGCGTCCCGCTGGCGGGTCTCCGGCAATACCAGCATGAACTCCTCGCCCCCGATCCGGAACAGCTGGTCACTCTCCCGCAGACGCCTGCGCATCCTCACGGACAATTCCGTCAGCACTGTGTCGCCAGCCAGGTGCCCCCATTGGTCGTTGATTGTCTTGAAGTAGTCGAGATCCAACAAAATCAGGCTGGAGACCCGCTCATAGCGTTCCCGCATCTGGATCTGCCCGTTGAGGATATCCGCCAGCTGCGACCGGTTGAGGCAGCCGGTCAACGGATCGGTTGTTGCCAGGCGCGTGAGTTCCTCATGAAGTCGACCCACCAGCCAGGCGAAAATCATCGCAAACAGGCAGGTGAGGCCGAGGGAAAAGGTGATACGCCAGAAATCCGCTTCCGGGAACTGGAGAAACGACACCACCGCCATGACGGTGACAAACAGGATGTTGCAGACGGCCGCCTCCCGTAACGGCAGCAGGAAGAACAGGGCAGTCGCGGCCGGGTAGGCCCAGTAGAGGCCGGCATGGCCGTTGATGGTGGTGGAATAGGCGGCGCATATGACCGCCAGCAATGGAAACAGGCGCCCTTTCAGGAAATAGACGTTACGGAAACGGAGAAGCGCGATGACCAGCAGGGCATTGATGCAGAACAGGATCAGCAGTGCGGACAGCAGATAGTTGTCATGATTCCACTGCACCATGACCAGTGGGGCAACGGCAATGAACGACCAGAAATGAAGGTGGTAGACCAGTTGTCGTTTGAAGCCCAGTACCGCGAGAGTCGGGTTGGTGGCCAATGTGTCCGACGAAGCAAATGGATTCACAGCCTACTCCTGCTGTTGTGTTCTATTGAGCCCGCTTCCATGACCGGACTTCAGGAAGTCTAGCACGGTGTGTCGCGAGGTGGGGGCAGATTAAGTGGATTGAGGCGGTGTCTTCTCTGGCTGGTAGCCCGACAGTTCGATAAACTTCCGGGGTTTTCAGGAGGGAGCCGTCATGACAGCCATACATACCCGATCGCCCGCATTGACTATCCGGGCCGGTCGCCGAGCCCTGCAGCGACTGCACGACAAGCCACTGTCCGCGGACGATGTCCATGTGATTCCCGGCGCCGCCGGCGGCCCCAAGGCCCTGGGTATTTCGGGGCTGGACAAGGCCATTTTCGGAGACTGGTTGCCTGCTGTCCCACAGGAGCGTTCGCTGATCGGCTCGTCCATTGGCAGCTGGCGCTTTGCGGCCATTGCCTCGACCGATGATCCCAAGGCCCAGCTGGCACGCCTGGCTGACCTTTATACTTCCCAGCGGTTTGCCAAGGGCGTGAGTACTGCCGAGGTGAGCCGGAAAAGTGTCCTGTTTCTGGAAGAGTTGCTGGGCGGCCATGAGGACTATTTGCTGAACCACCCGTTCTATCGGCTCAATGTGGTTGTGGTGCGCAGCCGGGGCATGCTGGAGCACGATACCCGGGGCAGGCTGAGCCTTGGCCTGATGAATGCGATCAGTGCCAACATGGTGAGCCGGCGTCACCTGGGTCGCTTTATGGAGCGCGGCATCATTCACGATGCCCGCCTGAAAACGCCGGTGTCGAAACTGGTGGATTTTCCCAGCCATGAAGTGGCACTGACCCGTGACAATTTACTGCCTGCGCTGTTGGCGTCGGCGTCCATTCCGATGGTGATGTCCGGTGTGCGCAATATCCCCGGTGCGCCGGAGGGGGTCTACCGCGATGGCGGGCTGCTGGATTATCACCTGGATCTGCCCTACGAACAGCCGGGGATTATTCTTTACCCGCATTTCACCGACAGGGTGGTGCCGGGCTGGTTCGACAAGACGCTGCCCTGGCGTAGGGGCGATGCGACTCGTCTTCAGGATGTGGTGCTGGTGGCGCCTTCGCCGGAGTATCTGGAGTCGTTGCCGGATCGCAAGCTGCCGGACCGGAAGGATTTCGAGAAGTACGTTGGCGATGATGAAGGGCGAGAGCGGTCCTGGCGTAAGGCGATTGCCGAGAGTGACCGGTTGGGGGATGAGTTTATGGAGTTGGCTTCCTCCGGGCGGTTGGCTGAGGTGGTTCGGCCGCTTTAGGTTTGCCATTTTGGGGTTGGGCTGCGGCGGATAGCGCTAGTGATTGGGAGTTTCGGGCTGGTGGGGT